>DAHUYF010000205.1 GCA_027315365.1 Rhodospirillales bacterium | reverse complement strand
TATCAGTACATCTATGTGATGAAGGGTCTGTCGAAGACCTATCCGGGCGGGCGCGAGGTGCTGAAGGACATCCGGCTGTCCTTCCTGCCCGGCGCCAAGATCGGCGTGCTCGGCCCGAACGGCTCCGGCAAATCGACCCTGCTGCGCATCATGGCCGGCCTTGATGACGACTTCACCGGCGAGGCCTGGGCCGCCGACGGCGCCAAGGTCGGCTACCTGCCGCAGGAGCCGCAGCTCGATGCCGAGAAGGACGTGGCCGGGAACGTCCGCGAGGGGCTGGGCGAGATCGTGGCGCTGATGCAGCGCTTCGAGGAGGTCAGCGCGCGCTTCGCCGAGGAGCTCTCCGAAGAGGAGATGAACGAGCTCATCGCCGAGCAGGGCGAGCTGCAGGAGAAGATCGACAGCGTCAACGGCTGGGAGCTCGACCGTACCGTCGAAATCGCCATGGACGCGCTGCGCTGCCCGCCCGGCGACGCCGACGTGACGCAGCTTTCCGGCGGCGAGCGCCGGCGCGTGGCGCTCTGCCGCCTGCTGCTGCAGCGCCCCGATCTGCTGCTGCTCGACGAGCCCACCAACCATCTCGACGCCGAGAGCGTCGCCTGGCTGCAGCGCTTCCTTGCCGACTACCCCGGCACCGTCGTCACCGTCACCCACGACCGCTATTTCCTCGATGAGGTCGCAGGCTGGATCCTCGAGCTCGATCGCGGCCGCGGCATTCCCTACGAGGGCAATTACACCGGCTGGCTCGAGCAGAAGCAGAAGCGGATGGAGCAGGAGGGCAAGCAGGAGGCGGCGCGCCAGCGCACGCTCGAGCGCGAGCTCGACTGGGTGCGCCAGAGCCCGCGCGCCCGCCAGGCCAAGAGCAAGGCGCGCATCTCCGCCTATGAGACGCTGGTCGCGCAGAGCAAGGAGAAGGCATCGGACACGGTGCAGATCGTGCTGCCGCCGGGGCCGCGGCTGGGCGACCTCGTGATCGAGGCCGAGCACGTCGCCAAGGGCTATGCCGAGCGGCTGCTGATCGAGGACCTGTCCTTCCGCCTGCCGCCCGGCGGCATCGTCGGCGTCATCGGCCCCAACGGCGCCGGCAAGACCACGCTCTTCCGCATGATCACCGGCCAGGACAAGCCGGACAAGGGCAGCTTTCGCGTCGGCGAGACGGTGACGCTGGGCTATGTCGACCAGTCGCGCGACACGCTCGTGCCCGGCAAGACGGTGTGGGAGGAGATCTCCGCCGGCAATGACGAGATCGATCTCGGCCGGCGCAAGATGCCGAGCCGCGCCTATTGCTCGCTGTTCAACTTTCGCGGCAGCGATCAGCAGAAGAAGGTCGGCCAGCTCTCCGGCGGCGAGCGCAACCGCGTGCACATCGCCAAGATGCTCAAGGCCGGCGCCAACGTGCTGCTGCTCGACGAGCCGACCAACGATCTCGACGTCGACACGCTGCGCGCGCTCGAGGAAGGGCTGCTCGAGTTTCCCGGCTGCGCCGTGGTCATCAGCCACGACCGCTGGTTCCTCGACCGCATCGCCACCCACATCATCGCCTTCGAGGGCGACAGCCAGGTGGTCTGGTTCGAAGGCAACTACGCCGATTACGAGGCCGACCGCAAGCGCCGCCTCGGCGCCGAAGCCGACCAGCCGCACCGCATCCGCTACAAGCCGTTGACGCGGTAGCGCAAGCCAAGGCGCGGGATCGCCTTCATAACCCCTCTCGCAGCCTCAAGGGGGATGGGTGGCGGGTTCTGTTTTAGGAGTCTGGCTAGTCCCGCTTGGCGCCGGGCGGCGCGGCGAGGGTGGTGTCGCCGCTGGCGAGCTTCTGCTCCAGCGTCTTGTTGAGGCCGGCGAGGCCGCCGCTGCGCTGGATCACCGAGCTGAACTCCTCGCGCTGGGTGAGCACCATGCTGACGCCTTCGACGTCGACGTCGACGATCTTGAAGCCACCATCGGCCTTGCGCACGCGCCAATCCACCTTGGCCGGCGGCGCGCCGTCGGGGCGGATGATCTGGCTCTGCACCAGCGTGCTGGTCTCGCTCTCCGGCCGCGAGCCGGTGATCTTCACCTTCTCGCCGCTGTAGTCGCTGAAGCGCTGGGCGTAGGCGCGGACGACATACTCTTCGAACAGCATCTGGAACCGCTGGCGGTCCTGCTCGCTCGCCTCTTTCCAGTAGCGCCCGAGCACGAAGTGCGCGATGCGCGTCATGTCGAAATCCTGATCGAGCAGCTCGCGGAACTGGCGGGCGCGATCCTCGGTGCTGAGCTGCTTGTTGTCGAGCGCCTTCAGCGCCTGGTCGACGAGTTCGTTGATAAAGCCGACGGGATCGCTGCCGGCGGCCTTGCCGAGGCCGCCTGCGGCGAGGCTGAGACCGACGACCAGGATCAACAGGCGAAGCAGGCGGCGCGGGAACATGGCTGGTTCGAGCCCTCGCTGTGACCGGCGCCCGTCACGGGCAGCGGCAGTTGCGGGAGGCCGCCGGATCTTCCCCGCGGGCGCGGGTGGCGCCGGCAGCCCTTCCTTACCGCTCTCGCTAGCATGACCCGCGGCAAAACGCTAGCGGCTCGCCAGTGGGGAAGGGCGTTCACGGCACCTGTGTTGTTATGCAAATTGCATAGTAATCGGTGGAAGCGCCCCCGGCCTTCTCGCGCGTCCCTTGCGGCCTGCGCCGCTGCCGCGCGTGGTTAATGAATCCTCAACCATGGCGCCCTACAACCACGCGCGGAGGCGGCCGTGGTCGAATTGAAATCGGAGCTGTTGCGGCGTCTCTACGATGATTGGGAGTTGCGCCGCGGCGGGCGGCGCTTTCCGGCGCGCCGCGATTTCGATCCGCTCGAGCTGAAATATGTGCTGGGCAACCTGTCGCTGATCGACGTGCTCCGCGATTCCCGGGACTACCGCTACCGGCTGTGCGGCAGCATCAGCGCCGCCCGATACGGCATCGACCTGACCGGACGGCGCCTCAGCGAATTTCTCGATATCGAACTCCGCGACGTCGTCCGCTCGCATCTCGACGAGGTGCTGCGGCGCGAGGCGCCGGTGGCGCGGTTCTACGACCGGACGCCCATCGGCGACCGGATCATCCACTCCGAGGTGCTGGCCCTGCCCCTGTCGCATGATGCCGCGACGATCGACATGGTGATGACCGCCGGCGCGCATTTCTGAGATCGGATAGCCGCAGCGGTTCGATCGCCGGCGATTCGCCCGGGAGCGCCTCCCGCTTTGACCCCTTTGGGCATATCGCGTCGAATGCGGAGGAGCCGCGGCTTTGTTTGTTGCAAATCATATAAAGACATGTTTATATGCGCGGATAGATATGGCTTGGCGGAGGCGGCATGGACGGGCTATTGGCGGGGTTGCGGGCGGCGGCGGAGCCGACGCGGCTCAGGCTGCTGGCCTTGTGCGACCGGGGCGAACTCACCGTCAGCGAGCTCACCGAGATCCTCGGCCAGAGCCAGCCGCGGGTGTCGCGCCATCTGAAGCTGCTGTGCGATGCCGGACTGCTCGACCGCTTCCGCGAGGGCAGCTGGGTGTTCTATCGCCGGGCCGAGCGCGGCGCGCTGGGCCGCCGGCTGCTCGACCTGCTGCCGGAAGCCGATCCCATGCTGGCACTCGACCGCGAGCGCTTGGCCCAGGTCAAGCGCCAGCGCGCCGAGCAGGCCGCTTCCTATTTCCGCGCCAATGCCGCGCAATGGGACCGCATCCGCTCGCTCTATATCGACGAGAAGGAGGTCGAGGCGGCGCTGGTGCGGCTGCTGCCGGCCGAGGGGGTGCATGACCTTCTCGACATCGGCACCGGCACCGGGCGGATGCTGGAGGTCTTCGGCCCGCGCGTCGAGCGCGCGCTCGGCGTCGACTTCTCGCGCGAGATGCTGGCGGTGGCGCGCGTCAATCTCGAGCGCTCGGCGTTGCGCAACTGCTCGATCCGCCAAGCCGACATGTATCAGCTGCCGCTCGCCGGCGCCTCCTTCGATGCGGTGGTGATCCACCAGGTGCTGCATTACGCCGAACATCCGGCGCAGGTAATCGCCGAGGCGGCGCGGGTGCTGCGGCCCGGCGGCCGTCTGGTGGTGGCCGATTTCGCGCCGCACGAGCTCGAATTCCTGCGCAGCGAGCACGCCCATCGCCGCCTCGGTTTCGCCGATGGCGAGATCACCCTGTGGTGCCGCGCCGCCGGGCTCGAGCCCGAGCCGGTGCGCCGCCTGCCCGGCGATCCCTTGACCGTCTCGCTCTGGCCGGCGCATCGCCGCAGCGCCGCCGAGGCGGGCGCGCCGCTGCGCCAGGCGGCGGGAGCGGCGACATGATGGGATCGCGCCAGGCGCTGCTCGCGGCCGAGCCGGTTCGCGCCGGGGCGCGGCCGCTGGTCTCCTTCGAATTCTTTCCGCCGAAGACGCCGGAGATGGCGGCGAAGCTATGGGAGACGGTGAAGCGGCTCGAGCCGCTGGGGCCGCGCTTCGTCTCGGTCACCTATGGCGCCGGCGGCACCACGCGCGAGCGCACCCACGGCACGGTGCTGCGCATCCGCGGCGAGACCGGGCTGGAGCCCGCGGCGCATCTCACCTGCATCGGCGCCGAGGCTGCCGAGGTCGACGAGATCGCCCGGCGCTATTGGGAGGCGGGCATCCGCCATCTCGTGGCACTGCGCGGCGACGCGGCGCCGGGCGAGGGGCCTTACCGCCCGTCGCCGGGCGCATATCCCCATGCCGCCGACCTTGTCGCCGGGCTGCGCCGGGTGGCCGATTTCGAGCTCAGCGTCGCGGCCTATCCCGAGACCCATCCCGAGGCGCCGAGCGCCGCCGACGATCTCGACAATCTCAAGCGCAAGATCGACGCCGGCGCCACCCGCGCCATCACCCAGTTCTTCTTCGACGTCGATGTCTACCTGCGCTTTCTCGACCGAGCTGCCGCCGCCGGCATCGGCGTGCCGATCGTGCCGGGCATCCTGCCGGTGACCAATTTCGCCCAGGTGCGGAAATTCGCCGCGTCCTGCGGCGCCTCGCTGCCGGCCTGGATGGCGCCGATGTTCGACGGGCTCGACGGCGACCCCGACACCAGGCGTCTGGTCGCCGCCTCGATCGCCGCCGAGCAATGCCGTCTGCTGCAGGCGGCGGGGATCAACGAGTTCCATTTCTACACCCTGAACCGCGCCGATCTCATCGTCGCCATCTGCCACATGATCGGCGTGCGCGGTTCCGCTGCCGCCGCGTCGACCGCGAGAGGCTGAGGTCATGCCCCACATTCTCGATTATCTCGCCGACCGGGTGCTGCTGTGCGACGGCGCGATGGGCACGCAGATGCAGGCGCGCCAGCTCGACGTCGAGCGCGACTATCATGGCCACGAGAACTGCACCGACATCCTGTGCGAGAGCCGGCCCGATCTCGTGCGCGACATCCATATGGGCTATCTGCGCGCCGGCGCCGATGCGGTGCAGACCAACAGCTTCGGCGGCTCGCCGGTGACGCTGGGCGAGTTCGGCATCGCGGAGAAGGCCTATGACGTCAACCGCCGCGCGGCGGAACTCGCGCGCGAGGCGGTCGAGGCGTTCGCCGGCGACGGCCGCTCGCGCTTCGTCATCGGCTCGGTCGGTCCCGGCACGCGGCTGCCCTCGCTCGGCCATATCGACTACCAGACGCTCGAGGACGCGCTTCTCGTGCAGTGCCGCGGCCTCGTCGCCGGCGTCGTCGATGCCATCCTGGTCGAGACCTGTCAGGACACGCTGCAGATCAAGGCGGCGGTAAACGCCGCCAAGCGCGCCCGCGCCGACGCCGCCAGGGACACGCCGATCTTCGTGCAGGTGACGGTCGAGACCACCGGCACGCTGCTGGTCGGCGCCGACATTGCCGCCGCCGCCACGGTGATCCGCGCGCTCGACGTCCCGTTGATCGGCGTCAACTGCGCCACCGGTCCGCTGGAGATGGCCGAGCACGTCAAATGGCTGGGCGAGAACTGGCCGGGCCTGGTCTCGGTGCAGCCCAATGCCGGCCTGCCGGAGCTGGTCAACGGCCACACGCATTACCCGCTGAGCCCGGCCGAGCTGGCGCAATGGCAGGAGCGCTTCGTCGCCGAGGACGGCGTCAATCTGATCGGCGGCTGCTGCGGCACCGACGTGCCGCACATCGCCGCGCTCGACGCCATGCTGCGGCGGCTCGCTGCCGACGGCTTCCGCCCGCGGCCGAAGGGGCGCCGCAGCGTGTGGGTGCCGTCGATCGCCTCGCTCTACGCCCAGACGGCGCTGCGCCAGGAGAACGCCTATCTCTCGATCGGCGAACGCTGCAATGCCAACGGCTCCAAGCAGTTCCGCCAGCTCCAGGAAAAGGGCGACTGGGACGGCTGCGTCGAGATGGCGCGCGACCAGGTCAAGGAGGGCTCGCACGCGCTCGACCTCTGCACCGCCTTTGTCGGCCGCAACGAGGTCGCCGATATGAGCGAGGCGGTGACCCGCATGCGAGGGTCGGTGAACGCGCCGCTGGTGATCGATTCGACCGAGCTGCCGGTGCTCGAGGCGGCGCTGAAGCTCTATGGCGGCAAGCCGATCCTCAACTCGATCAATTTCGAGGACGGCGAGGCGCCGGCCGCCAAGCGCCTCGATCTCGCCCGCCGCTTCGGCACCGCGGTCATCGCGCTCACCATCGACGAGCAGGGGATGGCCAAGGAGGTCGAGCGCAAGCTCGAGATCGCGCGCCGGCTCCACGATTTCGCCTGCAACCGCCATGGCCTGCCGGCGGCGGATCTGATGTTCGACCCGCTCACCTTCACCATCTGCACCGGCAACGCGGACGACCGCAAGCTGGGATTGTGGACGCTGGAAGCGATCGAGCGGCTGTCGCGCGAACTGCCGGACTGCCAGATCATCCTCGGCCTCTCGAACATCTCCTTCGGCCTCAACCCGGCGGCGCGCCATGTGTTGAACTCGGTGTTCCTCGACCACGCGCTGAAGCGCGGCCTCACCGGCGCCATCGTCCATGTCTCGAAGATCATGCCGCTCCACCGCATCCCCGAGGAGGAGGCGAGGGTCGCCGAGGATCTGATCTTCGACCGCCGGCGGGAGGGCTACGACCCGCTGCAGTCCTTCATCGCGCTGTTCGAGAACCGCGTCGCGGCGAAGACGGCGAAGAAGGCGCGGCCCGAAGCGGTCGAGGAGCGCCTGAAGCAGCGCATCGTCGACGGCGACCGCCTGGGGCTCGAGGAGGATCTGGAGCTCGCGCTCAAGACGCATCCGCCGCTCGACATCATCAACACCTTCCTGCTCGACGGCATGAAGGTGGTGGGCGAGCTGTTCGGCGCCGGCAAGATGCAGCTTCCCTTCGTGCTGCAATCGGCCGAGACGATGAAGGCGGCGGTGGGCTGGCTCGAGCCGCATATGGAGCGCATCGACGGCCAGCAGAAGGGCACGATCGTGCTCGCCACCGTCAAGGGCGACGTGCACGACATCGGCAAGAACCTGGTCGACATCATCCTCACCAACAACGGCTACCGCGTGGTCAATCTCGGCATCAAGCAGCCGATCAACGCCATCATCGATGCCGCGGCGCAGTACAAGGCGGACGCCGTCGGCCTCTCCGGCCTGCTGGTCAAGTCGACCGTGGTGATGCGCGAGAATCTCGAGGAGATGACGCGCCAGGGCTTTTCCATGCCGGTGATGCTGGGCGGGGCGGCGCTGACCCGGCGCTATGTCGAGGAGGATTGCGCCAAGGCCTACGCCTCGGGCCGCGTCGCCTATGCGCGCGACGCCTTCGACGGCCTCGACCTCATGGACAAGGTGATGACCGGCCGGTTCGACGCGCATCTTGCCGAGATGCAGGCGAAGAACCGCGGCCGTGTCGTCAACGAAAAGCGCAAGCTCGGCCGCGCCGCCGACGCGCGGCCCCTAAGGCCGATCGATGTCGAGGAAATCCGGCTGCGCCGCCAGGAGCTGACGCGCCGCATCCCGGTGCCGGTGCCGCCCTTCTGGGGGCCGCGCATCGTGGCGCGCGTGCCGGCGAAGGCGCTGGTGCCCTATCTCAACGAGCGCATGCTCTATCAATTCCATTGGGGCTTCCGCAAGGACGGGCGCACGCTCGACGAGTTCAAGCTCTGGGCGCACAAGGAGCTGCGTCCGATCCTGCAGCGCCTGCTCGAGGTCGCCATCGGGCAGGACATCTTGGTGCCGCAGGCCGCCTACGGTTTTTGGAAATGCGCCGCCGAGGGCAACGACGTCATCCTGTTCGACGAGGAGGGATCGCGCGAGGTGGCACGCTTCACCTTCCCGCGCCAGGCCAAGGAGGGCGGCCTCTGCATCGCCGATTTCTTCCGCGACGTCAGCGACAACGAGCGCGACGTGATCGGGTTGCAGGCGGTCACCGTCGGGCCGCGCGCCTCGGAAGTGGCGCGCGAATGGTTCGGCGAGAACCGCTATCAGGATTATCTCTATCTGCACGGCCTCTCGGTCGAGATGGCCGAGGCGATGGCCGAGTACACCCACAAGCGCATCCGCGCCGAGCTGGGATTCGCCGGCGAGGAGGCGCGCGACATCGAGGCGCTGCTGCAGCAGGGCTATCGCGGCAGCCGCTATTCCTTTGGATATCCCGCCTGTCCCAACCTGGCGGACCAGCGCCAATTGCTGGCGCTGCTCAATGCCGAGGAGATCGGGTTGTCGCTGACCGACGAGGACCAGCTCGATCCCGAGCAGTCGACCTCGGCGATCGTCGTCACCCACCCGCAGGCGAAGTATTTCTCGGTGTAGGTCTTCGGGCTTGGGGACGCGCGGGAAAACCATGTGCCCGGGCTTATTGGCCTGAGCCGCGCTCGGCGTCCCCTGATAGGAGCACCGGCTGTTTACACCTCGCGAGATCAAAATCTCGTCCGCAGCTTTCAACTTCCGGACGTATCCGCCGAATGCTATAATTTGCATCGACCGTCATTGATTTGGGGGATGCCGGTTCATGTCTCGGCGCTCGGAGCTTGCGACGGGATTGAGAGTCGCTTGGGCCGTCGCCGCGGCGGGGTGTCTCCTTTCTGCCGCCGATGTCCGCGCACAGTACCGCCCGGTAGAGGTGCCCCGCGTCGATGTCTGGCCGCCGCTTGGCGGGGGAGATCTCTCGACCGATCTTGGGTCGACTCTGTTGCCGTTCGACTGGCAGGTCCACTCGCTCGATCCCTTTCCGAATACGCATGCCGAGCCCCTCGATCCGTCCTCGCGGCCGAGTACCTCGGCGTCGCAGGCCACCGACAATGACCTCCTCGCCAAGCTGCGGGCAGCGCGGGTGGACGAGCTTCGCACCCTACCCATGGTGGAGAAGGTGCGGCGGGTGACATCGCCTTGATCTCCCGCGGCCTAGCCGGCCGGCTCCTTGCGGCTGCGGTTTTGTGCGCGGCCGCGGCGCTCGGACCGGCGCGAGCGCGCGCAGCCGATGTCCGCGCCGTCGTCATGCCCTACTGCTACCTGGGGCTGGAGGTTGCCGGCAATACCGCCGCCGAGGTCGCGGTGCATTCGCCCAACCCGTGGGTCTTCGCTACCGGCGCCACCTTCAAGGTCGCCGATTTCGCCCTCAACCTGGCGAGTGACCTCGGCACCGCCGCCCTCGATCGCCGGGACCAATGGCTCGGCGCCAAGATGGTCGTGGCCGGTCAGGACGCGTCTCGTCTCAAGCAGATCAAGGCAGAGGGCGGAAACCTCGATGGGCCGGAGGCCCAAGCCATCAAGGCGCGGCTGGCGGCGCAGGTTGTCGAGATCAACGGGCCGCAAGAATCGCCTATCGGCTATACGACCTCGGTGATCGTGCGGAACCTGCCCTATGCGGTGGCGCAGGTGGGTATCGAGAAGGCGGTCGAGGCGGTGGTCGGGCACGTGCTGGACAAGGCCGGCATCTTCAAGCTGGTCGAGCGGCGGCTGCCGCTGCCGGAGCAGGTCAATTGGGCGCTGAATTACGGCGGCCCGCTCGAGGATGCCGAGCGGGCAGCGGGTTGGACCGCGCTGGGCAAGCGGGCGCGCGCCGCAGCAAAGGCGGCCGAGGAAGAGATGCGCGACCAGGAGGCGGCGATCGTCGCGGGCTATCTCAAGAACGACCGTATCGACCGTCTCAAGGCCGCCGCCGCCGATGCGCTCGTCGAGATCTATCAGAAGACCATGTCCGAGCATCCGTCCCAACCGCGCTCGGTCGTCGCGGCGAGCTTCCGGCTGGCAGCCGCCCGCGCCGCCGTGATGCTGCCGGCAGCCGCGGTGCCGGTCGCCGCTATTGTTCCGGCGGTTCCCGCCGATCCCGTCGTCGGCACCATCCAGGCGGATGACTGGGTGGTACGGCAGCACTATGGAGGGTTCGCGCGGCCGCCGCGCGGCGCCGTCGCCCCGCCCCCAGCGCCCGCACCGCCAAGCGCCTCCGACGTGGCGAGATGGGCGCAGCTCAATCAGGAGTACATGCGTGTCGGCGACGGCAGGACTTTCACCATGTGTTCTAACGGCTGCCCCGTGACCGCCCAGTCCTCCTGGGATGGCGGGCGCCATCAGGGCCTCTACGGCAGATAGGCGATTGATGGCAGCTCGCGGGCCGCGGCGCTGGATTGTCACCCTGGGCACGGTTGCCGCGGGACTCGCGGGCGTGGCGCTGTTCCATGCCTATCGCGCGGCGGAAGCCGACCGCGCCGTGTCGGCGGTCGCGGTGGTCGGCGCGGCCCGGGTGACCCATATTCTCGGGCCGCGCGACTTCGAGTCGGCCGGCACGGCGATCGGGTCCGATTTCGGGGTGACCGGAAAGGCGGCCATCGTCTTCTCGGTCGACGACGCGTTGCGCGTGGTCGACGACATCGACTCCTCGCCGCCGAGAATCCGCGCCATCGCTCTGGCGGGAAGCCGGCCGGAAAGCTTCGCGCTCGATCCCGACGGCACGCTGCTTGCGGTCGCTGGCGGCTATTTCGGCGCGCTGGACGAAGACGCGCATGTGGTGCCGGCGGTGCCGCTGCCCGACTTGGGCATGCGCCTCGCCCCGTCCGTCCACAAGGGTGCCGTCTACATGTTCGGCGGGGCGCAGAAGGACTTTCGGCTCTATCGCTTCATCACTGACGGGACCTTGCAGGTCCTGCTCGACTCGCAGCAGCCGATCGTCGCCGCCGCCGACAACCAACGCTCCGTCTATGCGGCGACGGCGTCGACGATCGTGCGCATCGAGGCGGTCCGGCCCGAGATATTGTTCCGTGTGCCGGACGGCGATTTCGGCGGCCCGATCCGGTCGCTCGCGGTCACCGAGGACGATCTGGTGATCTTTTCCACCGATACCATGGTCTACATATTGCTCGGGCCGAACGCGCTCTCGATCGTCAATGACGCGGGCGGGACGCTGCGCCTGCGTGACGGTGCGCTCTATGTCCTGGATCCTCGGCGCCGGCTTCTGTTCAGTCTCAGGCCGGCGTCGTTCGAGCTTTTCGCAAAGACCTTCCGATGACTCGGCGACGCCGGTTTCCGCGATGGCTGATCGGCGCCGCGATCCTGCTGGGCGGATATTATCTTTATCAGCATGACAGCGGGCCGCTCACCGTGGCCGCCGCTCTCCGTGACGGCGCGGTGAACGCACGGATCGTCGCGGATGGTGCGGACGGTACCTCGGTCACGATTACCTTGACACTGCCGAGCGAAGCTGCGGCCCCGGTCGCGGTCGATATCCCATCGGGCACCGTGATTTATGGCGGCGAGGCGGGCTCCCAGCGGTTGATCACGGCGGTGCCAGTGACGATCGTCTTGTCGTCGGCCTCGCCCTCGGCCAGCGCGCGGGTCTCGACGTTCTGCATCGATGAATTTGCGCCGCCGCCGACGAGCCAGGCGGCCTTGACCTTCGTCCCGTCCGCGGGCACCGGCGGCGCTACGACGGAAGAGACGGAGCCGCTTCACAAGCTCGCCGACTGCATGTCCGGCTGGCCGCAATCGGACGGCGACAAGCAGCTCGCGATCTGGGCGGTGGCCGGGGACATGTTGCACAAGCCCCGCGCCGAGGCATTGCGCTTCATGACCGACGGGCTAGTCCGGCAGATGGTGATCGAGCGCCGTGCCCAGTTGGAGAGCAAGCGTGCGGCCATCGAGCAGATGGCGCCCGATCTGAGCGAAGAGCACGTCGATCAGTTGATCGAGCGGGAGATGCGGGACGGCATGCCTGCGCTCCGTCGCATCGCCGCCACCACGGCCGACGACCAGCTGCGCGACTTCCTGACGCATGACAAAGACATGCTGTCGGGCTGTGGCTATGCCGCAGCCGATATGCCGGTCTTCCAGTAGCGATCGGGCCTCGCGGCCTGTCGCTGACCGACGAGGACCAGCTCGATCCCGAGCAGTCGACCTCGGCGATCGTCGTCACCCACCCGCAGGCGAAGTATTTCTCGGTGTAGTCGACGTCCGCCGCTGCGCGAAGCGGCCCGGCCGCGCCCGGACGGTCAAGAATAGGCGCGGCGGTAGCAGACGATATAGACGGCCTGGAGGCAGGCGGCGAGCACCAGCGGCGTGGCGAAGGTTCCGACCGCGATCCAGTGCCCCGCCAGCATCGGACCGAGCGCGCGCGGCAGCGCCAAGGTCGCGACCCCGAGACCGCTCGCGAGGCCCCATCGCCGTGAATTGACGAGACCGACGCTGACCGCCTCCATCGTGCCGGCGCCGCTGCGCTCGAGAGTGAATTTGAAGATCCAGACCACCGCGGCGCTGCGGAAATCGCCGGCGATAGGTAGGACCAGCAGCAGGATCAAGGCGGCCCATTGCAGCCGCACATAGGATCGCACCGCGCCCGATCTCGCGGCG
Source organism: Rhodospirillales bacterium (assembly GCA_027315365.1). Lineage (GTDB taxonomy): Bacteria > Pseudomonadota > Alphaproteobacteria > ATCC43930 > CGMCC-115725 > DAHUYF01. The sequence continues at coordinate 80,011 of DAHUYF010000205.1, read as the reverse complement.
AAGCGCGCTACCGCCGCGGCGCAGAGCGCGGTCGACAGGAAGGCGATGGCGGCGACCGGCCCGATCTGCTGCGGACCAACGCGGAATTTCGCGGCGAACCAGTAGGCGATGAGCGGCCCGGACAGCCCGACGGACAGGCCGTTAAAGAGATTGATGACCCCGAGCTTGAGCAGGGCCTGTCGCTCGCCGGCGGAGAGCCTCGCAAGGGGCGGGGCAGCGGCGGACCGGGCGCGGTGCGGCGTTGTGCTCTCACCGGTGCCTGCAAGCAGGAAGGTGTTGCCGAAGGCAATCAGCCCGCCGAGCCAGAAGAGCGGGTGATAGGCCGCGTCTCCGGGCAGCCATCTCGCCCAGAGATGGGGTCCGGCGGCAAGGAGCGCGCCGGCGGCCATGCCGGCAAAGCCGAGTGCGGTATTGAGATTGTAGACGCCCGCCCGGCGCGACGGCGGGACCACCTCGGCAAGCCACGCCAGTTCCACCGGCACGAAGCAGCCGGGCGCGCCATTCGCACCGCGGCCGAAGCCGCCGAAGATGGCGGCCGCCGACAGCACCCAGGGATTGGCGCCGAGCGCCGCGGCTGCGAAGGCGCAGGCCATCGCCGCCTCATAGGCGACCAGCACCCGCCGGTAACCGAACCGGTCGCTCACGGGGCCGACGATCATGCTGAGGATGGCGCCGACGACGAAGCTGGCGGCCACCAGAGCGCCGATGCTCCCGCCATTCCAATGCAGCAGGCTTAGGTAGAGCACGAAATCGACCACCAGTGCGCCTTGGCAGATGCTGCGCAGCAGCCGCGAGAGCAGCAGCCGGCGTGCCGGTATCGCAAGCTCTGCGAACTCGGCGCGCAGCGAGGCGACCGGCTGCACCATCGTGCTCACGGCCGGCCCTTGGCTCCTTCGAGACGGGTCGCATGGGCCGGTCCGGCGCCGTCGCGCGACGCGCGGCTCGCCGCCCGCTCGGGATGGCGGCCCCAGAGGCCGAGCAGCGCTCCCTCGCGGCTGACCATCCGCGGCGCCCCGGGAGATTGCCAGGCGCCCCGCGGACGTTGCGCCGCGCTGGCAGCCTCCTCCAGCAGGAACAGGCAGGCGTCGCCGACCTCGTCCGGCTGGATCAGCTGCATGCAGTGGTTCTTGCCGCCGCAGGGCGGCGCATGCGTCAGATGCACGCACGGGCTGCACACTGTCGGGCGATAGAAGATCACCGTTCTCGCCGGGTCGCCCATGCGGCCGTAATGGTCGGGATGCACCGGACCGAACAGCCCCACCGTCGGCGTGCCCAGCGCCGTGCCGAAATGGAAGGGCCCGCTGTCATTGGTCAGCAGGCAATCGGCGCGCTGCAGCAGGGCGAGGAGCCCGCCGAGAGAGGTGCGCCCGGCGAAGCTCCGCACGCGATCGCCGTGGCTGCGCAGGTCACGCCGCAGCCGCTCGACGTAGGGGCGCTCGGCGGCGGCGCCGATCAGCGCCACGCGGACGTCGGCGCGCCGTTCCATGATCCCCGTGACTGCGGCGGCGAAGCGCTCGATGGGCCAGCGGCGCTCGACCGCCTTGTCGGAGGTGTTGGGATTGACGATCAGCAGCCGGTCGGTGCTCGAACACCAGCCGTTCGACAGCGCGGCCGCCTCGTCCCTGTCGTCGCGATCGACGGTCAGGAGATCGCCGTATCCGCCGGCCTCCGACGTGCAGCCGACGGACCGCGCCATTTGCAGGTAAAGCTCATGGACCGGGGAAAACATGTTCGCATAGGCCAGGTGATCGAAGGCGCGTCGCCTGATCGTGTCGCCGGGACGGTAGAAGCCGATCCGGGTCTCGGCGCCGGACAGCAGCGCGCACAGGCAGGACAAGGTCCTGCGGGTATGAATCTGTAAATCGAAGAAATGCGTTGGACGGAGCTTTCGCAGCCTGCGGATCGCATCCAGCATCCGCAGCGGCGGCATCAATCCGTCGGAGACATCGAGGTAGATGGCGCTCCCGGAAAGCTTGGTCTTGCTCAGGAGAACCTCGTTCTCGCGGCTCGTGACGAACACGACTTTCGAGCGCGGGAACTCGGTCATCAGCGCGTTGGCCAGAGGAAAGCTCGTTATCAGGCTGCCCAAGCCGCCGATCTTGAACAGGACGAAGACGGGATTGTCAGGGGGGCCAGGGTTTTGCAATTGCACGATCCACAGCGGTGGCCTGCGATCCGTCTCGTGCTTCCTGGCGCCTGGTATGACGGGCAAGCGCGTGTCGAGCGGTGCCGCTTCGGCGAGCGATAATGTCGCCATCCTGGCGGCTTCTCCATGGCGGCGCGTCGCGAACATTGTATCTGTTTGTTTCCGGACGAACGGCCGACATGTCCGGTTACAAATCTTGTCGGGAATGACGTCGGAATTCTTCGCGCAGGATGATGCTCGCCGGCTCGTTCCCGCGGCTCGGGCTCGCATCCCGCCGCTCAACCGACGGCGGCGCGGGCCGGCCGGTCTCCGAGGGAGTGACGGGGCTCGGTCGCAAGCGACCCGCCGAGAGGCAGGCTCACCACGACCTGCAGCCCCCCCGAGGCGAGGTTCAGCAGGGTGATATCCCCGCCATGCGCCCGCACGATGCCGCGCGCGATGGTAAGTCCCAGCCCGGAGCCGGCATGCGAGCGTTCTGCGGCCTCCATCCTGGTGAAGGGAGCGAAGACGCGCTCGGCTTCGGATTCCGGGATGCCCGGCCCGCGGTCGCTGATGCGGACAACCAGCGCCGAGCCGTGCTCGGCGAGCGTCACCATGGCGCATCCGCCGTACTTCACCGCATTGTCGATCAGGTTTCCGAGAGCGCGGCGCAATGCGACCGGAGCGCATGGCAGGATGCAGTGGGCGGGGCCGTCGTAGGCGGCTTCGGCGCCGGCGTCGGTGGCGCCGTCGACGAGGCTGTGCAACAGGCTCGGCAGGTCGATGGGGACCCGCTTCTCGCGCGCCGCGTCGTCGCGCGCGAAGGCCAGGGTGGCCTCCATGATGCTTTCCATCTGGCGCAAATCCTCCAGCATGCGCAGGCCGGACTCCTCGCCCGCGAGCAGTTCGGCGGAGAGTTGCAGGCGCGTCAGATAGGTCCGCAGGTCATGCGAGATCGCCGCGATCATCTGCGTCCGGTCCTCGACGAAGCGCTGGATCCGCGCCTGCATTGCGTTGAAGGCATGGGCGGCTTTCTTGATCTGGGCTGGTCCGCTCTCGGCGATCGGAGCGGCGCCGGGATCAACCCCGAAGCGCTCGGCGGCGGCGATGAAGCGGTTGATCGGCCGGCTCAGCAGGCGCACGCAGAAAAGGGTGATGATGCCGACCGAGAACACGCCGAGCAGCGTGCCGATCAGAATGCGCATTCCCGACGAGAGGCCCCAGATCGGCCGGTCGATGGCGAGCACCACCCACGAGCCGTCGGACAGGCCGAAGGCGGCCATGACCAGCGCGGTGCGCGCATCCGGATCGTCCGGCAGGATCGGCGAATCGGCCGGAATCTCGCGTGCGTCGATGAGCAGGATCGGCAAGGTGGGCCATACTCTCCGGCGAAGCCAGCGAACCCCCTTGCCCTGCGTGCGCGGGCGCTTGGTGTCGCGCAGCGGCACCGGCAGCTCGCGATACCAGTGGAATTCGTAGGTGGCGTTGCTGGCGGTCTCGGCAAGCCGCAGACGTTCGTCCGGCGTCAGGCGGTCGAAAAGCCGGAGCGCGAGCGTCAACTCGTCGACGAAGCCGGATTGCAGCAGCGGCGGACGGCCGAGATCGCCGTCCAGCACCGAAATCGCGGCATAGAGCCCGACCGCCAGAAGCGCGGTCGCGATCATCGCCAGGATCAGGCGCAGGCCGATCGTGTCATGCGACCGCAGCACCCGGCCGAGCATCAGCCTGCCACGACCTCGGGGGTGAACATGTAGCCCGCGCCGCGGATCGTCTTGATGAAGGCGGGCTCCTTCGGGTCGTCCTCGATCTTTCGTCGCAGCCGGCTCACTTGGATGTCGATGCTCCGGTCGAAGATCTCGGCGGTGCGGCCGCGTGCGATGTCGAGCAGCTGCTCGCGCGTCAGCAGCCGGCCGGGATGATCGGCGAACGCGACCAGGAGATCGAACTCGCCGCTGGTCAAATGCACCAGCGCTCCCGCCGGGCTCTTGAGCTCGCGGCGCACGATGTCGAGCGTCCAGCCGGCGAAGAGCAAGGTTCCCCGCGGCGGGGCGTGCACGGTCCGCAGCTGCGTGCCGGCGCGACGCAGGACGGCCTTGATGCGCGCGACCAGTTCGCGCGCGCTGAACGGCTTGCCGATGAAGTCGTCGGCGCCGAGCTCGAGGCCGACGATGCGGTCGGGCTCCTCGCGCATCGCCGTCAGCATGATGATCGGAACCGGCGATCGTTCGCTGAGCCAGCGGCAGAGCTCGTAGCCATTCTCGCCCGGCAGCATGACGTCGAGCACCACGAGATCGATGACCCCGACCCGAAGCGTCGCGCGCATCTCGCCGGCATTGCGTGCCGTCGTGACCCGATAGCCGTGCTTGGCGAGGACCTTCGCCAGCAGCGTGCAGATCCCGGGGTCGTCGTCGACGACCAGGATGTGCGGACTCGCAGAGATCGATGCCGCAGACGGCGCCGAAGCCGCCGAACGGCCAACCCTCATCATGACGAGGCCATCAAAAAATCCCCATCGATCGCGGGAGTCTGGACGAGGAGACGGGGACACGCGCCCCAACGAAAAGCCTAAGCACCGCGGCCGGAGCGTGCAAGTTTAAGAAGCGGCTTTCACCGCGAGATTACAGAGGTTTAATTCGCGGCGTCGGCGCCGCCCCTCAGTCGGCGCCGGCGCGCCGCGCGTCCGGCAGCGCCGGCTCCTCGACGGTGGCGGCCAGCGCGTAGCGCTCGCCGTCGATCTCCTTGCTGCTCCTGAGGCCGAGCCGGGCGAGCAGCGCCACCGGCGGGCACCAGCCCTGCAGCGCGTATTGGCCGAGCGTGGCGAACGCCATCGCCGGCAGCAGCGCGAAGGCCGGGTTGACGGTGAAGCTCAGGATGGCGCCGACGAAGCCCAGGCCGGCGGCGCCCATCTGCAGCGCCTGCTCCTGGTCGACTTCGCGGTCGAGCTGGCGCAGTCGCGCCGTCGATCCCGTAGGCTGGTGGGGGGCGGCCGGGTTGCGGCGGGCGGTCGATCCGGTGGGCACGGGGATTGTCTCCTTGGTCGGCGGCGCATTCTCGCCGCAAATCCCCTGACGCAGGGTTAACGGCAGCCGGAGTCGCCTCTCGCGTCCGCTGCCGATCTCCGGCCCGCCCTGCGTCGTCGGCGCAGAGCGAATTTCATGTCGGGGGGAGTACACCGGCGAGAGTCGGCTCCCTGGGGTGGAAACCCCGGACGGCGCGGCTAACATGGGCGCCATGCCCGATGCCTCCGCCCTCCCGCTCGCCGGCCTGCGCGTGCTCGAATTCACCCAGAACATCATGGGGCCGAGCGCCGGCCTGGTGCTCGCCGATCTCGGCGGCGACGTGGTCAAGATCGAGCCGGCGCCTGCCGGCGATGCGACGCGGCGCCTCAGCGGCTTCGCCGCGGGCTTCTTCGGCTATTTCAACCGCAACAAGCGCAGCCTCGCCGTCGATCTCAAGCAGCCGGCCGGGCTCGACATCGTGCGCCGGCTCGCTTCCGGCGCCGATGTGGTGATCGAGAACTATGCGCCCGGCACCATGGATCGGCTCGGCTGCGGCCATGCCGATCTCGCGGCACTCAATCCGCGCCTCGTCTACTGCGCCCTCAAGGGCTTTCTCTCCGGCCCCTACGAGCACCGCCCGGCGCTGGACGAGGTGGTGCAGTTCATGGGCGGGCTCGCCTACATGACCGGTCCCGCCGGCCAGCCGCTGCGCGCCGGCACCTCGGTGGTCGACCTCATGGGCGGCGCCTTCGCGGTCATCGCCATCCTCGCCGCGCTGCGCCGGCGCGACGCCACCGGCAAGGGCGAGCTGGTCAAGAGCGCGCTCTTCGAATCGACCGTCTTCATGATGGGCCAGCACATGGCCGGCGAGGCGATCACGGGCGAGGAGGTGCCGCCCATGCCGGTGCGCCGCGGCGGCTGGGGCATCTACCAGACCTTTGCGACGTCCGACGGCGATCAGATTTTCGTCGGCGTCACCAGCGACAATCACTGGGCGCGCTTCTGCGAGGCGTTCGACCGGCCCGACCTGTTCGCCGATGCCCGGCTATCGACCAACGAGGCGCGGGTGGCGGCGCGGCCCAGGCTGCTGCCGATCGTGAGCGAACTGCTCGGCCGCTTCACCAAGGCCGAGATCGCGGCGCGCTGCGAGCGCGCGAACATCCCCTACGCGCCGGTGGCGCGGACATCCGACCTCTTCCGCGATCCGCACCTCACTGCCGGGGCGGGGCTGGTCGACGCCGTGCTGCCCGGCGGCATTCGCACCACGTTGCCGCGCCTGCCGATCGAGATCGCGGGTGAGCGGCCGGGCCTCTATCGCGAGGCGCCGGCCCGCGGCGAGCACACGCGCGAGGTGCTGGCGGACGCCGGCTGGAGCGAGGCCGAGATCGCCGCGCTCGCGCGCGACGGGGTCATCGCCGTGGAATGAGGCGGCGCGGCACTCAGTGCCCGCGATATTTGGCCAGCGTGCCGCCGCGCATCACCGAGCCCGGTAGCGGATGGCCGACGATCTCCTCCGCGAGCCGCGCCGCGGCGATGAGGCGCTCGACATCGACGCCGGTCTCGACCCCCATCTCCTCGCACATGAAGACGAGATCCTCGGTGCAGACATTCCCTGCCGCGCCCTTGTGCCCGGCGAAGGGACAGCCGCCGAGGCCGGCGACCGAGGCATCGAAGCTCGCCACCCCCATCTCCAGCCCGGCATAGGCGTTGGCGAGGCCCAGGCCGCGGGTGTCATGGAGATGGAGGTTGATCCTGAGCTCGGGCCAGCGCCCACGCACCGCGCCGAGCACCCGCTTGATGCTGGACGGAGTCGCCCAGGCCATGGTGTCGGCAAGCGACAGCGTCGTCACCTGAAGCGCGTGCGCGGCGGCGATCTCGTGCCCCTCCGCCACCCGGTCGATGACGGTCGCGACCGGGACGTCGCCGGCGAAATTGCAGCCGAAGGCCGCCATAACCGAGATGCCCCCGACCGGCACGCCATGGGCCTTGAACATCGCGATCTGCGCGTGCTGCACGCGCGCGTTCTCGGCGAAGCCGCGATTCTGGTTGCGCTGCAGGAAGGGTTCCGAGGCGCAGAGCGAGATGGTGCCGCGCAGCGACAGCCGCTCCTTGAGCGCGATCGCCCGCTCCAGCCCCTTCTCGTTGAGCCAGAGCGCGGTGTAGCGCACGCCATCCCGCCGGTTGAATCCTTCGACCACCGCCTCGGCATCGGCCCAGCCCGGTACCCGCTTGGGGTTGACGAAAGAGGCGATCTGGATGCGCTTCAGCCCGGTCAGGGACAGCGCGTCGATCAGCGCCACCTTGCGCTCGGTGGCGATCGGGCCGGGCTCGATCTGGAAGCCCTCGCGCGGGCCTTCCTCGTGGATGTCGACGCGGCGCGGCAAATCACTCATCGTGCTGTCCCCTGCTCTTCGTCACCCCTGATATACGCCGCCGGCGGCCGCCCCTCCAGGCTGTTCCGGCGCTTTACCTCTTCGTTTCGCTGTGGGAGCATGCGCCGCCCGAAATTGACCGCAGTGTCAAAGCCTGGGGGGAAAAATGGCTCAATCATCCGCGGTCACCATCGCGGCGCGCATCGATCGTCTGCCGTCATCGAGCTTCGTGCGCAAGCTCCTCGTGCTGATCTCGCTCGGCGGCTGGTTCGAGTTCTACGACCTCTTCTTCACCGCCGCGGTCGGCGCCGGCCTGGTCAAGGCGGGCTTGTTCAAGCTCGGGCCCAATCCGTTCGATTTCGGCAGCCTCGCCAGCTTCGTCGCGGCGCTGTTCCTCGGCCTCTTCATCGGCACCATCGCCTTCTCCTGGCTCTCCGACCGTTTCGGGCGGCGCTCGATCTTCACCTTCGCCCTGCTGTGGTATTCAGCGGGATCCCTCGTTCTGGCGTTCCAGCACACGGCCTTCGGTGTCGATCTCTGGCGGATGATCGCCTGCATCGGCCTCGGGGTCGAGCTGGTCAATGTCGACACCTACGTCTCCGAGATCGTGCCCAAGGAGCAGCGCGGCCCGGCCTTCGCCTTCAACCAGGCGGTGATGTACACCGCGGTGCCCACCATCGCGCTGCTCGCCTATCTCATGGCGCCGCCCTTCACCTTCCTCGGCCTCGAGGGCTGGCGCTGGGTGGTGATCATCGGCTCGGTGGGCGCGGCGGTCATCTGGTGGATCCGGCTGGGTCTGCCGGAATCGCCGCGCTGGCTGGCGCAGCACGGCCGGCTCGAGGAGGCCGACCGCATCGTCGCCAAGATGGAGCGCATCGCCGAGGCTGAGAGCGGCCGTCCGCTGCCGCCGCCGCAGCTCGTCGCCGGCGAGAGCGAGGCCCGGCGCGGCCGCTGGAGCGAGATGTGGAGCGATCAGTTTCGCGGCCGCACGATCATGCTGGTCGTCTACAACCTGTTCCAGACCGTGGGCTATTACGGCTTCCAGGCCTGGGTCCCGCAATTCCTGATCTCGAAGGGGATCAGCGTTACCACCTCGCTCGAATACACCTTCATCATCGCCGTCGCCAACCCGCTGGGGCCGCTCCTCGGCGTCTGGATCGCCGACGGTTTCGAGCGCAAATGGCAGATCGCCTGGGCGGCGGTCGGCATCGCCGTCTTCGGCCTGCTCTTCGCGGCGCAGCACGGCATGGTGCTGCTGATCGTCTTCGGCATCCTCATCACGCTGTCGGCGAACTGGCTCTCCTTCTCGTTCCACGCCTACCAGGCGGAGCTCTATCCCACCCGCATCCGCGCCCAGGCGGTGGGCTTCGTCTATTCCTGGAGTCGGTTCAGCACCATCTTTTCGCCCTTCCTCATCCAGTTCTTCCTCGGGCGCTATGGCCCTACCGGCGTCTTCGGCCTCATCGCCGCGGCGATGGCGGTGGTGTTCGTCGTCATCGGCTTCTTTGGGCCGCGCGTGACGCGGCTGCGGTTGGAGGCGATCGCGCGCTGAGCGCCGTGCGTCACGCCAGGCCATGCGGCCGGCCGGCGCCGAGGCGGCGATAGACCGGCTTCAGCGCTGCCGGCAGGACGTAGACCGGGAGCTGCACCATGGCGAAGAACAGCGTGAGTTCCGGGCTCGCCGCGGCTCCCAGCGTCGCCCAGACCACCGCCATGTTGTTGTTGCCGCCGACCAGCCCGACGGTCAGCGCGGAGAGCCGCGGCAGGAAGGCGAAGGCGAGAAAGCTCAGCGCCTGCAGCGCGAGGTTCGCGCCCAGCGCCGTGGCGGCGTAAAGCAGCACCTGCCGCGGCTGCGCCAGCAGGCGCGGCCCGACGCCGCTCATGATGCCGATGGCGAAGAGCAGCAGGATGAGCACGTTGAGTCCGCTGAGCTCGAGCGCGTGGCGGCGCAGCCGTTCGATGCCGATGAGCCGGCGCAGTGCCGCCGCCAGCAGAGCCGCGGCGCCGATGAACAGCACGAGCTTCTCCATCAGCGGCAGGATGCCGATGCCGAGCTTGAGGCCGATCAGCCCCAGCACCAGCGGCGGCAGCGTGAATGGCATGAGGAAGATGCCGCTCACCATCAGGATGAGCGCCAGGGCGCCGTCGAGCCCCAGCAGCAGCGCAATCGCCGGCAGCGAGATCAGCGGCGGCGACGCCGCCCACAGCACCAGGCCCTGGGCGAGCGGCAGCGGCAGGCTCAGCGCCCACGCCGCCAGCGCGGCGGCGACCGGCGCCACGGCCAGGGTCCAGCCCAGCACCAGCGCCAGCACCAGTGGGCGGCGTGCATGCGCCGCGAGCGCAGCCCAGTCGATGCCGAGAAAGGCGGCCACGGTCAGCAGGAAGATGAGCGCGTTGAGCGCCGGGCGCACCAGGGTGGCGAGCGGCGGCAGCACCAGCCCGGTGAACAATCCGATCGCCAGGAACCAGGTGCCGTGGCGCCCCAGCAGGGCCAGCGGACGCAGCATCATGCCGGGCGCTTGAGCGCGATGCGCCGGCCGAGCTGCGGCGGCGGCGGCAGCACGCGGTGCGCCGCGCGCAGGCGCTCCAGGGCCGCCAGCGCCGCCTGCGGCATCGCCGCTGCCTTGGGCCCGGCGAGATCGACATGCAGCGCCATCAGCTCGCTGGTGGCGGCGAGATAGCCCTCCTCGGCATGGGTCATGCGGTGGAAGAAATGTAGGCGCTTGGCGTCGGCGTCGATAAGCTGCGTGTCGATGGCGAGCGGCTCGCCCAGCGTCAGCTCGCGGTCATAGGTGACATGCGCCTCGAGCACGTAGATCGAGCGGTTGGTGGCCCGGCGATAGGCTTCGCCGAGGCCGAGATGGTCGAGCAGCCCGTCCGTCGCCTTGTCGAAAGCGAGAACATAAAATGCCACATTCATGTGTCCGTTGTAGTCGATCCAGTCGGGCTGGACGGCGGTCTTGAACGGGCTGAGGGGAGGGGGCATGGGCGTCTCCGGCACAGGGCCCATCATAAAAGGTCGGCCGAGGCGCCTTGGCAACGATTTCGCAAGAAAGCTCGGGCACCATTCGACGGGGGCCATGAGCGGCAGGTGCCGTTACCCCGGCTATGGCAGTATTGATGGCGCAGCCCGACGATTTCAGGCAGGCAAAGGGGTTTTCCGAGGCGGCGCTGGCGGGCATGCTTGCCCGCGAGGTGCCGCCGACGCCGGAGAACTATGCCGTCTGGTTCGCCTATGCCACCGGCCTGCTGCCGGAGCTGAAGCGCACCATCGACATCCTGATCTCGAACGACCAGGAATTCACCCCGGCGCTCAATGTCGAGCTTTATAGCCGATTTTGCGACACCGGACGGCATTTCAACCTGCTGAACGAAACCGGCGGCAGGCTGCAATATGCGGTCGACCAGATCACGCGCTATCTCAAATCGGCGAGCGGCGACGCCAGCGCCTTCGGCAAGACCCTCGATCAGTATTCGAGCGAAATGGGCGGCACGCCGGGCGACGAGGATGTGCGCGCGCTGGTCTCGGGCCTCATCCTCGAGACGCAGCGCATGGCCGAGCGCAACCGCAGCCTCGAGGACCGGCTGAACGCCTCGTCCGGCGAGATCGCCGAGCTCAGGCAGAATCTCGAGGTGGTGCGGCGCGAAGCCATGACCGACGCGCTCACCGGCATCCCGAACCGCAAGTTCTTCGAAAGCCGCCTGCGCGAGGCGGCACGCGATGCCATGGAGAGCGGCGAGCCGCTCAGCCTGCTCATCGCCGACATCGACCATTTCAAGCAGTTCAACGACACCTACGGCCACCAGCTCGGCGACCAGGTGCTGCGCCTCGTCGCGCGCACGCTCACCGACAGCGTCAAGGGCCGCGACACGCCGGCGCGCTATGGCGGCGAGGAGTTCGCCATCATCCTGCCGCAGACGCGGCTCACCGACGCCGTCGGCCTCGCCAACCAGATTCGCCACACCATCACCCGCCGGCGCATCGTGCGCAAGAACACCGGCGACGTGTTCGGCACCATCACGCTGTCGATCGGCGTCAGCTGCTATCGCCCGGGCGAGCAGCTGCTCCAGACCGTGCGCCGCGCCGACGACGCGCTCTATCAGGCCAAGCGCACCGGCCGCAACCGCGTCGTCTGCGAAGACGAACTCGCCGCCGCCGATCGCGAGTAGCGCCGTTCGGCGGACCGCTCACCCGCCGGCGCCCGGCCACAGCGGCAGCCAGCCCGTCCAGGCGAGCCAGAACACCGCAAAGCCCATCGACAGCAGCGTGATCGGCACCCCCGCGCGGGCGTATTCGGCGAAGCTGATGCGCACGCCGAAGGCGGCGCCGCGCTCGACGACGATCAGATTGGTGAGCGACCCCACCAGCAGCAGGTTGCCGGACAGCGACGACAGCAGCGCCAGTGCGTAGAGCGCGCCCTGTGGCGGATTGGGCCAGATCTGCAGCAGCAGGATCACCGAGGGAACGTTGCCGATGGTGTTGCTCATGAACAGCGTGAGCGGCGTCAGCACGGCGAGGCTGTCCGGCAGGAGCCCAATGCCCTGCAGCCAGGAGATCGCCGTCCAGGGCAGGCCGGTATCGGCGAGCGCGCCGGTGATGGCGAAGAGCGAGACGAAGAGCAGCAGCAGAGGCCAGTCCACCGCCGCGATCATGGTGCGGCTGGTGAAGCGCCGCGTCGCCAGCAGCATCGCGGCGATGGCAAGCCCGACGATGTCGCGCGGCGCCGGCGTGGCGAACAGGATCAGCAGCGCCGCCATGGCGGCGAGGCCCTTGATCGTCTGATAGCGGTCGTGGGCGTGGCGCGGCAGCTCCGGCCCCTCGCGCGTCACCGCCAGCACGGTGCCGGCGATGCGGTCGTGCCACAGCAGCCAGATGACGCCGAAAACGCAGACGAGGCCGACGATCGCCGGGATCAGGCAGGCGAGCAGGAAGGTGTGGAAGCTGAGATTGCCGACCTGGCCGAGCAGGATGTTCTGCGGGCTGCCGATCACCGTCGCCGCCGAGCCGGCATTGGTGGCGCAGGCGAGCGCGAGCAGGAAGGGCCGGGGATCGAGCCCGCGCTGGCGCGCCCCGGCGATGAGCAGCGGCGCCAGGGCGAAGACGACGATGTCGTTGGCGAGCAGCGCGCCGAGGCCGCCGCACACCGCCACGGTGATCGCCAGCAGCCGGGCCGGGCCGCCGGCCTGACTGGTGATCCAATCGGCGCAGAGATCGTAAAAGCCGGAATAGACGAATTGCGCCGAGATGATCATCAGTGCGAAGAGCAGCACCAGCGTCGAGGTGTCGATGGTGGCGCCGAGATCGTCGAGCGTCACCGTCTCGGTGGCGAGCAGTGCGATCACCCCCATCAGCGCGATGCCGGTGCGGTCCACCTGCAGCCAGGGGAGGCGCCCGGCAGCCATGCCGATATAGGTGAAGATGAACACCAGTATGATGATCGCGGCGTGCATGGGCGAGGGCATCATAAGGCCTGTCCCGGTGGAAGCCTCAAGCCATTTCCGCCGCAAGCGCTGCAATATCCGGCAGGTGCGTCCGCGGTGCCACGCCCCTCCCGCCGGGCCGCCGCCGTGCTATATACCGGGCGATGGCCGAGCCCCTCACCCCCGCCGCCGCTGCCCCGTCACCGCCCTATCTCACCGGCCTCAACGACGCGCAGCGCCGGGCGGTCGAGGCGGTCGACGGCCCTGTGCTGGTGCTGGCCGGCGCCGGCACCGGCAAGACCCGGGTGCTGACGACGCGGCTCGCGCACATCCTCGGGACCCGCCGCGCCTGGCCCAGCCAGATCATGGCGGTGACCTTCACCAACAAGGCGGCGCTGGAGATGCGCGAGCGCCTGGAGCGCATGATCGGGCAGAGCGCCGAGGGGCTCTGGCTCGGCACTTTCCACTCGGTCGCCGCCCGGCTCCTGCGCCGGCATGCGGAGGTGGTCGGCCTCAAGCCCAATTTCACCATCCTCGACACCGACGACCAGCTTCGCCTGGTGAAGCAGATCGCAGCCGCCGAAGGCCTCGACGAGAAGCGCTGGCCGCCGCGCGCGCTGCTCTCCGCCTTCGAGCGCTGGAAGGATCGCGGGCTGACGCCGGACAAGGTGCCGGCCGGCGATCGCGCCGAACTGGCCGACGGCCGCGCGCCGACGCTGTTCCGGCTCTATCAGGAGCGGCTGGCGACGCTCAACGCCGCCGATTTCGGCGACCTGCTGCTGCACAACCTCACCATCTTCACGACGCGCGCCGACATCCTCGCCGACTATCAGCATCGCTTCCGCTACATTCTCGTCGACGAGTACCAGGACACCAACGTGGCGCAGTATCTCTGGCTGCGGCTGCTCGCCCAGGGGCATCGCAACCTCTGCTGCGTCGGCGACGACGATCAGTCGATCTATTCCTGGCGCGGCGCCGAGATCGGCAACATCCTGCGCTTCGAGCGCGACTTCCCCGGCGCGCAGATCGTCCGGCTCGAGCAGAACTACCGCTCGACGCCGCACATCCTGGCCGCCGCCTCGGCACTCATCGCGCGCAACGAAGGCCGCCTCGGCAAGACCCTGTGGACGGTGCTCAACGAGGGCGAGCGCATCGTGCTGCGCGGACTCTGGGACGGCGAGGAGGAGGCGCGCTGGGTCGGCGACGAGATCGAGGCGCGTCAGCGCAAGGGCGAGCGCCTCGCCGACATGGCGATCCTGGTGCGCGCCGGTTTCCAGACGCGCGAATTCGAGGAACGCTTCATCACGCTGGGCCTGCCCTACCGCGTCGTCGGGGGCCCGCGCTTCTACGAACGGCAGGAGATCCGCGACGCGCTGGCCTATCTCCGGCTCGTCCATCAGCCGGCCGACGATCTCGCCTTCGAGCGCATCATCAACACGCCGCGCCGCGGCATCGGCGACGTCAGCCTGCAGGCGCTGCATGCTCTGGCGCGGGCGCAGCGGATCCCGCTCGCCGAGGCGGCCCAGCGCCTGGTCGAGACCGACGAGCTCAAGCCCGCCGCGCGCAAGGCGCTGCGCGACTTCCTCGCCGGCGTGGCGCGCTGGCGCGGGATCGCCGAGACCGCGCTGCATACCGAGCTGGCCGCGGTGGTGCTCGACGAATCCGGCTATACCGCGATGTGGCAGGCGGACAAATCGCCGGAAGCGCCGGGACGGCTCGAAAACCTGAAGGAGCTGGTTGCGGCGATGGCCGAGTTCGACAATCTCGGGGGATTCCTCGAGCATGTCAGCCTGGTGATGGAGAACACCAGCACGGCCGGCAGCGACATGGTCAGTCTCATGACGCTCCACAGCGCCAAGGGACTTGAGTTCGACTGCGTCTTCCTGCCCGGCTGGGAGGAAGGACTCTTCCCCAATCAGCGCGCCATGGACGATACCGGCCGCGCCGGGCTCGAGGAGGAGCGGCGGCTGGCCTATGTCGGCCTCACCCGCGCGCGTCGGCGCGCCTATGTCTCCTATGCGGCCAACCGCCGGATGTACGGCCAGTGGCAGCCGACCTTGCCGTCGCGCTTCGTCGCGGAGCTGCCGACCGAACATCTCGAAGTGGTGGCCGATCCCGGCCTCTATCCCCGCGCCGCCGCGCTGGGCGCCGATGACTGGTCGCCGGGGACCTTTCCGGGGCGGCCCGACCTGACGCGGCTCGGGCCCCTCGGTCGCCGCCCGCCGCTCATCGAAGGCGGTGCCGTGCCGCGTGCCGGGCGCGAGCTGCGCCGCGTCGGCGGCTTCGCCGCGGGCGACCGTGTCTTCCACCAGAAGTTCGGTCCCGGTACGGTGCGGGCCGTCGAAGACAACAAGCTTGCCATTCGCTTCGACAAGGCGGGGGACAAGATGGTAATGGACGCCTTTGTCGAGAAGACCTGACATGGCGCGCACGGTCTGAGGAGCGCTCCCCTGGGCGGTCGGCATCTCACGGGCGCCAGCCTCTGGCGCGTCACGGCGCTCGTCGCCGATGCCGCCGCTGCCGAATCCGCGGCGGCGGCGCTCGGCACTGCCTGCGGCGCGGTCAGCGCCTTCGAGGCGGCGGATGGGGCGTGGCGGGTGGAGGGCTTCGCCACCGCGGCGCCGGAGCGCGCGCTGCTCGAAACGGCGCTGGCGCTCGCCTGGGTCGACCGCGACGATGCCCTGCCGGCGCTGGGCGTCGAGCGCGTGCCGCCCCGCGACTGGCTGGCAGAGAACCAGGCGAGCTTTCCGCCGCTGCGCGCCGGCCGCTATTTCATTCGCGGCTCGCATCATCGCGGCGCCGCGCCGGCGGGCGCGGTCGTCCTCGTCATCGATGCCGCCACCGCCTTCGGCAGCGGCGAGCATGCGACGACGCGCGGCTGCCTGCTGGCGCTTGACGCGCTGGCGCGGCGGCGGCGTTTCGCCCGCGTGCTCGACATGGGCACCGGCACCGGCATTCTGGCGATGGCGGCGGCCAAGACCTGGCGCCGCTGCGTCGTGGCGCGCGACATCGACGCCGAGGCGGTGCGCGTCACAGCGCACAACGCCGCGGTGAACGGCGTCGCCTCGCTCCTCGACCTGCGCCGTTCCGAGGGATATCGCGGCCTCGGACGTTCGCGGCGCTTCGATCTCGTCTTCGCCAACATCCTGGCGCGGCCGCTGGCGCTGATGGCGCCGGCGCTGGCGCGCGCGCTGGCGCCGGGCGGCGTCGCGGTGCTGTCGGGGCTGCTGGCGCGCCAGGAGCGCGCCGTACTCGCCGCGCACCGCGCCCAGCGCCTGACGCTACGGCGGCGCCTTCGCCTTTCCGGCTGGCACACGCTGGTGCTGGCGCGGGACCATGCCACTCTCCCATCGCAGCGCGAGGAACCATGACGCTTGTGCAAGCCCTCGTCATCGCCCTTCTGCAAGGCGTGACCGAGCTTTTCCCCGTCAGCAGCCTTGGCCATGCCGTGGTGCTGCCGAAGCTGCTGGGCTGGACGGTCGACCAGCACAGCCCCGCCTTCCTGCCGTTCCTGGTGGTGCTGCATCTCGGCACCGCGGCGGCGCTGCTCGCCTATTTCTGGCGCGATTGGCTGGGGCTGGCGCTCGCCTTCTTCGGCCAGGGGCCGGTGGCCCAGCGCAAGGCGCAATGGCGTCTGCTCTGGCTCATCATCCTTGCCACCATCCCGGCGGTGGTGCTCGGCGCCGGCCTCGAGACCCTGTTCCGCCGCCTGTTCGGCTCGCCGGTCGCCGCGGCGATCTTTCTGATGGTCAATGGCGCCCTGCTGTTCGCCGGCGAGCGCCTGCGGCGCAAGAGCGGCGCGCGTCTGCTCGGCGAGATGAGCTGGAAGGAGGCGCTGCTCATCGGGCTCTGGCAGAGCACGGCCCTCTTCCCGGGAATCTCGCGCTCCGGCGCGACGATGGTGGGCGGCCTGCTGGTGGGCTTCCATCATCGCGAAGCCGCGCATTTCTCGTTCCTGATCGCGACGCCGATCATCCTCGCCGCGGCCGTGCACGAGGTGCCGCACCTCTTCCAGCCCGAGGTCCAGGCCGCCTTCGGCGCCACCGTTTGGATCGCCGGCGCCGTCGCCGGGGTCACCGCCTGGCTCAGCACTGCCTTCCTCATGCGTTATTTCCGGCGCCACGATTTCGAGGCGCTCGATCCCTTCGCCTATTACTGCTGGGGCGCCGGGCTGATCGCGCTCGCCCTGCTGTTCTTTGTGGTATGATCGCCGCAAGGGTCGAACTGGAGAGCCCAAGACCGGAGGACGCGCCGATGCCGAAGCTTCGTCACATTGCTCTCGCCACGCAGGATCCCGTCAAGACGGCGGAATTCTACAAGCAGGCCTTCGGCTTCAAGGAGGTCGGGCGTGCCGGCAACCCGAACAACCCCAAGGCGATCGCCTGGGGCTTCTATCTCAGCGACGGCACGCTCAACCTCGCCGTGCTCAAGTTCCAGAACGTCGATCAGCTTGGCCGCGGCCTCGACTATGTCGGCATCCATCATTTCGGCGTGCTCGTCGACGATCTCGACGGCACCGCGAAGAAGCTCGAGGCGTTGGGCGCGCCCTGCTTCATGAAGCAGGACGCCAACACTGCCAATGCCTTCTACGAGACCAAGTTCCGCGGGCCTGACGGCGTCGTCTTCGACGTCTCGGAGCATCCCTGGGTCGGTGCCGCGCCGGCAGGCGCCGCCGAAGCGGAGATCAAGGAAACCGAACCCGCGGCGTGAGGGGCGCCGTGCCGCCGCCGGTTCCTTCGCCGGAGCGGGCTCGACAGCCCTCGATCACCGCCGCGTCACGCGCAGGTTCCGGTAGAGGCGGAACGCCTCGGGAGCTGCGCCGGGGCCGAGCTGCCGCAGGCAGGCTGCCAGCGTAGCGCCATCCTCGATCGCGTGGCTCTCCCGCGGCTTACGCTTCTCGCTCCGCCGCGCCGTGCCGCAGCGCGTCCAGGGCGTGATCGATCGCCGGGCCCGGCGTACCGCAGACGCGCAAGGCGGCGGCGCCCATCTGCAGGCCGGGCTCGAGCGCCTCGAGGATGACGTCGTTGGCGCCGGCCTCTTCGAGGCGTCGCGCATGCGCCGCGTCGCGCGAGCGCGCGATGATGCGCAGATCGGGATGGCTGCGCCGCAGCGAGGCGACGACACGCTCCGCCGATTCCGGCTGATCGAGGGTAATGATGGCGGCGCTGGCGCGGTCGATGCCGAGGGCGTCGAGCAGCTCGGCGCGGCTGGCGTCGCCGAAATAGACCGGGAGATCGCGTTTCCGGCTCGCCTCGACCAGCGGCACGCTGTGCTCGATCGCGACATAGGGGATGTGCTGCTCCGTCAGCATCCGGCCGACGATCTGGCCGATGCGGCCATAGCCGGCCAGGATCACGTGGTCGGAGAGAGCCGCGGCCTCCTGCGCCAGGTGCTCGGCTCCGGGGGCCTGGCGCGCCTGGAAGGCGCCGGCGAGGCGGCGACCCAGGCTCGCCATCAGCGGCGTCGTCGCCATGGTGACCGCCACCGTGGCGACGAGGACGTTGCCCTCCTCGTGCCGCAGAATGCCGAGCGACTGGGCGATGCCGAAGAGCACGAAAGCGAATTCGCCGGACTGCGACAGCAGCAGGCCGACGCGGATCGCGACCGGCGTGTCAAGGCGGAAGAGGCGCGCAAGCGCCCAGAGGATCGCCGGCTTGCCTGCGAGCAGCGCGGCTGACAGGCCCAGCACCGCCGGCCATTGGCGCAGCACCAGCGGCGTATCGATCACCATGCCGACGGTGATGAAGAAGAGGCCGAGCAGCAGGCCGCGGAACGGCAGGATGTCGGTCTCCACCTGATGGCGATACTCGGTCTCGGCGAGCAGCAGCCCCGCGAGAAAAGCGCCCAGCGCCATCGACATGCCGGCTTCCGCCGTCGCCCAGCCGAGGCCGAGCACGACCAGGAGGTTGGTCGCGGCGAAGGTCTCGCGGACGCGCGTCATGGCGCTGAGGCGGAACAGCGGCCGCAGCACCAGCCGGCCCAGCAGCAGGATCAGCGCGATGGCGGCGACGCCCTTGGCGAGCGCCATGGCCAGTGCCTGGGCGATGCCGCTGTCGCCGCCCGGCGCCAGCAGCGGCAGCAGTGCCAGCAGCGGCACCACTGCCAGATCCTGAAACAGCAGCACGGCCAGCGCCACCCGACCGGTGCGGCTGGACAGCTCGCCGCGCTCGCCGAGGAGCTGCAGCACCGCGGCGGTGGAGGAGAAGGCGAGCGCACCGCCGACGACCAGGGCGGCCGGCGGCCGCGCGCCCAGAGCGACGCTCGCCAACCCGATCGCGCCGGCGGTGACCAGCACCTGCGCCAAGCCCAGCCCGAAGATATAGCGCCACATCGCCTGCAGGCGGTGCAGCGGCATATCGAGGCCGATGGTGAAGAGCAGGAAGACGACGCCGAACTGCGACAGCCGCTCCGCCTCGCCGGTGTCCTCGATGAAGGCGAAGCCGAAGGGCCCGACGACCAGGCCGGCGGCGAGATAGCCCAGCACCGGACTTACCCTGAGGCGCTGCGCCAGCGGCACGGCGATGATCGCCGCCAGCAGCAGGATCAGGACGGCATGGAACGGGTCGACGGCGGCGGCGTGCACGCGGCACTATACCACGTGATCCGGCACCAGCTTGCAGGGGTGATCGGGATCGCCGGTCTCGACCTGGATGGTCGCGTGATCGATGGCGAAGCGCTGATGCAGCTGCTGCGCCAGCGCCGCCAGCATCTCGTCGCCGGGATGGCCGGCGGGCATGACGAGATGGCAGGTGAGCGCGGTTTCGGTGGTGCTGATCGGCCAGATATGCAGATCATGCACCGCGGCGACGCCGGCGAGCCGGTCGAGATGCGCACGCACTGCGCCGGCGTCGATGCCGGGCGGGACGCCGGCCAGCGCCAGATTGATCGCATCCCGCAGCAGCCGCCAGGTGCCGAGAACGATCACCAGCGCCACAGCCAGGCTCGCAGCGCCGTCGAGCCACATCCATCCGGTCAGCAGGATCGCGGCGCCGGTCAGCACGACGGCGAGCGATACGCCGGCATCCGCGGCAAGATGCAGGAACGCGGCGCGGATATTGAGATCGCCGCGGCGGCCGCCCAGGAAGAGGAGGGCGCTTGCGCCGTTGACGACGATGCCGGCCGCCGCCACCGCCATGATCAGCCGGCTTGCCACCGGCTGCGGCGCCGCCAGGCGGTTCAGCGCCTCGACGATGATGCCGCCTACCGCGATCAGCAGCACGATGGCGTTGAACAGCGCCGCCAGGATCGACGAGCTGCGCAGCCCGTAGGTGAAGCGATGCGACGGCCGTCGCCGCGCCAGCGCCGTGGCGCCCCAGGCGATGGCAAGGCCGAGCACGTCGCCGAGATTGTGACCGGCGTCGGCGAGCAGCGCCACCGAATTGCCGACCACGCCGCAGACGGCCTCGGCCGCGACGAATCCGAGGTTGAGCGCCACCCCCAGCGCGAAGGCGACAGCGTGATCATGGCCGTGACCATGGCCGTGGCCGTGGCCGTGGTGATGCTCGTGCCGGCCCGTGATCGACGCAGTCATGTCGCCTGCCGTTCCTGCCGCTTCACCATCACCGCTCCGGCTGCGGCGGGCAAGCCGCATCCGCGGCGCGGACAGCAAAAATCCCGCGCGGGCCCGCCCGAGGGCGGCCAGCCGGGATCTTTGTCTCTCCCGCCCGTGGCGGGCGGGAAGCTCAGGCGGCGTGCTGGAAGTTGCTGTTCGCCGGCGCGCCCGTCTCGCGGCGATCCTCTGCGGCATGCGACAGCACGTAGGGGATCTCGGAACGGGTGATGCCGATATCGGCCAGCGACCGGTCGTCGAGCGCCGAAAGCTCGGCATAGGCCCGCTGCCGTTGCCGCCAATGGGCCACCGAAACGGTCAGGCCATGCAGCACATTTCCAAGAACGTTCAACATGTTAACAGCTCCTTTACGCGCCTGCGAAAGCGCATCTCGCACTTGCACAATAGGTAAGCAATATTGCCCCGAAACGGGAGCGGCAACTGCGCAACCCAGCTCTACACCGAACGCATGGCCCGACAACGGGGAACGGCTGTCGCCCCGCCCTTGTGCCCGGGGAGGGCGCGCCTTAGCCTCAAAGTAGGAGACGAGAATGGATAAATCGTTTACACCGCCCGCCGCGCCGGGGGGCGAATCCGCCCTGGCGGCGCTGCTGAAGCAGGCCGGCGCCCGCTACGACGTCCCCCAGGTCGAGGCGCTGATTGCCGGGATTCTTGCCGCGGCGCCGAGCGCCATTGGCGGTGAGTGGGCGCCGCTGGTCGCGCCTCATCCCCCGCCCGCACTCGATGCGGCGCTGCGCACCCTGGCGGCCGAGCTTGCCGCGGCGCCTGCCGCCCCCTTGCCGAGGCCGGCCGAGCGCCTGGGGCTGCTGCGCGCCGAGCTGGGTCGCCAGGGGGTCCACGGCTTCCTTGTGCCCCGTGCCGACGAGCATCAGGGCGAGTACGTGCCGCTCTGCGCGCAGCGCCTGGCCTGGCTCACCGGCTTCACCGGTTCGGCCGGCCTCGCCGCGGTGCTGCCGCGGGCGGCCGCGATTTTCGTCGACGGCCGCTACACGCTGCAGGCCGAGGCCGAGGTCGACGGCGCGCTCTATGTCCGCCGGCACCTGACCGAGCAGCCGGCGAGCGACTGGATCGCGGCCACGCTCGAGACTGGCGAGATCCTCGCCTACGACCCCCGCCTGCACACGCTCGGCGAGGTCGAGCGCTTTCGCGCCGCCGCCGAGAAGGCCGGCGGCAGCCTTCGTCCGCTCGCCGCCAATCCGCTCGACGCGGTGTGGGCCGATCGGCCGCCGCCGCCGCTGGCGCCGGTGGTGCCGCACGCCCTGCGCTTTGCCGGCGAGAGCGCCGAGCAAAAGTGCCAGACGCTCGCCGACCGGCTCGCCGCCGAGCGCGTCGACGCCGCGGTGTTGACCGCTCCCGATTCGATCGCCTGGCTGCTCAACATCCGCGGCGGCGACGTGCCGCACACGCCGCTGCCGCTGTCCTTCGCCATCCTCGGTCGCGACGCCACGGTCGATCTCTTCATCGATCCGCGCAAGCTCATGCCGGGGCTGGCCGAGCATCTCGGCAACGCGGTGCGGCTGCAGTCGCCCGATGCCTTCGGCCCTGCACTGCGGCAGCTGGGCGCCGCGCATCGTCGCGTCCAGGCCGATCCCGCCAGCGCCGCCGCTTGGGTGTTCGATACGCTGGCCGGCGCCGGGGCCGAGCTTCACCGCGCCGCCGATCCCTGCCAGCTGCCCAAGGCGTGCAAGAATACCGTCGAGATCGACGGCACCCGCCGCGCGCATCGCCGCGACGGCGCCGCGCTGACGCAATTCCTCGCCTGGCTGGCCGAAACGGCCGGCGCCGGCAGCGTCGGCGAGATCGCCGCCTCCGATCGGCTGGAGCGATTCCGTCGCGCCGGAGAGCATTTCTGCGACCTCAGCTTCCCGACGATCTCCGGTGCCGGTGCCAACGGCGCCATCGTGCACTACCGCGCCAGCCCCCGCAGCGAGCGGCGGCTGGAGCCGGGAATGCTCTATCTCGTCGATTCCGGCGCGCAATATCTCGACGGCACCACCGACGTGACGCGTACGATCGCCATTGGCGCACCGACGCCCGAGATGCGCGACCGCTTCACCCGCGTTCTCAAAGGGCATATCGCGCTCGCCGCCTGCCGCTTTCCCAAAGGCACGACCGGTTCGCAGCTCGACGCGCTGGCGCGGCGCGCGTTGTGGGAGGTGGGGCTGGATTACGACCACGGCACCGGCCACGGCGTCGGCAGCTATCTCGCCGTGCATGAAGGGCCGCAGCGCATCTCCAAACTGCCCAATTCGCAGCCTCTGCTGCCCGGCATGATCGTCTCCGACGAGCCCGGCTACTACAAGACGGGCGCCTATGGCATCCGCATCGAGAATCTCGTGCTGGTGACGCGGCTTGGCGGCGGCGCCGGCGGCGACCGCGAGTTCCTGGGCTTCGAGACGCTGACGCTGGCGCCGATCGACCGCGCGCTGATCGAGCCGGCGTTGCTCGACGCGGCCGAGATCGCCTGGCTCGACGCCTATCACGCCCGGGTCGATGCCGAGATCGCGCCGCTGGTCGATGCCGCCACGCGGCGCTGGCTTGCCGAGGCGACGCGACCGCTCGGCGAGGACTGAGCCGGCCGAAGGCTCAGCCGCCGAACCGCGGCAGCATGCGCTGCAGCACGCGGTCGCGAAAGATGAAGTAGTGCGCCAACGCGGCCGCCACATGCAGCCCGACGACGCCGAGCAGCACCCAGCTCATCGGCGCGTGCCACTCGCCGACGGCGTGGCCGAGCGGCGAGCTCTGCACCACCAGAGGCGGCACCGGAACCGTGCCGAAGATCATGATCTTCCAGCCGCGCATCGAGGCGAAGAGCCAGCCGCTGATCGTCATGGCGAAGACCAGCAGGTAGAGCGCGCCGTGGACGAGCTGGGAAGCGATGCGCTGCCAGGCCGGCAGGCTCGCTTCCGGCGGCGGCGCTCCATGGGCCAGCCGCCAGGCGCCGCGCGCCGTCATCAGGGTCAGGATGAGAAGCCCGATCGAGAGGTGCAGGTTCATCAGGCGCTCGGGCTGCATGCCCCGCTTGATGTCCGGCATCAGCCAGCCAACCGTGAATTGCGCCGCAAGCAAGGCCACCGTCGCCCAGTGGAAGAGCTTTGCCGCCGATCCGTAATCCTGGGATGTTCGCATCGTGTCCTGCTCGGTCTGGAACGTCGATGTCCCGGTTATCCCGGCGTCGCGCCGCAAGCGCAAGCACGTTCTCGCATCGCCGCCGCGAACGCCGTTCAGCGTCCGGCCAGCGCCAGCCACTCCTCCTCGCTCATGGTCTTGACGCCGAGCGCGCGCGCCTTTTCCGCCTTGGAGCCGGCGTCGGCGCCGACCACGAGATAGTCGGTCTTGCCGGAGACGCTGCCGCTGACGGTGGCGCCGAGCGCTTCGGCGCGCGTCTTTGCCTCGGAGCGCGACATGGCGGTGAGCGTGCCGGTGAAGACGATCGTCTTCCCCGCCAGCGGCGAGTCCGCCGGCGGCCGCGCGCCCGCGTAACCCGCCACCGTGACCTCGCGCAGGAGGTCGTCGAGCAGCTGGCGATTGTGCTTCTCGGCAAAGAATCCCGCGACGTCGGTGGCCGTGTCCTCGCCGATGCCGTGGATATCGTTGAGCTCCCGCCAGGCCTCGCCGTCGCGGTCCTGCGCCTGTTCCATCGCGGTGCGCCAGCGCGTCAAGCTGCGGTAATGGCGTGCCAGCAGCTTTGCCGTCTGCTGCCCTACCTGCGGGATGCCCAGCGCATAGATGAAGCGGTCGAGCGTGATGGTGCGGCGGGCGTCGATCGCTTCCCTGAGCTTGGCCGCGCTCTGCTCGCCCCAACCCTCGCGCCGGGATATCGCCTCGTAGTCCAGCCGGAAGATGTCGGCCGGCGACCTGATCAGTCTGTCTTCCCAGAAGTCGGCGATGTGCCTGGCCCCCAGGCCTTCGATGTCGAACGCGTCGCGCGACACGAAGTGCCGAAGCCGCTCCACCGCCTGCGCGGGGCAGATCAGCCCGCCGGTGCAGCGCCGCACCGCCTCGCCCGGCTCGCGCACCGCGAGGCTGCGGCAAATCGGGCATTCCTGCGGAAAGGCATAGGGCTTGCTGCTGCGCGGGCGGCGCTCCATCACCACGCTCACCACCTGCGGGATGACGTCGCCGGCACGCTGGATGGTCACCGTATCGCCCTCGCGGATGTCCTTGCGCGCGATCTCGTCCTCGTTGTGCAAGGTGGCGCGCTGCACCACCACGCCGCCGACGGTGACCGGCTCGAGCACTGCGACCGGGGTCAGCGAGCCCTGGCGGCCGACCTGGATGACGATCTCCTTGAGCACGGTCTGGGCCTGTTGCGCCGGGAATTTATGTGCGATTGCCCAGCGCGGCGCGCGCGCGGCGAAGCCCAAGCGCTCCTCGAGATCGAGGTCGTTGACCTTGTAGACGACGCCGTCGATGTCATAGGGCAGCTCGGCGCGCTGCGCGGCCATATCGCGATGGAAGGCCAGCACCTCGTCCACGCCGCGGCACAGCTTCGACAGCGGATTGACGCGGAAACCCCAGGCGCGAAATCGCTGCAGCGCCTGCCAGTGCGTCTCTGCGATGGGCGCCGCGGCCTCGCCCCAGGCATAGGCGAAGAATTTGAGCGGGCGTGCCGCGGTGATGGCCGGGTCGAGCTGGCGCAACGAGCCGGCGGCGGCGTTGCGCGGATTGGCGAAGGCCGGCTCGCCCGCCGCCTCGCGCTCGCCGTTGAGCGCGAAGAACCCCGGCCGCTCCATATAGACCTCGCCGCGCACCTCGATTCGCGCCGGCCAGTCGCTGCCGTGCAATTCGTGCGGCACGTCCCGCAGCGTCCGGACATTGGCGGTGACGTCTTCGCCGGTGACGCCGTCGCCGCGGGTCGCCGCCAGCACCAGCCGGCCGTGCTCGTAGCGCAGCGAGCAGGACAGGCCGTCGATCTTGGGCTCGGCCGCGACCTCGATGCTCGCGGGGTCGACGCGCTCGAGATCCTCCGGCCGCCGGAAGAAATTGCGCACGCTCTGGAAGAAGGCGCGCACATCCGCCTCGTCGAACGCGTTGTCGAGCGAGAGCATCGGCTTGGCATGCGTTACCTTGGCGAAGCCGGTGGCCGGCGCCGCGCCGACGCGGTGGCTCGGGCTGTCGGCGCGCACCAGGTCGGGGAAGCGTTCCTCGATGGCGGTGTTGCGGCGGCGCAGCGCGTCGTACTCGGCGTCCGAGACCTCCGGCGCGTCCTTCTCGTAATAGAGCCGGTCGTGATGCGCGATCGCCTGGGCGAGGCGCTTCAGCTCGGCCCTGGCCGCCTTCTCGTCGAACTCGTCGACCGGCGTCGGCTCCGCCCTGCGGCTCACCGCCCGGCACCCGCGATCAGGCTCGCCGCCGCGGCGCGCGCTTCGGCGGTGACCGCGCTTCCCGACAGCATGCGCGCGATCTCCTCGCGCCGCTCCTCGGCGGCAAGCTCGGTCACGCGGGTGACGGTCTTCGCCTGCGCCAGCCGCTTCTCGACGCGCCAATGATGCGCGCCACGCGCCGCGACCTGCGGCGAGTGCGTCACCACCAGGACCTGCAACTCCCGGCCGAGGCGGTGCAGCCGCTCGCCCACCGCCGCCGCCACGGCGCCGCCGATGCCGCTATCGACCTCGTCGAACACCAGCGTCGGCACCGGCGAGGTCTTGGCCAACACGACCTTGAGCGCCAGCATGAAGCGCGACAGCTCGCCGCCCGAGGCGATCCGGGCGAGCGGTCCCGGCGCGGCGCCGGGATTGGTCGTGACCTCGAAATGCACGCGCTCGCCGCCGTGCTCGCCCCAATCCGCCTCGGCGAGCGGGGTGAGCACCGTCTGAAACCGCGCCTTCTCCAGCTTGAGCGGCGGCAGTTCGGCCATGACGGCGGCGTCGAGCGCCTTCGCCGCCTCGCGCCGCTTGCGGGCGACGGCCTCGGCGGCGGCGAGATAGGCTTGGCGCCCCTCCTGCTCCTGCCGCGTCAGATGGGCGAGGCGCCCGCCGCCGTCGTCGAGCGCGCCGATGCGCCGGGCGAGCTCGGCACGCAGCGGCGGCAGCGCGTCGATCGCCACGCCATGCTTGCGCGCCAGGGCGCGCAGCGCGAACAGCCGCTCTTCGATCCGATCCAGGCTGGTCTGATCGCGATCGAGGCCGCGCGCCGCGGCCTCGAGTTGCGCCACCGCCTCGCCCGTCTCGATCCGGGCGCGTTCGAGCGCCGCCAGCGCGGCATCGAGCGTTCCCGCCGCCTTGTCGCGAAGCCGTGCGAGCCCACGCTCGGCCGCGGCGAGCGCATGCTCGCCGCCGCGTTCTCCGGCAAGCTCCGCCAGTGCGGTGTCGAGCGCCTCGGTGAGCTTGTCGCGGTTCATCAGCAGCGCCCGCTCCGCGGCGAGCGAGGCCTCTTCTCCTGCCTTCGGCTCGAGCGCGTCGAGCTCGGCCAGCGCGTGGCGCAGGTAGTCCTCGTCCGCACGCGCCTTGGCGAGGCTCGCCGCCGCCTCGCCGCATTCGCGCGCGAGCGCGCGCCAGCCGCGCCAAGCCGCTTCCAGCGCGGCGCTCTCGCGGCGATGGCCGCCATAGGCGTCGAGCGCCTGACGGTGGGTCCCGGGGTCGAGCAGGCCGTGCTGCTCGAACTGGCCTTGGATCTCGACCAGCAGTTCGCCCAGCTGCTTCAGCAGACCGACGCTCGCCGGCTGGTCGTCGATGAAGGCGCGGCTGCGGCCATCGGCATTGACGACGCGGCGCAGCACCAGGCGGTCGCCCTCGACGGCGAAGCCGGCCTCCTCCAGCAGCGCGAACGCGGCGTGGCCGCGCGCCAGCGAGAACTCCGCCGCCACCGCCGCCTGCTCGGCGCCGTGGCGCACCAGCGCGCTGTCGGCGCGGGCGCCCAGCGCCAAGCCCAGCGCATCGAGCAGGATGGACTTGCCGGCGCCGGTCTCGCCGGTGAGCACGCAAAGCCCGGCGCGAAAGGCGAGATCGAGGCGGTCGATCAGCACGACGTCGCGAATGGTGAGGCCGAGCAGCATCAGGCGCGCGCGCGCAAGGTTGGCATCGAGCCGGATGATAGCCGCGGCGCCTGCGGCAGGCCAGGGGCAGGGGAGGCGGTTAGAAGATCGACGTCACCGCCCCGAACATGCGGCCGAAGAAGCCGGGGCTCTGGCTCTGATCGGCGCTGCGCTGCATGGGCGGCGTTGCCGCCGCCTGATCCTCGGCGACGCCCTTGGCGAAGGCGGTGGGTGCGTCGGTCTTGAGCAGCGCATAGCTGTCGCTGTACCACTCGCTGCCGGGGTAGTTGTACCCGAGCACGGCCGCAACCCGCTCGGCCTCGTCGGTGAGCCCGAGCGCGGTATAGCATTCGGCCAGGCGGTGCAGCGCCTCGGGCACGTGGGTGGTCGTCTGGTAATCGTCGACGACGCGCCGGAAGCGGTTGATCGCCGCGAGATAGAAGCCCTGGTGCTCGTAATAGCGGCCGATCTCCATTTCCTTGCCGGCAAGATGGTCGCGTGCGAGATCGATCTTGAGCCGGGCGTCGCGGCCGTATTTGGTGTCGGGGAAGCGGCGCACGACCTCCTGCAGCGCCTGCATCGCCTGGAGTGTCGTCTTCTGGTCGCGGCGGACGTCGGCGATCTGCATGTAGTAGTCGAGCGCCTTCATGTAATAGGCGTAGTCGACGTCCTGATGGCCGGGATGCAGCGAGATGAAGCGCTCGGCTGCGGTGATGGATTCGTCGTATTTTGCCGCCTGATAAAGCGCATAGGCGGACATGAGCTGCGCCTTGGTCGCCCAGCTGGAATAGGGGTGCTGCCGGTCGACCTCGTCGAAGGACTTGGCCGACTTGGTATAGTCGCCATCCTGCAGCTGGTTCATCGCTTTGTTGTAAAGCGTCTCGACTGGCTTATCGACATAGGCGTCCTCGTCCTGGGCGCAGCCGGCCACGCAGAGAGCGATGGCGATGAGGGGCCAGCAGAGACGGCGGGAAGCGCGCATAAGAGAGGTCCAGGCTCGACGTTAGCCACCCCGCACGCACCGGGGTGACGCCCTTATATCATGCCACAGCCCGGGCAGCTACCGGCACGGCCTCAGGCGAGGGCGCGGCGCGGCGCTTCCCGCCAGGCGGCCTCCGGCGGCAGGCGCCGGGCGAGCGTGGTGAAGCACCAGGCGGAGGTATCGGCGAACAGCGCCTCGAGCAGGCGCCGGTTCAGCGCATGGCCCGAGCGGACGCCGCGGAAATGGCCGATGATCGGCGCGCCGGCAAGATAAAGGTCGCCCAGCGCATCCAGCACCTTGTGGCGGACGAATTCGTCGACGTAGCGCAGGCCTTCGCGGTTCAGCACCTGATCGCCGCTGATCACCACGGCGTTGTCGAGCGACCCGCCGCGCGCCAGCCCCGCGGCGCGCATCTGGTCGACCTCGTGCAGGAAGCCGAAGGTGCGCGCCCGGCTGAGATCGCTCTTGAAGGTGTCGGGATCGATGGTGATGGCGATGTCCTGACGGTTGATGGCATCGCTGGCGAAGTCGATGGCGAAGCTCATGGAGAAGCCGTCATCCGGGGTGAGCGCCGCCGACTTGCCGGCCTTGCCGACGCTGACCGGCTTCAGCACCTTGATCGCGCGCCGTGGCGCGTCCTGCTCGGCGATCCCCGCACACTCGATGAGGAAGACGAAGGGCGCGGCGCTGCCGTCCATCACCGGCACCTCCGGCCCGTCCAGCTCGATCACGGCATTGTCGATCTCGAGCCCGCCCAGGGCCGCCATCAGATGCTCGATGGTGGCGATCGACAGCCCTTCGCCATCGTCAAGCCGGGTGCAGAGCGGCTGCTCCACGACGTTGCGCCAGCAGGCCTTGATCTCGGCGCCGGCGCGGTCGCTGCGCCGGAAGAGGATGCCGCTGTCGGGAGCTGCCGGGTGCAGCGTCATGCCGACCCGTCCCCCCGAATGCAGCGCCACACCGCGGCAATGAATCGCGGTCTTGAGAGTTCTTTGCTGGGCGATCCCCAATTCGTCCATTACCAACCACCAAAATGCGCTGTTTCTTTTTGACGGCGCTAAACTAACGAACGCTGTGCAACTGCAACAAATCACTCTTTATTACAAAATATGACATAAAAAATCGTTACAAATCAATATCTTAAATGAAACCTCATTCGGCTCCGGAATGACCTCGCACGGCGCTCGCGAGGTTTTCGCCGCCGGAGGATCAGGACGAGTCGGAAGAACCCGCTCGCGTCGATGACGCGGCGGGAGGGGGGCGGGGGAGGCAAGGGACGCGGCCCGCGCGCCGCGCCGGTGCAGTGCGCGGGCCGCGACGGTAGGCGATCAGCCCGCTTCGCTTAGGCCGGCCGACTGCTCCAGCTGTGCGATCAGCTGGGACAGCGTCCCGCCCGGCGTCGTGCCGGCGGCATTGGCCGACGTGCCGGCGGCGTTGGTCGGCACCGGGGTCGTGGTCGTGGTGATGGTGCCGTCGGGGTTGGTGGTGATCGTGGTGGTCGAGCCATCCGGGTTGATCTCGGTCACGATGGAGGCCGCGGCCGCCGTGGCGCTGGAGGACGCTCCCGTGCCCGCGCCGTTCGACCCGCCGGTCGTGCCGCTGCTCGCATTGCTGGCGGAACTGCCACCCGTGGAGCCGCTGCCCGTGGAGCCGCCGGTCGCTTGGGACACCGCCTGCTCGAGCGACTGCAGCAGCTGGCTGAAGGGATCGCCGCCGCCGCCGGTCTGGCCGGACGCACCGGCGCCGGCGGACGTCCCGGTACCGTCGGTCGCGGGCGGGATCATCAGCAAGGCAACATCGATCGTACCGGCGGTGCTCGCGCTGCCGGCGGTGGCGGTGCTTTGGCCCGAGGCGGAAGGCGCGGACGCGCCGCCCGCCTGGAATTGCAGCAGCACCGCCATGAGATCGCCGCTGAACTGCGGCGCGCCGGAGGTGAGGCTGTTGTTGCTGGTGCCGTTGCCGCCGCTGCCCGAGGCCGCGCCCGAGGCGCCGCTGGCCGCGGTCTGGGTGGCGTCGGTCGAGCCGGCAACGTTGTCAGCCGCATTCTGGGAAAGGTTCTGCAGCAACGCCATCAACTGTGACAAGGATGACGTGCTGCTGCCGATGGCAGTCATGGTGCTCTCCTGGTTTCGTGTGTCGGCAGAGCTCCTTCTGTTGCCGTGCGACGTGGGCTGGTTGGTCGGGCCGCGCTGGCGTTCTCCACCGAACGCGGCTCCGCCGGGGAGCGTAAGCAAACTTCACGCCAGCCGCGCCGGCCGCGGAATCGACCGCGGCTCGGGTTGCGCAAAGAAAATCCTGCCGGGCTGATGATCCATTTTGCCCAGGACGATAGGCAAGAATGACCGCTTGCCGATCGTCATCGCAGCCAGGGCTCGGGGCGTGCCGGCAAAAAAAACGGCAGGAGCCGGGGACCGGCTCCTGCCGCGAGGGTGGACTGTGCTTCTCAGTTCGCCTGACGGCGCAGGAAGGCGGGGATGTCGAGGAGATCCTCGTCCTTGCTCGGGCTCAGCCGGTCGGCGGGGTCGAGCGCGCCGAGGCGCGGCTGCGCCGGCATCGTCGGCGCCACGCGCGGCGCGGGCTCGGCCTCGGCGGCCGGGCGCCGGGCGACGCCGGTGACGCGCTCGAACAGGCTCTGGCCGAGGCTCTTTGCCGGCCGCTGCGGCGCGCGGGCGCCGTTCTCCATCGCCGCCGCGGCATAGGGGTCGGGGGCCGGCGCGGGCTGGGCCAGCATGGCCGGCCGCTGCGGCGCCTCGACCGGGCGCGGCGCGATGAAGACATCGCCCTTGACCGCCGCGGTCTCGATCGCCGCGGCCTGCGCCGGCACCGGGCCGGCGTCGATCGCCACCGCCGCCGGCACCGCCGGTGCCGGCTTCACCGGCGCCGCGTCGGTGACCAGCCGGATCGCCGGACGCGTCTGGGCGAGCTGCTCGGCGTCGATGCCGGTGGCGACGACGGAGATGCGCATCTTGCCCTCGAGCTTCTCGTCGAAGGTCGAGCCGAAGATGATGTTGGCTTCGGGGTCGACCTCCTCGCGGATGCGGTTTGCCGCCTCGTCGACCTCGAACAGCGTCATGTCGAGACCGCCGGTGATGTTGATGAGCACGCCGCGCGCGCCCTTCATCGAGACGTCTTCGAGCAGCGGGTTGGAGATCGCGGCTTCGGCCGCATCGATGGCGCGGCGGTCGCCTTCGGCTTCGCCGGTGCCCATCATCGCCTTGCCCATCTCGCTCATCACCGCGCGGATGTCGGCGAAATCGAGATTGATCAGGCCCGGCATCACCATCAGGTCGGTGACGCCGCGCACGCCCGAGTGCAGCACGTCGTCCGCCATCTTGAAGGCGTCGGCGAAGGTGGTGCGCTCGTTCGCCACCCGGAACAGGTTCTGGTTCGGGATGATGATGAGGGTATCGACGAACTTCTGCAGCTCGAGGATGCCGGCCTCGGCGAGCCGCATGCGGTTGTTGCCCTCGAACTGGAACGGCCTGGTGACGACGCCGACGGTGAGGATGCCGGCCTCGCGCGCGGCGCGGGCGATGACCGGGGCGGCGCCGGTGCCGGTGCCGCCGCCCATGCCGGCGGTGATGAAGACCATGTTCGAGCCCTCGAGCGCGCCCATGATCTCTTCGATCGTCTCCTCCGCGGCGATGCGCCCGACATCGGGTCGGGAGCCGGCGCCCAGTCCACGCGTCACGCCGGCGCCGAGCTGGATCTTGCGCTCGGCGAGCGACTGCCGCATCGCCTGGGCGTCGGTATTGCAGACCACGAACTCGCAACCGATGAGGTTGGAGCGGATCATGTTGTTGACGGCGTTGCCGCCGGCGCCGCCGACGCCGACCACCGTGATGCGCGGCTTCAGCTCCTGGTCGTCTCTGGGAATGCTCAAATTGATCGTCATGCTGTCCTCCGACGTGATCGGCGTGAGTGGGTTGCTGCCTGACCTCAAAAATTCTCCCGTATCCAATGGCCGAAGCGGTGGAACACGCCGCCCGGCTCCTCGGTGAGCGCGCGCCCCCGCCGCGGCGTTTCCGCGCGCTCGGACAGGGCGAAATGGACGAGACCGGCTGAGGTGGCGAAGGCCGGTCCGCCCGTCGCCTCGGCCAGCCCCTCGATGCGCAGCGGGCGGCCAATGCGAATCTGTTTGTCCAGGATCAGCCCGGCGAGTTCGCGCGTGCCGGGAAGCTGGCAGGCGCCGCCGGTCAGCACGACGCGCCGGCCGGCGATCTTGTCAAAGCCGCTTTGCTCGAGCCGGTCGCGCACCAGCTCGAAGGTCTCCTCGAGCCGCGGCGAGATGATGCCGACGAGCAGCGATTTCGGCACGTGATTGGCATGGCTTTCGTCCTCCTCGCCGACTTGCGGAACGGTGATCATCTCGCGCTCGTCGGCGGCCGACGCGATCGCGTTGCCGTAGAGCGTCTTCATCCGCTCGGCATGGGCGAGCGGCGTCGACAGGCCGCGGGCGATGTCGCTGGTGACGTGGCCGCCGCCCACCGGCACGGTGTCGGTGAAGACCAGGTTGCCGTCGAAGAACACCGCGACGCCGGTGGTGCCGCCGCCCATGTCGATGACGGTGACGCCGAGCTCGGTCTCGTCCTCGACCAGCGCGGCGAGGCCGGCGGCGTAGGGGCTCACCACCAGCGCCGCGACTTCGAGATGGCAGCGGCCGACGCAGGTGGCGAGGTTGCGCACCGCGCCGGCCTGTGCCGTCACCATATGCATGTTGACGCCGAGCTTCTGCGCGTACATGCCGCGGGGATCGCGGATGCCGCGGCTCTGGTCGACGGAGAAGCCGACGGGGATCGAGTGGATCACCACGCGGTCGGCCGGCTCCTTCAGCGCGTGCCCATGATCAAGCACGCGGCGCATGTCGCTGTCGGTGATCTCGCGGCCGTTGAGCGCAACGTCGCTCTTGATCAGGCGCGAGGCGTTGAAGCCGCCGGAAAGGTTGACGACGATTTCGGCCAGCGTCTCGCCCGCCATCTGCTCGGCGGCGTGCGCCGCGGCCAGGATCGACTGGCTGGCGGCGTCGATGTCGACGATGACGCCGTTCTTGACGCCGCGCGACACCTGATGGCCGATGCCGACGATCTTCGGCTCGCCCTCCTCGTGGCGCGCGATGAAGCAGCACACCTTGGTGGTGCCGATGTCAACGACGCCGATGGTTCCGCGCGGGCGCACGGCGAGCTTCCTCATGTGTTCTTTCCCGGTTGGTGGCCCTTCTTGGGCGGGGTCTTTGAGCTCTCGGCCGGCAGCGTGCGAACGACCAAGCGGTCGGCGAGGCGGAGGTCGACCAGTTCGATGTCGCGCTCCAGGATGCCGTCGCTGCGCTCGAGCCGGGCGAGGCGGTGCCAGGCCGAGGCGGGATCCTCCTCCGGCAGTGCGACGTCGATGCCGCTGTCGAGGCGGAGATTCCATCGCCGGCCGCCGATCCGCACGGCGGCGGCCACGTGCGGCGCGAGTTCGGGTTCGCCGGCGAGCATGTCGAGCAGCGCCGCGCCCGCCGCGGGTGCATCCGGTCCGACCAGAACGAGAAGGGCGCCGAAGCTCTCGAGATGATCGCTCGGCACGACGACGCCGCCGCGATCCACCAGCACCAGCTTGCCCTGCCGCTGCCAGAAGGCGAGCGGCTGGCGCTCGACCAGGCGGATGTAGAGCGCGTCGGGCAGGCGCCGCTCGACCGAGGCGGAGCGCACCCAGGCGATCGACTCCAGGCGGCGCTTGGCCTCCTCCGGATCGACCGCCAGGATCGGCGTGCCGCGCTCGACGCCGAGTGCGCTCAGGATCGCCGCGCGGCTGGTGCGCTCGCGACCTTCCACCTGCACGTCGTTCACCGCCATTCCCCAACTCGCGGTCCACGCGAAGAAGGCGCGCTCGGCCGAACGGGCCGCCGCTGCGATGACGCCGCTGCGCTCGAGCCACCAGCCGCCGCCGGCAAGCACGATCGCGAGCGCGGTCGCGGCGGCGGCAAGCACGGTACGGCGCGACCAGCGCTGCTTGCGTCGCCCGCGCGCCGGGGGCACGGGCCTGGCGGATCGTCCAGCGCGGGCGGCCATCAGTCGCATGCGGCGTTCTCCACCATCCAGCGCACCAGCTCGGCAAAATCGATCCCGGCATGCCGCGCGATGTCGGGCACCAGCGAGGTAGGCGTCATGCCGGGCTGGGTGTTGACCTCGAGCAGGATCATCCGGCCGGGCTCGCCTGCGGTGTCGTCGTAGCGCAGGTCGGCGCGGCTCACGCCGCGGCAGCCCAGCGCACGGTGCGCGCGCAGGCTGATGTCGAGCGCCTCGTCATAGGCGCGCCGATCGATCGGCGCCGGCATCAGATGCGTGCTGCCGCCGGGCGCGTATTTGGCGGTGTAGTCGTACATCGCGGCGTTGTTGGGCCGGATCTCGAGCGCGCCCAGCGCGCGATCCCCCATCACTGCGACGGTGATCTCCCGGCCGGGCACGTAGCGCTCGACCAGGGTTTCCTCATAGGCCCAGCGCCGCGCCTCCTCGGCCCAGGAATTGTCGTTGGGCCGCACGATGCGCACGCCGACGCTCGAGCCCTCGGCAACCGGCTTGACCACGAAGGGGCGCGGCAGCGCGTCGCCGGCGGCGAGTTCCGCCCGGCGCACCACCCGGCCTTCGGCGAGCGGCAATCCGGCGGCGGCGAACACCGCCTTGGCGGTGGGCTTGTGCATCGCGACCGCCGAGGCGAGCACGCCGGAATGGGTGTAGGGAATGCGCAGGAACTCGAGCACGCCCTGGATCGTGCCGTCCTCGCCGCCGGTGCCGTGCAGCGCGTTGAAGGCGGCATCGGGGCGCGGCGTCAGCGCCGCCAGCAGCGCGTCGAGGTCGCGCGTCACGTCGATCGCCCGCACCTCATAGCCGAGTGACGCCAGCGCCTTGGCGCATTCCGCGCCGCTCACCAGCGAGACGTCGCGCTCGGACGACCAGCCGCCCATCAGCACGGCGACGCGGCGGCTCATGGCACGCCTGCCTTGGGCTCGCCGATGCGGCGGATCTCCCAATCGAGCGTAATGCCGCTGGCATCGCGGACGCGGCGGCGCACGTCCTCGCCCAGCCCCTCGAGATCGGCGGCGGTGGCGTCGCCGGTGTTGATCAGGAAGTTGGCGTGCTTCTCGGACACCATGGCGCCGCCGCGCCGCAAGCCGCGGCAGCCCGCGCGGTCGATCAGCTCCCAGGCCCTGTGGCCCGGAGGGTTGGCGAAAGTCGAGCCGCCGGTGCGGGCGCGGACCGGCTGCGACGCCTCGCGCGCCGCCCGTATCTCGGCCATGCGCGCGGCGACCGCCGCCGCTTGGCCGGTCTTGCCGGCAAACCGCGCGGCGATGAAGATCCAATCCTCCGGCGCGCCGCAATGGCGGTAGGAGAGGCTGAGCGCCGCCACATCGAGCCGCTGGCGTTGTCCCCGCGCGTCGAGCGCCACCGCCTCGCGCAGCACGTCCTTGATCTCGCGGCCATAGGCGCCGGCGTTCATGCGCAGCGCGCCGCCCACCGTGCCGGGGATGCCGCTCATGAATTCGAGACCGGCAATCCCCGCCTGCTGGCAGGTGAGCGCGACATTGAGGTCGAGCGCACCGGCGCCGGCCTCGATCTCGGTGCCGGCGACGCTGATCTCGACGAAGCCGCGGCCGAGGCGCACGACCACGCCCCGGATGCCGCCGTCGCGCACCAGCAGGTTCGAGCCGACGCCGATCACCGTCACCGGCACGTCGGCGGGCTTGGCCGCGAGAAAGGCCGCGAGATCGTCGCTGTCGGCGGGGCGGAACATCACTTCGGCCGCGCCGCCGACGCGGAACCAGGTGACGGCGGCAAGCGGCACGTTCTCGCTGAGCCGGCCGCGCACCGGCGGCAGGCGCTCGATCAGGCGATCGCCGAGGCGCCGCGCGGCCATCATTCCGTCCCTCCGGCGGCGTAGAGCTTGTCGAGCTCCGCCGGCAGGCTCTGTGCCCAGTTGGTGATGGAGCCGGCGCCGAGGCAGACGACGAAATCGCCGGGCTTGGCGAGACCGCGCACCAGCGTCGCGAGCTGGGCGGGGGAGAGCAGCGCCTCGGCATGGCGGTGGCCGCGCGCGCGCAAGCCGGCCACCAGCGCGTCGCGGTTGACGCCCTCGATCGGCGCCTCGCCCGCGGCATAGACATCGGCGACCAGGACCGTATCGGCGTCGTTGAAGCAGGTACAGAATTCGGCGAAGAGGTCCTTGAGGCGGCTGTAGCGATGCGGTTGCACCACGGCGATGATGCTGCCCGCGGCAGCGCCGCGCGCCGCGCGCAGCACCGCGGCGATCTCGACCGGGTGATGGCCGTAATCGTCGATCACGGTGACGCCGTGCGACTCGCCGGTCTTGGTGAAGCGCCGCTTGACGCCCTTGAAGCCGGCAAACGCGGTTCGCACCACGTCGTCGCCCAGCCCCATCTCCTCGGCGACGGCGATGGCGGCGAGCGAGTTCTGCACGTTGTGCTGGCCGAACATCGGCAACTTGACGCCGGCGATGGTGCGGCTGGTCTCTTGCAGGCGGTCGGTAACGATGACGTCATAGCGCGCGCCGCTGGGACCGATGTCGATATTGACCGCGCGGATGTCGGCCTGGGGGCTCATGCCGTAGGTGACGATGCGCCGCTCCGACAGTTTGGGGATCATGCCCTGGACCACCGGATGGTCGACGCAGAGCACGGCGAAGCCGTAGAACGGGATGTTGCCAACGAAGCTCTCGAAGGCCTGCTGCACCGCCTCGAAACTGCCGTAGAAATCGAGATGCTCTGGATCGATGTTGGTGACGACGGCGATGGTCGCCGGCAGCTTGACGAAGGTGCCGTCGCTCTCGTCCGCCTCGACCACCATCCACTCACCGGCGCCCAGCCGCGCATTGGTGCCGTAGGCGTTGATGATGCCGCCGTTGATCACCGTGGGGTCGAGCTGGGCCGCGTCGAGCAGCGCGCCGATCATCGAGGTGGTGGTGGTCTTGCCGTGCGTGCCGGCGACTGCGATCGCCCATTTGAGCCGCATCAGCTCGCCCAGCATCTCGGCGCGGCGCACCACCGGCAGCAGCCGCGAGCGCGCCGCCACCACCTCGGGATTGTCCCTCTTCACCGCCGAGGAGATCACCACCACCTGCGCGGCGCCGAGATTCTCGGCGCGGTGTCCGATCTCGACCGGGATTCCGAGGCCGCGCAGTCGCTGCACGTTGCCGCTGTCGGCGACGTCGCTGCCCTGCACCTGGTATCCCAGATTGTGCAGGATCTCGGCGATGCCGCTCATGCCGATGCCGCCGATGCCGACGAAATGGATCATGCCGATGTCGAGCGGAAGCGCCCTCATGCGGCATGCTCCCGCGGCACGGGGTGGCCGTTGCCGGCGACGGCGGCGACGAGATCGGCCAGCGCGCTCGCGGCATCCGGACGGCCTTGCGCTTCGGCGGCGGCGGCGGCGCGGGCGAGCCGGTCGGGCGCTGTCATCAGCATCGCCAATTGCTCGGCGAGCGCCGCGGCGGTGAAGCTCGCCTGCGGCATCACCCAGGCGCCGCCCGCCTTCTCCAGCGCGCGCGCATTGGCGGTCTGGTGGTCGTCGGCGGCGTGCAGATAGGGCACCAGGATGGCCGGACGGCCGATCATGGCAAGCTCGGCGACGGTCGAGGCGCCGGCGCGCGAGATCACGAGATGGGCGCGCGCCAATCGCTGCGGCACGTCGGCGAAGAAGGTGGCGAGCTCGGCGGCGACGCCGCTCGCCGCATGCGCGCGGCGCACCGCCTCGATATCCTCGGCGCGCGCCTGCTGCGTCACGCGCAGGAGGCGGCGGAGCGCCTCCGGCAGCAACGCGACGGCGGCGGGGATCACCTCGCTCAGCACCCGCGCGCCCTGGCTGCCGCCGATCACCAGGACCTCGAACGGCCCCTCGGTCTCGGGCGCGCGGTAGGGCGCGCCGCGTAGCTGGGCGATGGCGGGCCGAACGGGATTGCCGGTGAGCACCAGCCGCGCCCGATCGGCCTCGCGCACCCCCGCCGTCTCGGCGAAGGCGGTGGCGATGACCCGGGCGCGCGGCGCCAGCAGCCGGTTGGCGCGGCCGAGAATGGCGTTCTGCTCGTGGATCAACGTCGGCAGCCGCAGCCGCGCCGCCGCCAGCATGGTCGGCACCGAGGGATAGCCCCCGAAGCCCACCGCCGCGGCCGGGGAGAGCCGGCGCAGCAGCCGGCCGGCCTCGAGCGTGCCCAGCGCCAGGCCGGTCAACCCGACGACCTTGCTCACCAGCCCGGCGCCGAAGCGGCCGGCGCGGATGCGGTGAAGCGACGCGCCCGGCAGCTTGTCGCCGAAGGCCTGGCCGCGCCGGTCGGTGACCAGCGCAACACCGAAGCCGCGGCCCAGCAGCTCGCGCGCCAGCGCCTCCGCCGGGAACATGTGGCCGCCGGTGCCGCCGGCGGCGAGCGCGATCAGCGCGCTCATGCCTCGACCCCGCCGAAGCGCCGCCGCGTCAACGCCAGCGCCATGCCCATGGCGAGGCCGAGCGACAGCAGGGACGAGCCGCCATAGGAGATGAAGGGGAGGGTCATGCCCTTGGTCGGCATGAGATGCAGGCTCGACGCCATGTTGATGATCGCCTGCAGCCCGAACTGGACGAAGAGGCCGGTGGCGGCGAGCACGACGAAGAGATTGGTCTCCTGCAGCAGCCGCGAGAAGCCGCGCAGCACGATGAAGGCGAAAAGGGCGATGATGACCAGACAGACGATCAGGCCGAGTTCCTCGCCGGCCACGGCGAAGACGAAATCGGCATGCGCGTCGGGCAGCGATTCCTTGACGGTGCCTTCGCCGGGCCCGCGTCCCCAGAGGCCGCCGTTGATGAAAGCTTCCATCGAGCGGTCGACCTGATAGCTGTCGCCGCTGGCGGGATCGAGGAAGCGGTCGACGCGACTGGTTACGTGCGGCAGGGTGAGATAGGCGCCGATCAGACCGGCGACGCCGGAGGCCATCCCGACCGCGACCCAGTAGAGTCGCATGCCGGCGAGGAAGAACTGGGTGAACCACACCGCCGAGACCACTACCGCCATGCCGAGATCGGGCTGCTTGATCAGCAGTCCGACCACCAGCAGGTAGAGCGCGATGGCGATCCAATGGCCGGGAAAATTCTCGCGCAGCCGGTACTGCGCGAAGAGCCAGGCGGAGACCACGGCAAAGGTCGGTTTGACGAATTCCGAAGGCTGCAGCGACAGGCCGGGCAGGCTGATCCAGCGCCGCGCGCCCTTGATCTCGACCCCGCCGACGAAAGTGTAGACCAGCAGGATCAGCGAGATGACGAAGCCCACCAGCGCGATCCGCCGCACCATGCGCGGGCTCTGCAGCGAGGTTGCGAACAGGGTGGCGAGCGCCAGCGGCAGCACCGCGAAGTAGCGCTTGACGAAGAACAGGCCGTCTGGATGGGCGATGCCGCCGGCATGGATGCGCTCGGCCACCGCCGGGCTCGCCGCCATGACCAGCAGCGAGCCGAAGCCGATCAACGCCGCCAGCGCCAGCAGGGTCCAGCGGTCGATGGTCCACCACCATTGCGCCACGAGGCTCTGGTCGGTACGGGCGAAGCTCATGCGCACCCTCCCGGCAGAGCCTGCACCAGGCGGCGGAAGACCTCGCCGCGCTCCTCGAAATTGGCGAACTGGTCGAAGGAGGCGCAGGCCGGCGACAGCAGCACGACCGGATGCGGCCGGCGTTCGGCCAGCGCCGCCTCGCGCGCCGCCGCCACCGCGCCGGCGAGATCGCCGCAGCGGGTGAAGGCGGCCCGCCCCTCCAGCGTCGCCGCGAAGGCGTCGCTCGCCTGGCCGATGAGGAAGGCGCGGCGCAGCCGGGGGAAGAACGGCGCCAGCGGGGCGATGCCGCCTTCCTTGGGCACACCGCCGGCGATCCAATAGATGTCGTCGTAGCAGGCGAGTGCCTTGGCGGCCGCGTCGGCGTTGGTCGCTTTGGAATCGTTCACGTAGCGCACGCCGTCGATGGCGGCGATGAGCTCCTGGCGGTGGGCGAGGCCCGGGAAGGAGGCGATGCCGGCGGCGATCGCTGCCGGCGCCACATCGAGGCAGCGTGCGGCGGCGTAGGCGGCGGCGGCATTCTGCCAATTGTGCCGACCGGGCAGGCGCGCGACGTCGCGGAGGTCGAGCACCCGCGCCGCGGCGCCGGTCATGTCGTCGATCAGCACGCCATTGTCGACGAAGACGCCGCCCGGCGCGCCGGTCTCCGCCGAGATCGGCACCATGGTCCGCGTGCCGGCGGCAACAAGCTCCCGCAGGATGGCGCGGCTCGGCGGATCGTCGGCACCGATCACCGCCGCCTGCGGCCGGCGCTGGCCGCGGAAGATGCGCCGCTTGGCGGCGACATAGCCCGCCATGTCGCCATGGCGGTCGATATGGTCGGGCGTGAGGTTGAGCAGCACGGCCACGTCGCAGACCAGGCTCTCGGTGAGTTCGAGCTGATAGGAACTCATCTCCAGCACATAAATGCCGTCGGCGCCGAGCGCGGCCAGCGCCAGCGCCGGCGTGCCGATATTGCCGCCCACCGCCGCCTTGCGTCCGGCCTGCTGCAGGATGTGCCCGATCAGCGCGGTGGTGGTGGATTTGCCGTTCGTGCCGGTGATGCCGACATAGCGCGCCGCGCGGCAGGAGAGCGCGAGCAGCTCGATGTCGCCGATGATCCGGGTGCCGGCGGCACGGGCGCGGGCGGCGACGGGATGCGGCTGCGGATGAGTGTGCGGGATGCCCGGCGACAGCACCAGCGCGCGCACCCCGGCGAGATCGCGTCCGGTGAGGTCGACGATCGGCACGCCCGCGGCCGCGGCCTGCTCGCGCCGCGTCGCCGCATCGTCCCAGGCAAGGACGCGGGCGCCGCCTCGTTGCAGCGCCTGGGCGGCGACGAGGCCGGAGCGCGCCAGCCCCAGCACCGCCACCGACTCGCCCCGGAATGCCGCCACCTCGATCATGCCTGCTACCGCAGTTTCAAGGTGGAGAGCCCGGCCAGCGCCAGCACCGAGGCGATGATCCAGAAGCGGATGACGATGGTCGGTTCCTGCCAGCCCTTCTTCTCGAAATGATGATGGAGCGGCGCCATGCGGAAGACGCGCTTGCCGGTCAGCTTGAAGCTCGCCACCTGCACGATGACCGAGACCGTCTCGAGCACGAAGAGGCCGCCGACGATGGCGAGCACCAGTTCGTGCTTGGTGATGACGCTGATGGTGCCGATGGCGCCGCCGATCGACAGCGAGCCGGTGTCGCCCATGAAGACCATGGCGGGCGGGGCGTTGTACCACAGGAAGCCCAGCCCAGAGCCGATCAGCGCGGCGCAGAACACCGCCAGCTCGCCGGCGCCGGTGACGTGATGGATCTGCAGATAGTCGGCGAATTTCAGATTGCCCGAGAGATAGGCGATGAGCGCGAAGCAGCCGGCGGCGATCATCGACGGCACGATGGCCAGCCCGTCGAGCCCGTCGGTAAGGTTGACCGCGTTGGAGGCGCCGGTGATGACCAAGACGGCGAGCGGGATGAAGAAGGTCCAGCCGAGCTCGATCAGCACGTTCTTGAAGAACGGCACGGCGAGCGCGGTGCGGATCGAGGGATCGTGCGTCAGCAGCACGATCGCGACGCCGGCGACGGCGCTGATGGCGACCTGCGCCACCAGCTTGCCGCGGCTGGAGAGGCCGCGCGACGAGCGCCGGGTCAGCTTCTTGTAGTCGTCGAAGAACCCGATCGCGCCGAAGCCCACCGTGACGAAGAGCGTCACCCAGACATAGCCGTTGGCGAGATCGGCCCACAGCAGGGTCGAGACGATGAGCGCGAGCAGGATGAGGAACCCGCCCATGGTCGGCGTGCCCTTCTTGCGCACCAGATGGCCCTCGGGCCCGTCGAGACGGATCGGCTGCCCCTCCGCCTGCTTCGATTTGAGCCAGGCGATGACGCGCGGCCCCATGGCGAAGCTGATGAGCAGCCCCGTCACCATCGCGCCGCCGGACCGGAAGGTCTGGTAGCGGAAGAGATTGAAGGCGCCGAACTGGTCGGCGAAGGGAAAGAGCAGGTGGTACAGCATTAAGGTTCTAGCCTTTGATCCCGGCGGATGCCGCCTGCCCGGACAGCAGGCGCTTCACCACCTCCGCCATGCGGCTGCCGTGGGAGCCCTTGACCGTGACGATGTCGCCGGGACGCAACCGGCGGGCGACGATCTCGGCCATCTCGGCCGAGCTCGCGGCGTGCCCGCCGCGCATCCGCTTGGGCAGCGCGTCGTAGAGCGCGCGCATATGGGCGCCGACGGTGAAGGTCAGCGCGACCCCGCTGTCGATCAGCGGCTGCGCCAGCTCGGCATGCAGCCGTGGCGCGTCCTCGCCGAGTTCCAGCATGTCGCCGAGCACGGCGATGCGGCGGCCGCCCTTGCCGGGAAGCATCGTGCCCAGCACCGCCAATGCGGCGCGCATCGAGGCCGGGCTGGCGTTGTAGCTTTCGTCGATGAGCTCGGCGGTGCCGGCGCCGGCCGCGATCTTGTGGCGCCGGCCGCGGCCGTCGAGCGGCTGCAGCGAGGACATCGCCGCCGCAGCGGCGCCGACATCGCCGCGCGCCGCTTTCACTGCGCCGAGCACCGCGAGGCTGTTCATTACCCAGTGCTGGCCGGGGATGGCGATGCAGTAGTCGACGATCTCGCCCAGCACCGAGGCGGTCACCGCGCTGGCGGTGGCGTAGAGGTGGCAATCGATCAGCCTGACCGTCGCCTCGGGATGGCTCCCGAAGGCCAGGATGCGGGTGATGCCGCGGGCGCGTGCTGCCGCGGCAAGGC
The DNA here is from genome assembly GCA_027315365.1 of Rhodospirillales bacterium. Classification (GTDB taxonomy): domain Bacteria; phylum Pseudomonadota; class Alphaproteobacteria; order ATCC43930; family CGMCC-115725; genus DAHUYF01. The sequence continues at coordinate 36,778 of DAHUYF010000205.1, read as the reverse complement.
GCACGAAATGCGGGTTGTCGCGGTTGAGCACGGCGGCGCCGCGCTGCTCCATGCCGGCGAAGATCTCGGCCTTGGCGTCGGCGATCGCTTCGACCGAGGGGAAATGTCCGAGATGCGCCGGCTCGACCGTGGTGATCACTGCCACGTCCGGGCGCACCATGCGCGACAGCGCGTCGATCTCGCCGGGGTGGTTCATGCCCAGCTCGAAGACGCCCCAGGCGGTCTCGCGCGGCATGCGCGACAGCGACAGCGGCACGCCCCATTGGTTGTTCAGGCTGCCGGCTGAGGCGAAGCACGCGCCCTGGCGCTCGAGCGCACGTTTCAGCGCCTCCTTCGTGCCGGTCTTGCCGACACTGCCGGTGACGCCGATGATCTGCGCCGCGCTGCGCCGCCGCGAGGCGCGGCCGAGTCCCTCGAGCGCGGTCATGGTGTCGGCGACGACCAGCAGCGGCGCGGTCTCGGCGACGCCTGGCGGCAGGCGCGCGACCAGCGCCGCCGCCGCGCCCTTGGCCAGGGCGTCGGCGACGAAGTCGTGACCGTCGAAATTGGGTCCGGCCAGCGCAACGAAAAGGTCGCCGGGGCCGACGCTGCGGCTGTCGATCGAGACGCCCGTCGCGATCCAGTCGCGCGTCGCCCGGCCGCCGGTCGCGGCTTCGGCCTCGGCGGCGGTCCAGAGCGGGCTCACGTGGCGGTTCCCCCGAGTTCGGCGACCGCCTGTCGTGCGACGGCGGCGTCCTCGAAGGGGTGGGTCACGCCGGCGACGATCTGGCCGCGCTCATGTCCCTTGCCGGCGATCAGCAGCACGTCGCCCGACCGCAGCAGCGCCAGGCCGCGGCGGATGGCCTGGGCGCGATCGCCCACCTCCTCGGCCTTCGGGCAGCGGGCGAGGATGGCGCGGCGGATGGCTGCCGGGTCTTCGCCGCGCGGATTGTCGTCGGTGACGATCACGAGGTCGGCGCGGCGCTCGGCGATCTCGCCCATCTGCGGCCGCTTGCCGGCGTCGCGGTCGCCGCCGCAGCCGAAGACGGCGACGAGCCGGCCGCGGCAATGGGCGCGCAGCGCTCCGAGCACGGTCTCGAGCGCGTCCGGCGTGTGCGCGTAGTCGACGATCACCGGCGCGCCGTTGGGATGGCTCGCCACGTGCTCCAGCCGGCCCGGCACGCCCTGGAGCAGCGGCAGCGCGTCGAGCGCGCGCTCGACCGGCGCGCCGGTGGCGATGGCGAGGCCGAGCGCGGCGAGCGCGTTGCTCGCCTGGAAGGCGCCCATCAGCGGCAGGACGAAGGTGCGGCGCTCGCCGAACACCTGCAGCTCTATCTCCTGGCCGGAGGCGAGCGGCCGTGCCGCGACTAGGCGAAGATCGGCACCGGTCGCGGCGCCGAAGCCGATCACGGTCTGGCCGCGCCGGCGGCACATCTCCGCGAGCCGCATCGCCTCGGCGCTGTCGGCGTTCAACACCGCGGTGCCGTCCGGCGGCAGCAGTTCGGTGAACAGCCGCGCCTTGGCTGTGAAATAGGCTTCCATGTCGCGGTGGTAGTCGAGATGGTCGCGGGTGAGATTGGTGAAGGCCGCGGCCGAGAGCTCGAGCCCGTCGAGGCGGAACTGGTCGAGGCCGTGGCTCGACGCTTCGAGCGCGACATAGTCGATGCCGGCCCGCGCCAGCAGGTTGAGCTCGCGGTGCAGCGACACGGGGTCGGGAGTGGTAAGCGCGCCGGGATGCTCGAAATCCGGTCCGACGATGCCGATGGTGCCGAGGCTCGCGGCGCGATGGCCGAGCTGGCGCCAGATCTGGCGCGCAAAGACGGTGACCGACGTCTTGCCGTTGGTGCCGGTGACCGCCACCAGCGTCTCCGGCTGCGGCGCGTAGAAGCGCGCGGCCATGCGCGCGAGGCGCCGGCGCGGATTGGCGTCGAAGATGACGCGGACCGGCGGCTGGCGCTGCGCCAGGCTGGCGAGCGCGCCGGGATCGTCGGTCAGCACCGCGACCGCGCCGCGGGCCACCGCGTCGGCGACGAAGCGTCGTCCGTCGAGCTTGGCGCCGGGCAGTGCCGCGAAGAGGAATCCCGGCTCGACGGCGCGGGAGTCGGCGGCGAGGCCGCGGATGTCGATGTCGCCCGGAGGCGAGAGGGTGAGGGGGCCTTGTGCGCCGTCCATGAGCTCAGTTAGCCGCAATTTTCCGCCCCTGCGGGCTCAACGAATCCACCAGCAAAGAACGGCGAATTTCGGGCGAATCCTCGTCCACCGGTGGGATTCCCATGAGCGGAGCCATCCGCGCCACGACGCGCCCCACCGCCGGCGCCGCGACCCAGCCGCCGGTGGCAAAGCCGTGCGACTCGCGGGTGCCCTGCGGCTCGTCGATGCTGACCATGACGAGGTAGCGCGGTTCGGTGATGGGAAATACCCCGATGAAAGAGGACAGCAGGCCATGCCGCTCGTAGCGGCCGCCCGTCACCTTCTCGGCCGTGCCGGTCTTGCCGCCGACGAGATAGCCCGGCGCGTTGGCGAGTTTGCCGGTACCGCGCTCCACCACCAGGCGCAGCAGGCGGCGCATCTCCTCCGAGGTGCGCGGCGACAGCACCTGTTGGCCGGACGGCGCGTAGCCGGCGGGGCGCTTGATCAGCGTGGCGCGGCGCAGGATGCCGCCATTGACCACCGCGCTCACCGCCGTCGCCATCTGCAGCGGGCTCACCGAGAGGCCGTGGCCGAAGGCGATGGTCATGGTGTTGATCGGCCGCCAGGGCGAGGGCACCAGCGGCGCGCCGATCTCGGGCAGCTCGAAACTCGGTGCCTTCAGCAGGCCGAGCCGGCCGAGGAAATCCTTCTGCCGGTCGGTGCCGGCCTCGATCGCCATCTTGGCCGAGCCGATGTTGGAGGAGTATTCGAAGATCTCCGGTACGGTGAGCCAGCGCCGCTGGGCATGGTCGTCATGGATGACGAAACGGCCGATCCGGATCGGGTTGGTGGCGTCATAGCTGCTGCTCAGCGTGGCGATGCCGTCGTCGAGCGCCATGGCGGTGTTAAAAATCTTGAAGGTCGAGCCCATCTCGTAGGTGCCGAGCGTCGCTCGGTCGAAGATGGTTTCCTCGTTGGCGCTGCCCGGCGTGTTGGGATCGAAATCCGGCAGCGACACCATGGCGACCACCTCGCCGGAGGTCACGTCCATGACGATGCCCATGCCGCCGATGGCGCTGAACTCGGCCACCTGACGCGCGATCTCGTCGCGCAGGATGTACTGGACGCGGACGTCGAGCGACAGCTCGACCGGTTCGTGCCGGTCGCGCAGGATGTCGTCGAAGCCGCGCTCGATGCCGGCGAGCCCCTTGCCGTCGAGATCGGCATAGCCCACGACATGAGCGGCGAGGTTGCCCTTGGGATAGACGCGGCGGCCCTCGGTCTGGAACTGCAGGCCGGGGATGCCCAGGCGGTTGACCTCGAATTCCTGGCTCGGCGTCAGTTGCCGCTTGATCCAGACGAAGCTCCGGTCGGCGGCGAGCCTGGCGGCGATCTCGCTCTCGCCGACGTCGGGCAACAGCGCGGCCAGCTTCTGCGCTACCGCCTCGGGGTCCTTGATCAGCTTCGGGTCGGCGTAGAGCGAGGGCGAGTCGAGCGTCGTGGCCAGCAGCACGCCGTTGCGGTCGACGATGTCGGCGCGCGCCACCTCGGGCCGCTCGGCCACGTGCAGGCGCGCCAGCCGCGTCTCGCCGCCCTTGAACCCTGCTACTTCGACCAGCCGCGCGCCGATTACCAGGAAGGCCAGGCAGAACAGCGCGCCGGCGATGATCAGCCGGGTGTGGCTGGTCTCCAGCGCCTGCTTGGCCGGCCCCTCCAGCGGTGCCGGGGCGCAGGCGGCCGGCCTGAAATGCCGCGGGCGACAGGGGTTGTCGTCGCGCTCGGGAAGGCCGGGCTTCATTGCAGGAGCCCGGATCTGGCATTGGCGAGCCGCGGCGCCGCCATCAGCTGGGAGGAGGCTGACGGCGGCGCGGCGGCGGCTGCCGCGGCGGGAGGCAGGGGGGATCGCCACGGCAGTTGTTCGATGCGCCCGATCTGCTGCGGACCGATCGGGCCGAGGGTGAGATATCGCTTGGCCAGCTGCTCCAGCCGCGCCGGCTGGTTGAGGAAGCTCCATTCGGCGCCGAGCACCCGGATCTGCTCCTGGTCGGCGGCGATCTGGCGATTGAGACGCGTGAGCTGGTCCTCGAGCTGCACCACCTCGTATTTCACCTGGAACATGGCATAGCCGCTGACGCCGACCAGCAGGGCCCAGAGCAGGGTGGAGAAGCGCATCATGCGGCCTTCTCCCAGGCGGGCGCCTCGGTACGCTCGGCGGCGCGCAACCGGGCCGAGCGGGCGCGGGGGTTGCGCTCGATCTCGGCGGCGCCCGGAGTGACCGGTTTGCGCGTCAGCAGGCGGAAGCTCGGCGCCGCGGTCGGCGGCGCCGGCCGATGGCGCGAGCCCTTGGGCGCCGCGGCGCTGCGCTCGCGCAGGAATTCCTTGACCTTGCGATCCTCGAGCGAATGAAAGGAGACGATCGCCAGCCTGCCGCCCGGCGCAAGCAGGCGTTCGGCCGCCAGCAGCGCCCGCTCCAACTCGCCGAGCTCGTCATTGACCTCGATGCGCAGCGCCTGGAAGGTGCGGGTGGCGGGGTCGATGCCGCCGCTCACCGGTACGACGGTGCGGACGATGCGGGCCAGCTCGGCCGTACGGGTCAAGGGCGCCTCCCGTCGGGCGGCGACGATGGCGCGGGCGACGCGGCGCGCGAAACGCTCCTCGCCGTAGATATAGATGAGGTTGGCGAGGTCGCTTTCCGAGAGGCTGTTGACGAGGTCGGCGGCGGTGGCGCCGGAGCGCCCCATGCGCATGTCGAGCGGGCCGTCGGCGCGGAAGGAGAAGCCGCGGCCGGGCTCTTCGATCTGCGGCGAGGAGACGCCGAGATCGAGCGCGATGCCGGCGACTGCGCTGATGCCGAGCGGCGCCAGCAGCGCCTCCATCTCGCCGAAGCGGCCTTCGAGAACGGTGAAGCGGCCGGGGTGCTCGCGCGTCAGCGCGCCGCCGCGCGCCACCGCGTCTGGGTCGCGGTCGATGGCGATGACGCGGCAGCGCGCCGCCGCCAGCAAGGCGCGGCTGTAGCCGCCGGCGCCGAACGTGCCGTCGACATAGGTGGCCGCGTCGCGCGGTGCCAGGGCCGCGAGCGTTTCGGCGAGCAGAACGGGGGCGTGGCGGAGATTTTCGGTCATCGCGGCGCCTCGGCGGCGGGACCGGCGCTGCGGGCCGGCAGCGTCGTGCCCTGGCGGCGGGCGCGTTCGCGCATCTCCTGCTGATGCGCCTGGAAGCGCTGCGGCTCCCAGACCTGGAAGGTGCGGCCGCGGCCGACAAAGGCCGCCGTCTCGGTGATGCCGGCGTGTTGGCACAGTGTCTCCGGCAGCACGATGCGGCCCTCGCCGTCAAACGCCAGCGTCTCGGCATCGGCCAGGATCGAGGACAGCGCGTCGCGGTCTTCGGAGAATTCGGGGAGCTGATCGATGCGGTCGCTCATCTCCTCCATGCGGTCGATGCCGCCGGCCTCGAGGGCGGGCAGCTTGAAGGAGCGATAGGCGATGATGCCGTTGAAGCTCTGGCCGGCCAGGGTGAGCCGGAACGGGGCGGGGACGGAGACGCGGCCCTTTCGGTCAACCTTGTTGACGAATGTGGAAAGGAACAACGACGCCAATGCCGCCCCCCGAGGTTCTGCTCCCGACGTCCCCGCCCGAACGTCTCCGCGCCTCGGCATTCCGCCATGCCGCGACACCTTCCCATTGGGATAAGATGGGATAGCATGGGATTTTATGGGGAGTCAATGGAAAATCATGGTAATACAGTGGGATCGCGAGTATTAAGGGTGGCGGCGCCGCGCATCGGACCCCTATGGTCAAGACATCGCAAAAACACCTAGCGGTTGAGGCGCAGACGGTGTTTCTTAACGTCAGACATCAAGAACGTTCTCTGTTTGTTTCAGAAAAATGATGTGCCGCGCATTGGGAGGAGATGGGAAGAGGTGCCAGACGGCCTGTAAGCCGGGTTCTGTCCCCGCCTTGCGGCGGGGGATGACCATTCCTCTGGGACGCCCGTTACCGGGCGCCTCGCGCGACCGACCCGGATGGCGGGGCGGAAATGCCCCTGGCCTTGCGGCCGGCCATCCCTACTTGGTCTTGCTCCCGGTGGGGTTTGCCCTGCCGCTGCCGTTGCCGGCGGCGCGGTGCGCTCTTACCGCACCATTTCACCCTTGCCGCCCGGCGAACCGGGGTTGGCGGTGTGTTTCTGTGGCACTTTCCCTGGGGTCGCCCCCGCCGGGCGTTACCCGGCACCGCATTTCCGTGGAGCCCGGACTTTCCTCTCCCCGCGCAAGCGAAGAGCGGTCATCCGGCCGTCTGGCAGCGCTAGATAAGGGGCGTGGCGGCGCAGAAGTCAAATCGCCGCGGCCACCGCGGCGATGCACGCCCGCGTCTCGCGATCGAGCGCGCCGTCGCAGCGCGCCGGCCGGAAATGGCGCTGGAAGGCGACGACCGCCGGCCGGGTCTCGTCGTCGAGCAGGCCGGTCCGGGCGGTCTCGTAGCCGATAGCGGCGAGCAGGTGCTGGGCCTCGGCGATCGTCGCGGCCGGCGCGGCCGCGGTTTCGGGCCAGAGGCCGACGCCTGCCTGCGCCAGTCGCCGCCAGTCGAACAGTTCGCCGGGATCGCTGCGCCGCCGCGGCGCGACGTCCGAATGGGCCAGCACGTGGCGTGGCGGGATGGGATGGCGCGCCAGGATGTCGCGGCCGAGCCGCTCAAGCGCCGCCATCTGTGGCTCGGCGAACGGGCGATAGCCGAATTCATGGCCGGGGTTGACCAGCTCGATGCCGATCGAGGCGCTGTTCACGTCGCGTCGCCCGGCCCAGAACGACAGGCCGGCATGCCAGGCGCGTCGCTCTTCCGCCACCAGGCGTAGCACCGTGCCGTCCTCGTCGATCAGGTAATGCGCGCTGACCTGCGCTTCGGGCGAGCACAGCCGCTCGACCGCGTCGGCGGCGGTCCGCATGCCGGTATAGTGCAGGATCAGCATGTCGATGACGCCGTCGGCCGGCCGCGGTCCGTGATTGGGCGAGGGGTGGTCGAGGAGGCGCATCGCGAACCGAGTCTAGAACAGGTAATAGCCGATGAGATAGAGCGCGCAGCCGACGCAGGCGCCGACCAGCGTGCCGTTCATGCGGATATATTGCAGATCGCTGCCGATGGCGAGTTCGAGCCGTCGCGTCACCGTGCGCGCGTCCCAGCCGCGCACCACCTCGGCGATGAGCGCGCCGATCTGGCCGCGCCAGGGCACCACCGCCAGCGCCGCATGTTCGATCGTGGCGTCGAGGCGCGCCTGCATCGCCTGATCGCGCGCCAAGGTCCGGCCCAGCGACAGCAGGGCGGTGCGCATCGCCTCGCGCGTCCGCGAGGCAGGGGCGGCGAGGTCGTCGAGGAAGAGGCGGCGCAGCTCATCCCAGATGCCGCCGATCCAGGCCTGCATGTCGGGATGCTCGATCAGCCGGTTCTTCACCTCGTTGAAGCGCCGCCGCCGCTCCGGCGAGACGACGAGGCTCCTCGCGAAATCCTCGATCCCGGCGCGAAAGCGCTCGCGTGCCGCGCTGTCCGGCAGGCGCAGCTCCGCCAGCACCTCCTCGATTCCCTCGATGAGTGCCACCGCCATGCGCCGGTTGACCGATTTCGGCACCCACCAGCGGCTGCGCTCTTCGACCGCGGCATAGATCCGCTCGGCGTTGGCGGCAAGCATCGCCTGGGTCGCGTCGAGGGCGTGATCGAACACCGCGTCATATTGGCCACTGGCGGTGAACAGAGTGATCAGCCGGCCGGCGAGCGGCGCCAGATCCAGCTCCTTGAGCTGCTCGCCGAAGGAGTGCGCGACGAAATCGCGCACCGCGCGGTCGCCGAGCGAGCCGATGACGTAGGGCAACGCCTCGGTGAGCTGATCGGCGGCGCGCGCGGCGTTGGCGGGCTCGGCCAGCCAGCCGGCGAGATGCCGCCCCGGCGCCAGGCCGCGCAGCCGCTCGGCGATGATCTCCGGCGCGAGGAAGTTGCGCTCGACGAAGGCGCCGAGCCCCTCGCCGATGCGATCCTTGCTGCGCGGAATGATGGCGGTGTGCGGGATCGGCAGGCCCAACGGGTGGCGGAAGAGCGCCGAGACCGCGAACCAGTCGGCAAGCCCGCCGACCACGGCGGCCTCGGATCCGGCGCGCAGCAGCAGCAGCCAGAAGCCCGGCGCCGGCACCAGATGGGTGGCGAAGAACGCCGCCGCCGCCAGGATCAGCAGCCCGGTCGCCAGCAGCCGATTGCGCAGCAATGCGCGGCGCTGGCGCTCGAGCGCGTCGGTCGCAGCGGCATCGGGAAGGTCCGGCATGGGGCAGGATGATAGCCGGGCGTGGCCGGCCGGTTGAAGCGGCGAGCTGCAGGGCCTATAGCCGGTCGATGGAGAAGGATGCGCCGAACACCGCCGAGCCCGATTGTCCGCGCTGCGGCAAGCCCCTGGCACTTTGTACTTGCGCCGGGATCGAGGCGATCGACAATCGCCTCGCCGTGCTCATCCTCCAGCATCCGCAGGAGCAGGACGCGGCGCTCGGCACGGCGCGGCTGACGGCGCTCCATCTGAAGCGCGCGACGCTCAAGATCGGCCTGTCCTGGCCCAACCTCAGCAAGGCGCTGGGCCGCACCGTCGACCCCCGGCGCTGGGCGGTGCTCTATCTCGGCTCGATGCGGGCGGCGGCGCTTGCCGACGGCCACGAGGTCGTCCTGCTCGACCGCGACGGCAAGGCGCTCGCCGATCCCGCGGAAGCCATGGCCGAAATCGAGGGCGTGATCGTGCTCGACGGCAGCTGGAGCCAGGCCAAGGCACTGTGGTGGCGCAATCCCTGGATGCTGAAATGCCGGCGCGTCGTGCTCGGTCCGCGCCATCCCTCGCGCTACGGCAAGCTGCGGCGCGAGCCGCGCCGCGACGGGCTGTCGACGATCGAGGCGACGGCGCTGCTGCTGAGTCGGCTCGAAGGGCGGCCGGAGATCGAACGCGGGCTGACCGCCGGTTTCGACCGGCTGCTGGCGCGCTACCGTGCCCAGCGCCGGGCGCCGCCTCAGCCGCCGAGCGCGTCGAACAGCGGACCGAGCTCGGCGCCGTAGCGCCGCCAGCGGCCGATCGAGGTGTCGTAGATCGGCTGGCGCACCTGGACGGCGCTGGCGGTGCGCACCGGGCGCGCGCTCGCATGGAAGGCGAGGCAGGCCGGGTCCCAGTCGAGCCCGCAGAAGGCGATGATGCGCCGCGCCTCGCGCTCGAGATCGGCGACGACGTCCTCGTAGCGGATCTCGAGCATCGCGCCGTCGGGCAGCACCGCGCGCCAATGCGCCATCAGCATCTCGTAGGCACGGTAATAGCGGCCGAGCTCGCCGAGCTCGTAGGCGAAGGGCGGCCCGCCGGTGAACAGCGTGGCGAAGCACGACCAGCAGGTATCGGCGGGATCGCGCCGGACATGGATAAGGCGCGCCCTCGGCAGCGCCAGATGGATGAGGCCGGCGAGCTGGAAATTGCCCGGCAGCTTGTCGGTGACCCGGCGCGCGGCAGGGGCGCGCGCGGCGAGCGCCGCGGCATAGCGGACACCCAGCTTGCGCAGCGCCTCGCTTGGGAGGACGGCGCCGTCCTCCGGAAAGCCGGGCAGGATCGCCCGCGTCGCCGCGGGAAAATCGGCGATCTCGCCGGCGCCATGGACCGCCGGATGGCTTGCCGCGATCTGCTCGACGAGGCTGGTGCCGGAGCGCGGCATGCCGAAGATGAACACGGGAAGCTCGGAGGGATCGCCCTGGCCCGCTCCCGCCCGCATCAGCGCCGGGGTGAAGAGCGAGCCGATGCGCTCGAGCCGGCCCAGCGTTGCCGCCTCGTCATAGGCGATGCGGCGCCGCATCAGGGCATTGCCCTGCCGCAGATGCCGGAAGGCGGCCGCAGGCTCGCCGAGATCGGCGCGCGCCTTGGCCAGTGCGAAGTGCAGCGCGATCTGTTCCTCGAGTGCCAGCGACGCGGCCGCACGCCCGAGCGCTTCGAGCCGAGCGAGCTGCGGGTCTTCGGCCGCGAAGCGCTTGACCTCGGCGAGGTTGAGATGGAAGACGGCGCGCTCGGGCGCGAGATCCACGGCGGTCTCGAAAGCCGCGCGAGCCTCGGCCAGGCGGCCCATCTCGCGCAGCGCGACGCCGAGATTGCTGACGGCGACGGCGTTGCCCGGCCTGGCTGCGATCGCCGCCCGGTATTGGGCGATCGCCTCGGCGTGCCGGTCGAGCGCGTGCAGCGAGTTGGCGAGATTGCCATGCGCGGCGGCGAGACCGGGACGCAGCGCCAACGCCTGCTCGTAGCGCTGGATCGCCTCGCCATGCCGGCCGAGCGATTGCAGCGCGTTGCCGAGATCGTTGATCGCCTCGGCATCGCCCGGGGCGAGCGCCAGCGCCCGCTGGTAATGCGCGATCGCCTCTTCGTCGCGGCCGAGCCGATGCAGCGCCTTGCCGCGGTTGACGTGAAGATCGGCGGCGGCCTCGTCGAGCGCCAGCGCGCGGGCGTAATGCGCGCTCGCCTCCTCGTCGCGGCCCAGCGCCTGGAGCGCGGTGGCGAGGTTGTTGTGCGCCGGCGCATGGTCCGGCTGAAGCGCCAGCGCCTGCTCGTGGCAGAGGGCGGCTTCCTCGGCCTGCCCCAGCGCCTGAAGCGCCGTGCCCTTGGCGCTCAGCGCCGCGGCGGCGCCGGGATCGAGCGCCAGCGTCCGCTCGAGCGGCGCCAGTGCCGCCGCCGCTCGCCCCAGCGCCAGCAGCGCCGTGCCGAGGCCGTAATGGGCGACGGGAAGATCGGGATCGAGCGTGATCGCCTGCTCGAAGAGCGGGATCGCTTCCTCGTGCCGGCCCATCAGTTGCAGCACGCCGCCGAGGCCGTTATGCGCCGCGGCGTCGCGCGGATGCCGGAAGATGGCGTGGCGCATCAGGCTGGCCGCCTCGCCCAGCCGGCCCTCGCCGGCGCGGATCAGCGCCAGGTTGTGCAGCGCGCCGGCGTGATGGGGGTCGAGCTCGAGCAGCGCCTGGTAGAGCTGCTCGGCCTCGGCGACCCGGCCATGCTGCTGCAGTCGCGCCGCGCTCTCGAAGGCCTGCGCCGGCGAGAACAGCCGCGGGTCGGACCCTGGCGGGCTCACGGCGCTCAGTCGCCGGTAAGCGCATCGCGCAATTCGCGCGCGTCGAAATCGGCAACGATGCCGGCATCGTTGCGGCTGACATGCAGGTCGAGCCGGGCGAAGGCCACCAGCGCGTCCTCGCTGAGGCCGCCGCCGCCGTCCTCGTCGTCCGCCGCGAGCCGCGCCAGGGACGGGCTCGCCGCCAGCAGCCGGAAGAGCGCGGTCACGCGCATGTAAAGGTTGAGCGTCACCGGCACGCTGGTGCCCAACTCCTCGGCGAAGAGATCCAGAACCGCACGCATCTCTATCGGCGAAGTCTCTTCCTCCTCGTCCTCTTCGTCGCCCTCGCCCTCGTCGTCCTCATCGTCGACCTCGAGGTCGGCGATCTGCTGGAGATATTCGGAGAAGAGGAAGAGGGCCGAGCCCAGCAGATCGGGCTCGACCGGAGGCACGCGGGGCGGCGTCGCGTCGGAGATGATGTCGTCCATGATTACGCTCCTCGCCGGCGACAGAGTTGCATTGCGGCCCGGCATCGACTTTAAACCCTACGCCTGCGATTCGACGGGCGGACGGGACAGGCGCATGAACGGAAATCTCGGCGGCAGCGTCAAGGCCCTCGTCTTCGACGTCTTCGGCACCGTGGTCGATTGGCGCGGCAGCATCATCCGCGAACTCGAGGCGCTGGGCCGCGCCAAGGGCATCGCTGCCGACTGGCCGGGCTTCGCCGATGCCTGGCGCGGCGGCTACCAGCCGGCGATGCAGCGCGTCCGCTCGGGCGAGCTGCCCTGGACGCGGATCGACGATCTCCATCGCCTGATCCTCGACGAGCTGCTGGCCGAGCGCGGCGTCGCCGACCTGAGCGAGGCCGAGACCGACCATCTCAACCGCGCCTGGCACCGGCTCGATCCCTGGCCGGATGCGGTGGCGGGGCTCGGCCGTCTCAAGCGTCGCTTCATCATCGGCACGCTCTCCAACGGGAACATGGCGCTGCTGGTCGATCTGGCGAAGCATGGCGGCCTGCCCTGGGACGTGGTGCTCTCGGCCGAGCTGGCGCATCACTACAAGCCCGATCCCGAAGCCTATCGCCTGGCGCCGGACCTGCTGGGCCTGGCGCCCTCCGAGGTGATGCTGGTGGCGGCTCACCCGCGCGATCTCGCCGCCGCAGCGGGCGAAGGGCTCAGAACCGGCTATGTGCCGCGGCCGCTGGAATGGGGGCCTGGGGCGACGCCGCATGCGGTGTCCCGCGGCAGCTTCGACGTCGTCGCGGCCGATTTCAATGAGCTGGCCGAGCGGCTCGGCGCCTGAGCGGCCGGGAGTGGCGGCGGGGCAGGCGCCGGTGCTAATAGCTCCCCCATGAGTGGCAGCGAGCCCGGCTGGCAATTCTGGATCGACCGCGGCGGCACCTTCACCGATGTGGTGGCGCGCCGGCCGGATGGCGTGCTCCTCACCCACAAGCTGCTGTCCGACAATCCTGAGCGCTATGCCGACGCCGCCATCCAGGGCATCCGCGACCTGCTCGGCCTTGGCGCCGACGCGCCGATTCCGGGCGGCGCCATCGACGCGGTGAAGATGGGCACCACGGTGGCCACCAACGCGCTGCTGGAGCGCAAGGGCGAGCGCACGGTGCTGGTGATCACCAGGGGTTTCGGCGACGCGCTGCGCATCGGCTATCAGGCGCGGCCCAAGCTGTTCGAGCGCCACATCGTGCTGCCGGAGCAGCTCTATGAGCGCGTCGTCGAGGCCGAGGAGCGCGTCAGCGCGCAAGGCGAAGTGCTGGCGCCGCTCGACATGGGCCGGCTTCAGACCGATCTCGCGGCGGCCCACGCCGCCGGCATCCGCTCGGCCGCGATCGTCTTCCTGCACGGCTACCGCTATCCCGCACATGAGCGCGAAGCGGCCGATCTCGCCCGCGCACTGGGCTTCACCCAGGTCTCGGTCGGCCATCAGGTGAGCCCGCTGATGAAGCTGGTGAGCCGCGGCGACACCACCGTGGTCGACGCCTATCTCTCGCCCATCCTGCGGCGCTATGTCGATCGGGTGGCGGATGCGCTGGGCGGCACGCGTCTCTTCTTCATGCAGTCGAATGGCGGCCTCACCGATGCGCGCCGCTTCCAGGGCAAGGACGCAATCCTGTCGGGTCCGGCCGGCGGCATCGTCGGCGCCGTGCGCACGGCCGAGCTGGGCGGCTTCGACAAGATCATCGGATTCGACATGGGCGGCACCTCGACCGACGTGTCGCACTACGCCGGCGAATACGAGCGCAGCTTCGAGACCATGGTGGCCGGCGTGCGCATGCGCGCGCCGATGATGCATATCCACACCGTCGCCGCCGGCGGCGGCTCGATCTGCGGCTTCGACGGCGCGCGCTACCGCGTCGGGCCGGAATCGGCCGGCGCCAATCCCGGACCGGCCTGCTATCGCCGCGGCGGGCCGCTCACCGTCACCGACTGCAACCTGATGCTGGGCAAGCTGCAGCCGCGCTTCTTCCCGCGCGTCTTCGGCCCCGCCGGCGACGCGCCGCTCGACGCCGAGGTGGTCGAGCGCAAATTCGCGGCGCTCGCCGACGAGATCGCGCGCGCCACCGGCAATCGCCGCGCGCCGGTCGAGGTCGCGGAAGGCTTCCTCAGGATCGCGGTCGAGAACATGGCGAACGCCATCAAGCAGATCTCGATCCAGCGCGGCTACGACGTGACGGAATACACGCTGTGCTGCTTCGGCGGCGCCGGCGGCCAGCACGCCTGCCTGGTGGCGGACGCGCTGGGCATGAAGCGCGTCTACATCCACCCCTTCGCCGGCGTGCTTTCCGCCTACGGCATGGGGCTCGCCGATCTCCGCACGCTGCGCGAGCAGGCGGTCGAGAAGCGCCTCGCCGAGGAGGCGATGGCCGAGCTTGGCGCGACGCTCGACCGCCTCGCGCAGGACGGCGCCGCCGAGATGCGCGCCCAGGGCATGGCGCCGGCGCAGCTCCGCGTCGAACGCAAGGCGCATGTCAAATACGAGGGCACCGACACGTCGCTGCTCGTGCCCTTCGGCACCGGCGCGGCGATCGCCGCCACCTTCGAGGCGGCGCACCGGCAGCGCTACGGCTTCGTCACGCCGGAGAAACCGCTGGTGGTCGAAGCGGTTTCGGTCGAGGTGGTGGGGGCGACCGACGGCGTGGCCGAGGCGCCGGACGATCGGCCGGCGGCTGCCGGCGCGCCGGTGCCGCTCGCCGAGGTCGAGCTCTTCACCGGCGGCGCCGCGCATCGGGCGCCGGTCTTCGACCGCGACGCGCTGCTGCCCGGCCAGCAGGTGGCGGGGCCGGCGATCATCCGCGAAGCCACCGCGACCACCATCGTCGAGCCGGGCTGGTGCGCGGTGCTCGACCCCCGGCGCTATCTCGTGCTGGAGCGCGTGGCGCCGCTGCCGAACCGCGTCGCGATCGGCACCAGCGTCGATCCCGTGATGCTCGAGGTCTTCAACAACCTCTTCATGGCGATCGCCGAGCAGATGGGCGTGGCGCTGCAGAACACCGCCTATTCCGTCAACATCAAGGAGCGGCTCGATTTCTCCTGTGCGCTCTTCGATCGCCAGGGTTCGCTCATTGCCAATGCGCCGCACATGCCCGTGCATCTGGGCTCGATGGGCGAGAGCGTGCAGACCGTGATCCGCGCCCGCGGCGGCGGCGCCGACGGCCGCGGCATGCGGCCCGGCGATGTCTACGTGCTGAACGCGCCCTATAACGGCGGGACCCATCTGCCCGACGTCACCGTCATCACCCCGGTCTTCGCCGAGGCGGATCGCGAGGGCGCGGGCGACGTGCTGTTCTACGTCGCCTCGCGCGGCCACCAGGCGGATATCGGCGGCATTACCCCGGGCTCGATGCCGCCCGACAGCCGCAGCGTCGAGGAGGAGGGGGTGCTGATCGACAATTTCCTGCTGGTCGATGCCGGCCGCTTCCGCGACAGCGAGATGGTGGCGCTGCTGTCCTCCGGCCGCTACCCGGCGCGCAACCCGGCGCAGAACATCGCCGATCTCAAGGCGCAGATCGCCGCCTGCGAGAAGGGCGTGCAGGAGCTGCACCGCATGGTGCGGCATTTCGGCCAGGCCTCGGTGGAGGCCTATATGGGCCATGTCCAGGACAACGCCGAGGAAGCGGTGCGGCGCGTGCTCGGCGTCCTCAAGGACGGCGCCTTCGCCTACGAGATGGATGACGGCGCCGTGATCAAGGTGAGGATCGCCATCGACCGCGCCAAGCGCCGCGCGGTCATCGATTTCACCGGCACCAGCGCGCAGCTTGCCACCAATTTCAACGCGCCCTCGGCGGTGTGCAAGGCGGCGGTGCTCTATGTCTTCCGCACGCTGGTCGAGGACGAGATTCCGATGAACGGCGGCTGCCTCAAGCCGCTCGAGCTGGTGATACCGCCGGGCTCGATGCTCGACCCGCGCTATCCCGCCGCGGTGGTCGCGGGCAATGTCGAGACCTCGCAGGGCGTCACCGACGCGCTCTACGGCGCGCTCGGCGTGATGGCGGCGGCGCAGGGCACGATGAATAACTTCACCTTCGGCAACGCGCGCTACCAGTATTACGAGACGATCTGCGGCGGTTCCGGCGCCGGTCCCGATTTCGACGGCACCGACGCCATCCATACCCATATGACGAATTCGCGCCTGACCGATCCCGAAGTGCTGGAATGGCGCTTTCCGGTCCTGCTCGAAAGCTTCGCCATCCGTCGCGGCTCCGGCGGCGCCGGGCGTCACCGCGGCGGCGACGGGGTGGTGCGCCGGGTGCGCTTTCGCGCGGCGATGACGGCGGCGATCCTCTCCGGCCACCGCCGCGTGGCGCCCTACGGCCTGGCGGGCGGCGCGCCCGGCGCGCTCGGGCGCAACTGGGTCGAGCGCGCCGACGGCAGCCGCGAGAGCTTCGGCGGGACCCATGCCGTCGCGATGAACCCGGGCGACGTCTTCGTCATCGAGACGCCGGGCGGCGGCGGCTACGGCGCCCCGGCGGCGCGCGAGGCGGCGCAATAGGCCTCGGCCGGCCGGCCCCTCAAGGCCGCCGGCGCCGCGCCCAGCGGCGCCTCAGACGACTTCGACCGTGGGCGTGAAGATGTAGCCGGTGCCGCGCACCGTCTTGATGATGGTGGGCTTGGCCGGATCGGGCTCGAGCTTGCGCCTGAGGCGGCCGACCTGGACGTCGATGGTACGGTCAAAGGGGCCGGCCTCGCGATTGCGCGCGAGATCGAGCAGTCGGTCGCGGCTCAGCACTTGGTTGGCGTTGTTGACGAAGGCGGCAAGCAGGTCGAACTCGCCGGTGGTCAGCCGCACCTCGCCGCCCTCGGGCGAGACCAGCTCGCGCGTCGCCAGATCGAGATGCCAGCCGGCGAAACGGGCGCGGGCGCGGGCGCTGGAAGGCGGCTCCTTCTGGGCCCGGCTCGAGGCGCGGCGCAGCACGCTCTTGACCCGTGCCAGCAGCTCGCGCAGATGGAACGGTTTCGGCAGGTAGTCGTCGGCGCCCATCTCGAGCCCGATGATGCGGTCGACGGTCTCGCCCCGCCCGGTCAGGATGATGATCCCGACGGTGGATTCCTCGCGCAGCTGCCGCGCCAGGGTGAGCCCGTCCTCGCCCGGCAGCATCAGATCGAGGATGACGAGGTCGACCGCGCCCTGCGCCATGACGCGGCGCATCCCGCCGCCGTCATTGGCGACGCTGACCCGGTAGCCTTCGCTCGACAAATACTGCTGGACGACTTCGCATATCTCCTTCTGGTCGTCCACCACCAGGATATGGTCGGTCGCTTTCATGGCTGGCGTCACTGTGGCGCATCTGGGGCGGTGATGCAATATCGCTCAGGTGAGGGAGGACAATACTCTGTTCGCGTGATGCGTGCGGCGGAGATCGATTACATGCCGTTACAATTTCTTACAGAAATCCCGCGTCGGTGACATCAACCGATTACAGGAGGTGGCTAGAGTCAGGCCGTCTCGTCGCTTCACGTTGAACACGATTGCAGCGCGTCAGCGGAGCGCGCGAAGGGAGTTGGGATGTCCGACATTTGCAAAAAGATCGAGGAAGAGATCCCGCGCTTGCGTCGGTATGCGCGCGCCTTGACCCGTGACGTCACTGCCGCCGACGATCTGGTGCAGGACTGCCTGACCCGGGCGTTGAGCAAGGTGCATCTGTGGCAGAAGGGCACCGATCTCCGCGCCTGGCTGTTCACGATCCTGCACAATCAGTACGTCAACCACGTTCGTCGCGCGGTGCGCGAGGGTTCGGCCGTCGGCCTCTCCGACAGCGAGCCGCTGCTGACGACCTCGCCCAACCAAGGCAAGCGGCTCGAGCTGCGCGACCTCGAGCGCGCCATCGCCAAGCTGCCGGAGGAGCAGCGCTCGGTGCTGCTGCTGGTGGGGCTGGAAGGCATGCGCTACGAGGAGGTGGCTGCGGTGCTCGACGTGCCGGTTGGCACCATCCGCTCGCGTCTGTCGCGCGGCCGCGAGATGCTGCGGCACCTGATGGGCATGGGTCCCGAGGGGCCGGAAGCGAGTCGCCCCACGGCGCCGCGCCGGCTGGCGCCGGCCCGGGGCCAGTCCGAGATCGCCGTCGACGGCGCCCTGCGCTGCGCCCGTCCATCGGCGACTGCCGGCGGCGCGCTTGTGCCGCGCCGCGACGCGTGACCGGAGGGGTAGGAACCCCGGGCGGCACGGCGCGTTGGAAACGTGGTGGCCGCAGCTCCCCGGCGCGCCACCGGACCGCGGCCCGCCGGGTGCCGCGTTTCCCCGATCTTCCCTCGCCCGGCTTGGCAAGGTCTCCCTGTCGATGGGTTTGCCACCCGCGGACTGGCCGGGTGCGGGATTCGCGCCCGGCCTCTCTTTGCGTGCGGCGCTCACCTCCGCCGGGCGACCGGCGGTACGCCGGGCCGCAGCGCCCGCATCAGCCTTTGGGGCAGGGGCTCGTCGAGGACGTTGCCGAAAAGGAGGTGGACCGCCTCCTTCTGGGCGCGGAAGGCCTCGACCCGCGCCGCATCGCCGGGATGGTCGACAAGATAGAGCGCCACCGCCAGCCGGCGCGGTCGCTCGAGCGTACCGTCGACATAGGCATGAAGGTCGTCTTCCGTGATGTCCATCCTCGGGTAGGTCAATCCGTCCTCGATGCTAACCGTGACATGGCGCAACCGGCGGCGCCCTCATGTGCGACGACAGGGGCGGGCGATCCGCAAGGTCCGAACGGGGAGCTTCACCAGAACGCCCGGCAGACCCCCGAGTTCCCTCGGCGGAACGGCCCGGAGTGCGGCGGCGTTGCCGGAGAGGCAGGACAAAGGAGGTCGATGGTGCTGGGACGGCATGTCTATCGCGTGCGCCCGTTGGCGAGCCAGGGGTGGAGCGTGCAGAAGGAGGGCGAGGTGGCGGCGCGCGGCCGCTGGCCGACGCGCGAGGCGGCCATGCGCCAGGCCTGGGACCTCGCCGCGGCGGACGAGCCGAGCAAGCTGGTGGTCGAGGATCCCGCCGGCACCATCGCCGACGAAAGGCTGTTCGGCGCCGATGTGGCGCTCGACCTCGAGCGCGCGGTCGGTGGCGAGGTCCGGCCGCCGCCCAAGGGCGAGCCGCCGTCCCGCCGCTGACGGAACCACCTTGCGAGAAGCACCGTTGATAGACTTAGGCAACCTGTGGCAGCGCGGTGAAAAAAACGCGCCGGAGAGCGATAGGTCAATATCGATCTCTGCTGCCGCACTCAATTTCGCGCGATGGAATGCTGGTATCGCGGCCCCGGTTCGGTCCTAGGAAAACGAGCCGGAGGAGCAGTCTGGGGGAACTCAGGCCACAGGCGCCTCCTGCTCCATCCTCGTGCCGGGCTCGGCGATGATGCCGCGCGGTGCCGATGAGGCCGGCGGTGCGCCGCCCCAGGGCCTGCGCATCTACAACCTCTTTCCCCTGCTCGTCGGCGACATCGCGGCGTGGCGGGCGGAGCTGCCGCGCATCGCCGCGATGCGGTTCAACTGCGTCTTCGTCAATCCGTTCCATCAGCCGGGCCTTTCCGGCAGTCTCTATGCGGTGAAGGATTACCGCCGCCTCCATGCGCTGTTCCGCGGCAAGGCGCGGGAAAGCGACGAGGCCCTGCTCGCCGGGTTTACCGCCGCCTGCGGCGATCATGGCCTGACGGCGATGATGGATCTGGTGATCAACCACACGGCGCGCGACAACGAGCTGACGGCGCGCCATCCGCACTGGTTCGCGCACGAGCCGGGCGGCGGCCTGCGGTCGCCCTCGGCGATCGATCCCGCCAACGCGACAGATGTCACCGTCTGGGGCGATCTCGCCGAGATCGAGTATCGCGGCGACGGCGCCGAGGCGGAGACGGTCGCTTATTTCGCCGAGCTGGTGCGGTACTATGTCGGCCTGGGCTTCCGCGGCTTTCGCTGCGACGCCGCCTATAAGGTCCCGGCGCGGGTCTGGCGGGTGCTGATCGCCGTCGCCCGCGGCCTCGCTCCCGACTGCGTCTTCGCCGCCGAGACGCTGGGCGCCCGCCTTCCCGAGGTACGGCAACTCGAGGGTGCCGGCTTCGATTACCTCTTCAACAGCAGCAAGTGGTGGGATTTCGCCAGCCCCTGGCTGCTCGAGCAATACGAGCTCTTCCGCGCCGTCGCCCCCTCGATCGCCTTCCCCGAGAGCCATGACACCGAGCGGCTCGCGGCCGAGCTCGCGCGCGGCGGTCTCGATCCCGGGGCGATCGCCGCGCGCTGCCGCCAAGCTTATGCCTTTGCCGCCTGCTTCTCCACCGGCGTGATGATGCCGATGGGCTACGAGTTCGGCTGGCGCCGCCGCCTCGACGTGGTGGCGACCCGGCCGGAGCATGCCGAGCCCCGGTATTTCGACCTGTCGGCGGCCATTGCCGAGATCAATGCCGTCAAGCGGGCGACCCCGGCGCTCAACCAGGAGGGGCCGCAGCGCCGGCTGACGCCGCCGGGCGATCCGCTGGTGGTGCTGGCGCGGCAGAGCCTGACCGGCGAGGAATGGTCGTTCAGCCTGATCAATACCGACGACACCACCGCCAATGAGGTCGATGCCGACCTGCTGCTGGAGGCGGCGGAGACCGAGGAGCTGCTGCTGACGGCGGCCGGCGAGGGGCCCGTGCCCGGTCTGCGGCTCGCCGTCGAGCCGCGGGCGGTGACGGTGCTGCGCGGCCGGCGCGCCCCGGCGCGGCTCGTGCCGGTCGACGACCCGCGCCCGCCGCGCCGCAGCGTGCCGGCGTCTCCGGCCCGGCGCATCCTGATCGAAGAGGTCCATCCCGAACTCGATGGCGGGCGCTTCCCGGTGAAGCGGGTGGTCGGCGACACCCTCGCGGTCCGCGCCGACATCCTGCGCGACGGCCACGACCTGCTCGCCGCCGTGATCCTCTATCGGCCGCAAGGCGCATCCCAATGGTGCGCGGCGCCGATGCGGCTCGACGACAACGACCGCTGGGTCGGAGAGGTCCCGCTCGCCGAGAACACGCGCTATCGCTACACGGTGGAGGCGTGGACCGATGCCTTCGCTTCCTGGCGCGCCGACGCCATGAAGAAGCGGCAGGCCGGGCAGAACCTCGCCGTCGACCTGCTCGAGGGGCGCCAACTGGTCGCCGCCGCCGCGGCGCGCGCTGCCGGCGCCGACCGTGCGCTGCTGCAACGCCTGCTCGGCGACTTCGAGCGCGCCGATGCGGGCGGCTGCGCCGAGATCATGCTGTCGCGGCTGCTGGGCCAGGCGATGGCGCGCTGGCCCGAGCGCGATGCGGCGACGCGCTACCGCCGCGAGCTCGAGGTGATGGTCGACCGCCCGCTGGCGCAATGCGGCGCGTGGTACGAGATGTTCGTGCGCAGCCAGGGACGGGTCCCCGGCCGCGGCGCCACCTTCGAGGACGCCATTGCCCGGCTGCCGGAGATCGGCGCCATGGGCTTCGACATCGTCTACCTGCCGCCGATCCATCCCATCGGCCGGGTCAATCGCAAGGGCCGCAACAACAGCGTCGTCGCCGCACCCGGCGACCCCGGCAGTCCCTACGCCATCGGCTCGGCCGAGGGCGGCCATGACACGGTCCATCCCGATCTCGGCGGCATCGAGGGGTTTCGCCGCTTCGTCGCGGCCGCGCGCGCGCTGAAGCTGGAGGTGGCACTCGACTTCGCCATCCAATGCGCGCCCGACCATCCCTGGGTGTCGGAGCATCCGCAATGGTTCGTCTTCCGCCCCGACGGCACCATCAAATACGCCGAGAATCCGCCGAAGAAGTACCAGGACATCGTCAACGTCGATTTCTACAACCCCGACCGCGAGGCGCTGTGGCGGGCGTTGCGCGACGTCGTGCTCCACTGGATCGGCGAAGGCGTGACCATCTTCCGCGTCGACAATCCGCACACCAAGCCGCTGCCGTTCTGGGAATGGCTGATCGGCGAGGTCCAGGATCGCCATCCCGAGACGATCTTCCTGTCGGAGGCCTTCACCCGGCCGAAGCTGATGCACGCCCTCGCCAAGGCGGGCTTCAGCCAGTCCTACACCTACTTCACCTGGCGGGTCGGCAAGCAGGAGCTGACGGAGTACGGCACCGAGCTGGCGCAGGGAGCGGCGAAGGAGTATTTCCGCCCGAACTTCTTCGCCAACACGCCGGACATCCTGCCGGTGCATCTGCAACAGGGCGGCCGGCCGGCCTTCCGCGCCCGGCTGGTGCTGGCGGCGACGCTGGCGCCGTCCTACGGCATCTACAACGGTTTCGAGCTGTGCGAGGCCCGCGCCGTCCCGGACAGCGAGGACTATCTCGACTCCGAGAAGTACGAGTACAAGGTCTGGGACTGGGACCGGCCCGGCCACATCAAGGACGACGTCGCGCGCATCAACCGCATCCGCCGCGACCACCCGGCGCTCCGCCGTCTCGATACGCTGCGCTTCTACCCCGCCGACGACGATGCCGTGCTGTTCTATGGCAAAACCGCCGCCGGCGGCGCCGACCGCATCTTCGTCGCCGTCAATCTCGACCCCTTCGCCGTGCGTGCGGCGGAGATCCAGCTCCCGCTGGCGGAGATGGGCATCGCGGAAGTTGAAACCTTCACCACGCTCGAGCTGTTAACCGGAAGTGCGCATCGCTGGCGGGGCGCCCGTCAGCGGCTCGTTCTCGATCCCGCCGTCAACCCCGCGACGATCTTCCGCATCACGCGGTAGCGCCGCCTTTCGCCCGGCCCGGTCCGACCATGCCCGACACCAAGCTCATTGCCCCGACTCAGCCGCTCCTCGCCGATCCGCTCTGGTACAAGGACGCGATCATCTATCAGCTCCACGTCAAAGCCTTCTTCGACACGACCGACGACGGCATCGGCGATTTCCAGGGCCTGACGCGCAAGCTCGACTACCTCCAGGACCTCGGCGTCACGGCGCTGTGGCTGCTGCCCTTCTATCCCTCGCCGCTGAAGGACGACGGCTACGACATCGCCGACTACCGCGCCGTCAATCCCGCCTACGGCACGATGGGCGATGTCCGCGCCTTCGTGCGCGCCGCCCACCGCCGCGGGCTGCGCGTCATCACCGAGCTGGTGGTGAACCACACTTCGGACCAGCATCCCTGGTTCCAGCGCGCGCGCCGCGCCAAACCCGGATCGCTGTGGCGCAACTACTATGTCTGGAGCGACACCGACCAGAAATTCCTCGATACGCGCATCATCTTTCTCGACGCCGAGAAATCGAACTGGGCCTGGGATCCGGTGGCGCAGGCCTATTACTGGCATCGCTTCTATGCGCATCAGCCCGACCTCAATTTCGACAATCCGCATGTCGAGCGGGCGGTCGTCAACGTGATGCGCTTCTGGCTCGACATCGGCGTCGACGGCATGCGGCTCGACGCCGTCCCCTATCTCATCGAGCGCGAGGGCACGATCAACGAGAACCTGCCGGAGACGCACGCCCTGCTCAAGCGGCTGCGCCATGCGCTCGACGAGCGCTACGGCGACCGCATGCTGCTTGCCGAGGCCAATCAATGGCCGGAGGACGTGCTGCGGTATTTCGGCGAGGGCGACGAATGCCACATGGCGTTCCACTTTCCGCTGATGCCGCGCATCTTCATGGCGGTGGCCGTCGAGGATCGCCATCCCATCACCGACATCCTGCGCCAGACGCCCGACATCCCGGCCAACTGCCAATGGGCGGTGTTCCTGCGCAACCACGACGAGCTGACGCTCGAGATGGTGACCGACCGCGAGCGCGACTATCTCTGGAACCACTATGCCGCGGACAAGCGCATGCGGCTCAACCTCGGCATCCGCCGGCGCCTCGCGCCGCTGCTGGAGAACGATCGCCGGCGCATGGAGCTGCTGAACGGGCTGATGTTCTCCATGCCCGGCACGCCGGTGATGTATTACGGCGACGAGATCGGCATGGGCGACAACGTCTTCCTCGGCGACCGCGACGGCGTGCGCACGCCGATGCAGTGGTCGCCCGACCGCAACGCCGGTTTCTCGCGCGCCGATCCGGCGCAGCTCTATCTGCCGCCGGTCATGGACGCGGTCTACGGCTATCAGTCGGTCAATGTCGAGGCGCAGAGCCGGTCGCCCTCGTCCTTCCTCAACTGGATGAAGCGGCTCATCGCCGTGCGCAAGGCGCGCCTCGCCTTCGGCCGCGGCAATCAGCGTTTCCTCTATCCCGACAACCGCAAGGTGCTGGCCTATCTGCGCGCCTATGGCGACGAGATCATCCTCTGCGTGTTCAATCTCGCGCGCGCGCCGCAGGCGGTGGAGCTCGACCTCTCGGGCTTCAAGGGGCGCCAGCCGATCGAGCTGTTCGGCCGCAGCGTCTTTCCGCCGATCGGCGACCTGCCCTATCTGCTCACCCTTCCCGGACACGGCTTCTACTGGTTCCTGCTCGATCCCGCGGCGGCGAGCGAGCCGGACTGGCGCGGGCCGGCCGCGCTTCCGGAGTTCGTCACGCTGGTCATGCCGGAGGACGGATGGTCCGGTCCGTTCAACCACCACAACCGGCAGCTCGTCGAGAGCGAGGTGCTGCCCACCTATCTGCCGCGCCAGCGCTGGTTCGCGGGCAAGGGCGGGCGCATCGCCAAGACCACGGTCGACGCCGCCGCCATGCTGCCCGGGGCGGGCAAGGAGACCGGCTGGCCCCTGTCGGTGATCGATGTCGGCTTGCGCGACGGCGAGCATCAGCGCTATTTCCTGCCGCTCGCCCTGACCTGGGAAGAGGACGAGAGCGAGCGCCGCAAGGCGCTGCTGCCCTGCACGCTGGCCCAGGCCCGGCGCGGCCGGCGCGAAGGCGCGATCTACGACGCGACGTTCGATCCGGCCTTCGCGCTCGCCGTCGTCGAAGCGATGGCGGCGGCGCGCGAGCTTGCCGGACGCGACGGCACCATTGCCTTCGAGCGCACCGGCGCCTTCGAGCAGGCGACCCTGCCGGCAGACCCGGCGGTGAAGCGCGTCGGCGGCGAGCAGTCGAACAGCTCGATCCTGATCGACGAATATGCCGTGCTCAAGATCTACCGCCGCCTCGCTGCCGGCATCCAGCCGGAGATCGAGATGGCGCGCTATCTCACCGATGTCGCGCACTTCGCCAGCACGCCGCCGCTGCTCGGTTCCTTCCGCCTCGTCGCGCCGGGCGGCGAGGAGACGGCGCTCGGCGTGCTCTTCGCCTATGTGCGCAATCAGGGCAGCGCCTGGACGCAGGCGCTCAACTATCTCACGCGCTATCTCGACGAGGCGCTGCTGATGGCGCCGCGCGAGGCGCGCGCCAGCGAGCCGCCGACGCCGCCCACGCCGGAGGCGCTGGCGCATCCGCTCTATCTCGACCTGGCGGGGCAGCTCGGCCAGCGCACCGCCGAGCTGCATCGCGCGCTCTGCCCGGACGCCGAGGTCGAGGCCGCCTTCGCGCCCGAGCGCATCACCCAGGCCGACCTCGCCCATTGGGGCGAGCGCGCCGCCGCGGCGGCGCGCAGCATGCTCGCCAACCTCGCGCGCAGCCGCGACGCCCTGCCGCCGCCGGCGCAGGCCATGGCCGATCGCCTGCTCGGCGCCGGCGAGGCGCTGGCGCGGCGCTGCGGCGAACTGCTGGCGGCCCGGCCCGAGGCGCTGAAGACGCGGTTCCACGGCGACTACCATCTCGGGCAGGTGCTGGCGGTGCAGAACGATTTCACGATCATCGATTTCGAAGGCGAGCCGCTGCGCAGCGGCGCCGAGCGGCGGCAGAAGAGCTCGCCGCTGCGCGACGTCGCGGGGATGCTGCGCTCCTACGCCTACGTCGCCGCCACCGCGGTCCGGCAGATGGCCGATATCCAGCCGGCGGCGCTGCCGGTGCTGCAGGAGCGCGCCGAGGAATGGCGCCGGCAGGTGACGCAGGCGTTCCTCGGCCGGTATCAGGCCGCGATGGCGGGCGCCGGCTCGCTTCCGGCCGATCCCGCCGCCGCCGCCGCGCTGCTCGATTTCTTCACCCTGGAGAAGGCGGTCTACGAAGTCGAGTACGAGCTGGCGCAGCGGCCGCAATGGGCGGCGATCCCGCTGGCCGGGGTACTGGATCTGCTGGAACGGCTGGAGGCCGCACATGGCTGAACTCGGCACCACCGCCCGCGCCGTGATCGAGGGCCGCAACGGCGATCCCTTCGCCTATCTCGGCATGCATTCCGTCGGCGGCGCCCAATGCGTGCGCGTCTTCCTGCCCTGGGCGCGCCGGTTGTGGGTGGTCGATGCCGTGACCGGCGAGGTCGCGGGCGAGCTCGCGCGTCTCCATCCGGACGGGCTCTGGTCGGCAACGCTCGGCCGGCGACCGCGCTTCCGCTACCGCCTGCGGGCCGAGGGCGGCCTGGGCACGGTCGAGTTCGAGGATGTCTACGCCTTTCCGCCGGTGCTCGGCGATCTCGACATCCATCTGCTGGCCGAGGGCACGCATCTGGAGAGCTGGCGCGTGCTCGGCGCGCATTGCCGCGAGCACGAGGGCGCGGCCGGCGTCTCTTTCGCGGTCTGGGCGCCCAATGCGCATCGCGTCAGCGTCGTCGGCGATTTCAGCGACTGGGACGGTCGGCGCTATCCGATGCGGCTGCGGCACGCCGCCGGCGTCTGGGAGGTCTTCCTTCCCGGCCTCGGCCCCGGGCGCAGCTACAAGTACGAGATCGTCGGCGCCGACGGCGCGCTGCTGCCGCTCAAGGCCGATCCCTACGCGGCGCGCGCCGAGCCGTCGCCGGGCACCGCCTCGCGGATCGTCGCCCGGTCGCGCCACGACTGGCGCGACCGGGCGTGGCTCGACGAGCGCTGGCGGGCGAACGAGCGCGACGCGCCGATCTCGGTCTACGAGGTCCATCCGGGCTCCTGGCGGCGGGTGCCGGAGGAGGGCGGGCGCTACCTGACCTACCGCGAGCTCGGCGAGCAGCTTGTGCCCTATGTCCGCGACATGGGCTTCACGCATCTCGAGCTGATGCCGATCACCGAGCATCCCTTCGACGGCTCCTGGGGCTATCAGCCGATCGGCCTTTTCGCACCGACCTCGCGCTTCGGCACGCCCGATGATTTCCGCGCCTTCGTCGACAGCTGCCACGCCGCCGGCATCGCGCTGTGGCTCGATTGGGTGCCCGGCCATTTCCCCACCGATCCGCACGGACTCGCGCGCTTCGACGGCACCGCGCTCTACGAGCATGCCGACCCGCGGCAGGGCTTCCAGCGCGACTGGAACACCTTCATCTACAATCTGGGACGGCGCGAG
Organism: Rhodospirillales bacterium; assembly: GCA_027315365.1. Classification (GTDB taxonomy): domain Bacteria; phylum Pseudomonadota; class Alphaproteobacteria; order ATCC43930; family CGMCC-115725; genus DAHUYF01. The sequence continues at coordinate 9,903 of DAHUYF010000205.1, read as the reverse complement.
GTGGCGAACTTCCTGCTGTCGAGCGCGCGCTGCTGGATCGACGAATTCCACGTCGACGGGCTGCGCGTCGATGCCGTGGCCTCGATGCTCTACCTCGATTACAGCCGGCCCGCCGGCGACTGGGTCCCCAACGAGCACGGCGGCCGCGAGAACCTGGCGGCGATCACCTTCCTGCGGCGGATGAACGAGCTGGTCTTCGGCATCGGCCGGGGCGCGACCACCGCCGCCGAGGAATCGACCTCATGGCCGATGGTGTCGCGTCCGACATATCTCGGCGGGCTGGGCTTCGGCTTCAAGTGGAACATGGGGTGGATGCACGACACGCTGCGCTACCTCTCGCTCGACCCCATCCATCGCAAGTACCACCACAACGACCTGACCTTCGGCCTGCTCTACGCCTTCCACGAGAACTTCATCCTGCCGCTGAGCCACGACGAGGTGGTGCACGGCAAGCGTTCGCTGATCGCCAAGATGCCGGGCGACCGCTGGCAGCGCTTCGCCAATCTGCGCGCCTATTACGGCTTCATGTGGACGCATCCGGGCAAGAAGCTGCTGTTCATGGGCGGCGAGCTGGCGCAGGAACGGGAGTGGAATCACGACAGGAGCCTCGACTGGCACCTGCTCGGCGATCCCCTGCACCGCGGCGTGCAGCAGGCGGTGCGCGACCTCAACCGGCTCTATCGCGCGCTTCCGGCGCTGCATCAGCTCGATACCGAGCCCGAAGGCTTCCAGTGGATCGAGGCCGGCGATTCCGAGCAGAGCACGCTCTCCTATCTCCGCCGCGGCCGCGATCCCCGCGACGTCGCGGTCATCGTCTGCAATTTCACGCCGGTGCCGCGCGCGGGCTTCCTGATCGGCGTGCCCCATGGCGGGCGCTGGCGCGAGCGCTTCAACAGCGACGCGCTGGAGTATGGCGGCAGCGGCCTCGGCAATGCCGGAATGGTCGAGGCGCTGGCGCACCCCGTCCACGGCCAGGTCCACGCGCTGAGCCTGGTGCTGCCGCCGCTCGCGACGCTGATCCTCACGCCGGACGCCGCCGGCGCATGATCGAGCTTCGCGCCGAGGTCTGGCCGGGCCGGCCTTATCCGCTCGGCGCCAGCTGGGACGGCAGGGGCGTCAATTTCGCGCTCTTCTCCGAGCATGCGGAGGCGGTCGATCTCTGCCTCTTCGACGCCACCGGCGGTCACGAGGTGGCGCGGATTCGGCTGCCCGAATATACCGACCAGGTCTGGCACGGCTACCTCCCCGATGCGCGGCCCGGCCTGCTCTACGGCTATCGCGTCTACGGGCCCTACCAGCCTCAGGACGGGCATCGCTTCAACCCGCACAAGCTGCTGCTCGACCCCTACGCCAAGGCCATCCACGGCGCGCTCCGCTGGAGCGACGCGCATTACGGCTACCGCGTCGGCAGCGCGCGCGAGGATCTCTCCTTCGATCGCCGGGACAATGCGCGCGGCATGCCGAAATGCCGCGTCGTCGACACCGCCTTCACCTGGGACGAGGACCACCGGCCGCACGTGCCGTGGGAAGAGACGATCATCCTCGAAGCGCATGTCCGCGGCATGACGATCCGCCATCCCCGCATCGATGCCGGGCGGCGCGGCACCTTTTCCGGTCTCGCCGCGCCGCCGATGATCGATTACCTGCTGCAGCTCGGCGTCACCGCGATCGAGCTGCTGCCCGTCCAGGCCGCCGTCGACGACCGACATCTGGCGCAGCATGGGCGCGGCAACTACTGGGGCTACAACACCATCGGCTTCTTCGCGCCGGACCCGCGCTTCCTCTCGCACGGGTTCATCTCGGACTTCAAGACCACGGTGATGCGGCTGCACGACGCCGGCATCGAGGTGATCCTCGACGTCGTCTACAACCACACCGGCGAGGGCAATCATCTCGGGCCGACGCTGGCCTTTCGCGGCATCGACAACGCCTCCTACTACCGGCTCGAGTCCGACCGGCGCTTCTATACCGACCACACCGGCACCGGCAACACGCTCAATCTCGAGCATCCGCGCGTGCTGCAGATGGTCATGGACAGCCTGCGCTATTGGGCGAGCGAGATGCATGTCGACGGCTTCCGCTTCGACCTCTGCCCGACCTTGGGCCGCGTCAACGGCGAGTACCGCCGCGACAGCCCGTTCTTCGCCGCGATCCGCCAGGATCCGCTGCTGTCGCAGTTGAAGCTCATCGCCGAGCCCTGGGATCTCGGGCCCAACGGCTATCAGCTCGGCAATCTCCCGCCGGGATGGGCGGAGTGGAATGCGGCCTATCGCGACACCGTGCGCCGCTTCTGGAAGGGCGATCAGGGCGTGGCGGCGGAGCTCGCCTCGCGGCTCGCCGGCTCCTCCGACATCTTCGCCCGCGACGGCCGCCGGCCCTGGGCGAGCGTCAACTTCGTCACCGCTCATGACGGCTTCACCCTCAACGATCTCGTCAGCTACAACGAGAAGCACAACGCCGCCAACGGCGAAGGCGACCGCGACGGGCACGACGCCAATTTCAGCTGGAATTGCGGCGTCGAGGGGCCGACCGGCGACCCCGAGATCGCGGCGCTGCGCGATCGCCAGAAGCGCAACCTGCTGGCCACGCTGCTGCTGTCGCTGGGCGTGCCGATGCTGCTCGCCGGCGACGAGATCGGCCGCACCCAGCAGGGCAACAACAACGCCTACTGCCAGGACAACGAGATCTCCTGGCTGGATTGGGCGAACATCCGGCCCGAGGACGATCGGCTCAGGGATTTCGTCCGCTTCCTGGTCAATCTGCGCCGGCGCCACCGCGTCTTCTCGCGCCCGCGCTTCTTCCGCGGCGAGGCGGTGTCGGCGGCCGGGCTGAAGGACATCACCTGGATCACTCCCGAAGGGCGCGAGGCGACGGTCGAGGACTGGAACAACCCGGTGGCGCTGTCGCTCGCCTATGTGCTGGGCGGCGCCGCGGGCGCGTTCTACACCCCCGGCGGCCAGCGCGACATCGACGAGAGCTTTCTTGTCATGCTCAACGCCTGGCACCAGGATCTCGACTTCCGCATCCCCGAGCTGCCGGTGACGATGGCCTGGGATCTGCTGGTCGACACCTCGACCGACACCGGCATCGTCACCGACGGCAGGCTCTTTTCGCCCGGCGAGGTGTTTCCCTTGAAGGCCCGGTGCTTCGCCCTCTTCATCAATCGCGCCCCGGAGAAGCCGGCGCCGACGCCGACCGGCGTGCTGCACCGAGAGCCGCCGACCACCGGCCTGCCGATCGGATTGGTGCCGCCGCCGGTGGCGCCGCAGCCGCCAGGAGACGAGGATGAGACGCCACCATGAGCTGCCCTTCGGCGCGGAGCTGGTGGCGGACGGCGTCCGCTTCCGACTCTGGGCGCCGCGGGCGGAGGCGGTGGCGCTGCGGCTCGACGGCGTCGGCGAGCTGCCGATGGCGCGCGCGGCGGACGGCTGGTTCGAGCGCACCACCGATGCGGCGCGCGCCGGCAGCCGCTATCGCTTTGTCGTCGATGGCCAGGCGGTGCCCGATCCCGCCTCGCGCTACCAGCCCGAGGATGTGCACGGGCCGAGCGAGGTGATCGATCCCCGCAGCTACGAATGGCAGGACGCGGCCTGGGCCGGCCGGCGGTGGGAAGAGATCGTGCTCTACGAGCTCCATACCGGCAGCTTCTCGGAGCGCGGCGATTTCGCCGGCGTGGCGAGCCGGCTCGACTACCTGGTCGAGCTCGGCGTCACCGCCGTCGAGCTGATGCCGGTGGCGGATTTTCCCGGCCGGCGCAACTGGGGGTATGATGGCGTGCTGCTGTTCGCGCCCGATGCGCAATACGGCCGGCCCGACTGCCTGCGGCGCCTGGTCGATGCCTGCCATGCGCGCGGCCTCGCGGTCTTTCTCGACGTCGTCTACAACCATTTCGGCCCGGAGGGGAATTACCTCCACGGCTATGCGCCGGGCTTCTTCACCGAGCGGCACCACACGCCCTGGGGCGCCGCGATCGATTTCACCGTCCCCGAGGTGCGGCGCTTCTACATCGAGAATGCGCTCTACTGGCTCGAGGAATTCCACCTCGACGGGCTGCGCTTCGACGCCGTGCACGCCATCCTCGACGACAGCCCGTACCACATCCTGACCGAGATCGCCGAGACCGTGCGGCACCGGTTCGAGCGCGAGCGCCCGGTCCATCTGGTGCTCGAGAACGATCACAACGAGGCGCGCTGGCTGGCTCCCGGGCTCTTCACGGCGCAGTGGAGCGACGATGTCCATCACGCGCTGCGCGTGCTCACCAGCGGCGAGAGCGAGGGCTATTACGCCGACTACGCCGATGCGCCGATCGAGCGCCTGGGCCGCGCGCTGGCCGAGGGGTTCGCCTATCAGGGCGAGCGTTCGACCTATCGCGGCGCCCGGCGCGGCGAGGCGTCGGCGCAGCTGCCGCCGACCGCCTTCGTCAGCTTCATCCAGAACCACGATCAGGTGGGCAACGACGCCTTCGGCACCCGCCTCGCCCGGCTCGCGCCGCCCGAGGCGATCCGCGTCGCCGCCGCGATCCATCTGTTGAGCCCGCAGATCCCGCTGCTCTTCATGGGCGAGGAATGGGGCGCCGAGCAGCCTTTCCCCTTCATCTGCGACTTCGGTCCCGAGCTTGCCGAGAAGGTGCGCGAGGGCAGGCGGCGCGAGTTCGCGAAGTTTCCGGCGTTCCAGGATTCGGCGGCGCGCGAGCGCATCCCCGATCCCTGCGCCGGCGACACCTTCGCCAGCGCCGTGCTCGATTGGAAGACCGCCGCGCGGCCGCCGCATCATGCCTGGCTCGCCTGGTACAAGCGCCTGCTGGCGCTGCGGCGGCGCGAGATCGCGCCGCGGCTCGTCGGCATCGGCGGCCATGCCGGAAGCTGGCGGCCGCTGGGCGAGCACGCGCTGGAAGTCGCGTGGCGGCTGGGCGACGGATCGCGGCTGCTGCTGCTCGCCAATTTCTCCGACCAGGCCGCGGCGCTGGCCGAGAAGCCGCGCGGCCGGCTGCTTTACGCCACCGGCGAGGCGCCGGCATCCACCTTGCCCGCGCGCGTCGCCGCCTTCTTCCTCGACGAGCCGCGGGAATGAGCGCGACCGACCGGTCGCTGCGGCGCCTGGCGCGGCTCGCCGGCGTCGCGCCGTCCTTCCGCGACGTCTGGGGCGAGCAGCGCCAGGTCGCCGCCGATACGCTGCGCGCCATCCTCGCCGCGATGGGGTTCGCCGCCGGCAGCGAAAGCGATCTCGTCGCCGGGATCGCCGAGCTCGAGCGCACGCAGTGGGATCCGCTGCTGCCCCCGGTCATCACCATCCGCACCGACGAGACGCCCTTCGCGGTGCCGGTGACCACCGGCAAGCTGGACGGGCGCGTGCGCTGGCGGCTCACGCTCGAAAGCGGCGAGCGGCAGGAGGGATCGGTCGAGCTCGCCGGCCTCACCGTGCTCGCCGAGCGGCGCGAGCACCGGCACCGTCGCTGCCGCATCGCCTTGCCGCTTCATCCCGGGATGCCGCCCGGCTATCACCGCCTGGCGGTCGAGCTCGACGGCGGCGGCGCCGAGACCGTGCTGATCGTGGCGCCACGCCACTGTCACCTGCCGCCGGTGCCGGCCGAGCGCGGCTGGGCGCTGACGGCGCAGCTCTACGCGCTGCGCTCGGCGCGCAACTGGGGCATCGGCGACTTCACCGATCTCGCGACGCTCGGCGCCGGCGCGGCGCGGCGCGGCGCCGGGGCGCTCGGCATCAACCCGCTGCACGCGCTCTTTCCCGCCGCGCCCGGTCATATCAGCCCCTATTCGCCCTCCAGCCGGCTGTTCCTCAATCCGCTCTATCTCGATGTCGAGGCGGTGCCCGATTTCCGCGACGCCATGGTGCCGCCCGACCTCGCCGCGGCGCGCGCCGGCGACCTCGTCGACTACCCGGCGGTGGCGCGGCTGAAGCGCGGCGCCTTCGACGCGCTCTACGGCGCGTTCGCCCGGCATCATCTCGGCGATGCCGAGAGCGCGCGCGGCGCGGCGTTCCGCCGCTTTCAGCGCGACGGCGGCCGCGCGCTCGAAGCCTTCGCCACCTTCACCGCGCTGCACGAGCATGTCGTGGCCGAGGGCGGCGCCTTCTCCTGGCAGGATTGGCCGGCGGCGCTGCGCCAGGCCGGCTCGGCGGAGGTGGCGTGCTTCGCCGCCGCGCATCGCCCGCGCATCGAGCTGCACCAATACCTGCAATGGGAAGCCGACCGCCAGCTCGCCGCCGCCGCCGGCGCGGCGGCGGAAGCGGGGCTGTCGCTCGGCCTCTATCGCGATCTCGCCGTCGGCGTCGACCCCGGCGGCGCCGAGGCCTGGGCCGATCCCGGGCTGATGGTGTCGGGCGTCTCGGTCGGTGCGCCGCCCGACCTGCTCAGCCTCAAGGGCCAGGATTGGGGGCTGACCCCGCTCAACCCGATCGCGCTCCAGCGCGACGGCTTTGCGCCGTTCATCGCCGCGCTGCGCGCCAATATGCGCCATGCCGGCGTGCTGCGGATCGATCACGTCATGGCGCTGCGGCAGCTCTACTGGGTGCCGCGCGGCGCGAGTCCGGCCGAGGGCAGCTATGTGGCCTATCCCTTCGCCGAGCTGCGCCACATCCTGGCGCTGGAGAGCGAACGGCAGCGCTGCATGGTGATCGGCGAGGATCTCGGCACCGTGCCCGAGGGGTTCAGCGAGACGATGCAGGAGGCAGGCGTGCTTTCCTACCGCGTGCTGCAGTTCGAGCGCGACCGCACCGGCCGCTTCCTGCCGCCCGACGCCTATCCCGCGCTCGCCAGCGCCGCGGTCTCGACCCACGACCTCCCGACGCTCAGGGGTTTCTGGCTCGGCCGCGACCTGGAGTGGCGGCGCGACCTCGGGCTCTATCCCGACGCCGCCGCCGAGGAGGAGGATGCGCAGGGGCGCCGGCGCGACCGCCGGCGGCTGATCGAGGCGCTGGCCGCGGCCGAGCTGCTGCCGCGGGCGGTGGCGGCGGCGCTGCTGCCGCGGGACGATCGCCCGGTCTACGAGCCGGCGCTGGCGGAGGCGGTCCATCGCTTTCTCGGCCGGAGCGCGGCGCGGCTGGTGCTGATGCAGATCGAGGATGTCGTCGGCGAGATCGAGCAGGCGAACCTGCCGGGCACCGTCGGCGAGCATCCGAACTGGCGGCGGCGCCTGTCGCGCCGGCTCGAGGAGATCCTCGCCGGTCCCGATCTCGACCGCCTCGCCGCCGCCATCGTCGCCGGCCGGCTGGCGTCATGATCGCGCCGCCGCGGGCGACATATCGGCTGCAGCTCAGCCGCGACGCCGGCTTCGCCGAGGCCGGCGCGCTGGTCGACTACCTCGCCGATCTCGGCATCAGCCATCTCTACACCTCGTCCTTCCTCAAGGCGCGGCCGGGCTCGACCCATGGCTACGACATCATCGACCACAACGAGATCAATCCCGAGATCGGCACGCTGGCGGGCCTCGCCGCGCTTGCCGAGCGGCTGCGCCGCCGCGGCATGGGGCTGGTGCTGGATTTCGTGCCGAACCACATGGGCATCGGCCCGGACAACGCCTGGTGGCTCGACGTGCTGGAATGGGGGCGGCTGTCGCCCCAGGCCGATTTCTTCGACATCGACTGGCGCCCGGCGCGGCCCGATCTCGCCGGCAAGGTGCTGCTGCCGGTGCTCGGCGACCAGTACGGCGCGACGCTGGAGAAAGGCGAGATCCGCCTGCGCTTCGCGCCGGCCGAGGGCAGCTTCAGCGCCTGGTATTTCGATCACCGCTTCCCGATCACGCCGCTGCGCTATGCGCTGCTGCTGCGCGCCGCCGAGGTGCCGGCGGGATCGGCCGAGGCGCTGCGGCAGCTCGCCGACAGCTTCACCCGGCTGCGCGCGATGCGGGGGAAGGGGCGGCGGAAGGCGATCCACGCCGAGGGCATGCGGCTCAAGGCCGAGCTCGCCGCGCTGGCCGGGCGCGATCCGGCGGTTGCGGCCGCGCTGGAGCGCGCCGCCGACACCTTCAACGGCGAAGCGGGCGAGGCCGGAAGCTGGCGCCGGCTGCACGCGCTGCTCGAGGCGCAGTCCTACCGGGTCGCCTATTGGCGGGTGGCGGCGGACGAGATCAACTATCGGCGCTTCTTCAACATCAACGACCTCGCCGGCATCCGCATCGAACTGCCGGAGCTGTTCGACCGCGCGCATCGCCTGGTGCTGACGCTGATCGCCGAGGGCCGGCTGCAGGGGCTGCGCATCGACCATATCGACGGGCTCTACGATCCCGCCGGCTATTGCCGTCGGTTGCAGCGCGCGGCATCCGCCGCCGCGCATCTGCCGGAGGGCGATTTCTACATCACCGTCGAGAAGATCCTGGCCTCCCACGAGGCGCTGCGCGACTGGCCGGTCGCCGGCACCACCGGCTATGATTTCATCCGCGAGGCCGGCGGCCTGCTGATCGATCCCGCCGGCGAGGCGCCGCTGCTGCGCGCCTATCAGCGCTTCACCGGGCGGCGCGACACCTTCGCCGCGGTGCTCGAGGCCGGCAAGCGGCGCATCACCGAGGTCAATCTCGCCAGCGAGGCCGGCGTGCTCGCCGGCGAGTTCCACGCCCTCTCGCGCGGCCATTGGCGCTCGCGCGACTTCACCGCCAACGGCATGCGCGGCGCGCTCGACGCCGTGCTCGCCGTCTTTCCGGTCTATCGCACCTATGTCGATGCCGCCGGCGCCGGCGCCGAGGACCTCCGCTATATCGACTGGGCGGTGGCGCAGGCCAAGCGCCACTGGCCGGGCGGCGACACCTCGATCTTCGATTTCATCCACGGCGTGCTGACGCTCGACCTGGCGCGGCGCGGCAGCGGCTACGCCCGCGCCGCGGTGCAGCGGCTCGCGCTCCGCTTCCAGCAGCTCAGCGGCCCGGTGATGGCGAAAGGCGCGGAGGACACCGCCTTCTATCGCTATGTCCCGCTGCTCGCGCTGAACGAGGTCGGCGGCGACCCCGGCCGCTTCGGCCTCTCGCTCGCCGCCTTCCACCGCCAGGCCGAGCAGCGCGCCCGGCGCTGGCCCGCCGGCATGCTGGCGAGCAGCACGCACGACACCAAGCGGGGCGAGGATGCGCGCGCGCGGCTGGCGCTGCTGTCGGAGCTGCCGAGCGACTGGGCGCGCCGCCTGGCGCTCTGGGCGCGCTTCAACCGCTTCCGCCGCGGCGAGGTCGATGGCGAGCCGGCGCCCGACCGCAACGACGAATATTTCTTCTATCAGACCGTGCTCGGCGCCTGGCCGCTCGACCTCGGGCTGGACGACGTCGCGGGTCTCGAAGCCTTCGCCGCGCGGGTGCAGGCGACGATGACCAAGGCGGTGCGCGAGGCCAAGGAGCGCTCGGGCTGGAGCAATCCCGGCGCCGAGTACGAGGCGGTGCTCGGCCGCTTCGTCGCCGGCGCGCTCGACGGCTCCCGGCCGAACCCGTTCCTCGCCGACATGCACGGCTTCGTCCAGGCGCTGGCGCGGCCGGGCGCGATCAACAGCCTGGCGCAGACGCTCCTCAAGCTGACCGCGCCGGGCGTGCCCGACACCTATCAGGGCGGCGAGCTCTGGGATTTCAGCATGGTCGATCCCGACAACCGCCGCCCGGTCGATTGGGGCCTGCGCCGGCGCCTGCTGGCCGAGCTTGCGGAGCGCTTCGGGCGCGGCGAAGTCGATCGCCAGGCCTTCGCCGAGCTGGCCGCGGGCTGGCGCGACGGGCGCGAGAAGCTGTTCCTCGCCTGGCGCGCGCTGGCGCTGCGCGCCGCGGCGCCGGCGCTGTTCGCCGCCGGCGCCTACCTGCCGCTGGAAACCGCCGGCCGCCACGCCGACCGGCTCTGCGCCTTCGCCCGCGCGGCCGACGGCCAGATGGCGGTGACGGTGGCGCCGCGCCTGGTGCTGCGCCTGCTGCGCGAGGATGGCGGCATCGA
>DAHUYF010000178.1 GCA_027315365.1 Rhodospirillales bacterium | reverse complement strand
GGCCGGGCATCTCCGGTCCCGCGTCTTGGCCCCGCCCGGAGGAAGGCCCAGATAAGCGCCATGCAGACCACCAACGACATCCGCGCCGCCTTCCTGGGCTATTTCCAGCGCCACGGGCATGAGATCGTGCCGTCGAGCCCGCTGGTGCCGCGCAACGACCCGACCCTGCTGTTCACCAATGCCGGCATGGTGCAGTTCAAGAACGTCTTCACCGGCGCCGAGAAGCGCGACTATGCCCGCGCCACCACCTCGCAGAAATGCGTGCGCGCCGGCGGCAAGCACAACGACCTCGAGAATGTGGGATACACCGCGCGCCACCACACCTTCTTCGAGATGCTCGGCAATTTCTCCTTCGGCGACTATTTCAAGGACCGCGCCATCGAGCTGGCCTGGAAGCTGGTGACCGAGGAGTTCGGCCTGGCGCGCGACCGGCTGCTGGTCACCGTCTATGCCGAGGACGAGGAGGCGGCGCTTCTCTGGGCCAAGATCGCCGGCCTGCCGCAAAGCCGGATCGTGCGCATCGCGACCTCCGACAATTTCTGGGCGATGGGCGATACCGGCCCCTGCGGCCCGTGCTCGGAAATCTTCTACGACCACGGCGAGCACATCCCCGGCGGCCCGCCCGGCAGCGCCGAGGCCGATGGCGACCGCTTCGTCGAAATCTGGAACCTGGTCTTCATGCAGTACGAGCAGGTGACGAAGGGCGAGCGCCGGCCGCTGCCGCGCCCGTCGATCGACACCGGCATGGGGCTCGAGCGCATCGCCGCGGTGCTGCAGGGCAAGCACGACAATTACGACATCGACCTGATGCGGGCGCTGATCCTGGCCTCGGCCGAGGCCTCCGGCGTGGCGCCGGACGGACCGCTCGCGGTGTCGCACCGGGTCATCGCCGACCATCTGCGGGCGAGCTCGTTCCTGATCGCCGACGGCGTGCTGCCGGCCAAGGACGGGCGCGGCTATGTGCTGCGCCGGATCATGCGCCGCGCCATGCGCCACGCCCACATCCTCGGCTGCGAGGCGCCGCTGATGTGGCGCCTGGTGCCGGCGCTGGTGCGCCAGATGGGCGCCGCCTTCCCCGAGCTGGCCCGCGCCGAGGCGCTGATCGCCGAGACGCTGAAGCTCGAGGAGACCGGCTTCAAGCTGACGCTCGAGCGCGGCCTCAAGCTGCTCGAGGAGGAGACGGCGCGGCTCGGCCGGGCCGCGCCGCTGCCCGGCGAGGTCGCCTTCAAGCTCTACGACACCTATGGCTTCCCGCTCGACCTGACGCAGGACGTGCTGCGCGCCCAGGGCCGCCCGGTGGCGGTCGCGGGCTTCGATGCCGCGATGGAGCGCCAGCGCGCCGAGGCGAGGAAGCACTGGGTGGGCTCGGGCGAGGCCGCGACCGAGCAGCTCTGGTTCGACCTGCGCGAGGCGGTCGGCGCCAGCGAGTTCCTGGGATACGAGACCCAGATCGCCGAGGGCAAGATCACCGCCATCGTCGTCGACGGCAAAAAAGTGGATCGGGCCGGGGCCGGCGACGAAGCGGCGATCATCGTCAACCAGACGCCGTTCTACGCCGAATCCGGCGGCCAGCTCGGCGATACCGGCGCGATCTTCTCGGCCGGCGGCGGCGAGTTCGCGGTCGCCGACACGCAGAAGAAGGCGGGCGAGCTTTTCGTCCATCTCGGCACGGTGAGCCATGGCGCGCTGGCGCTCGGCGATTTCGTCGAGCTGCGGGTCGACGCGGCGCGGCGCGCGGCGCTGCGCGCCAACCATTCGGTCACCCATCTGCTGCACCAGGCGCTGCGCCGCCGGCTCGGCGAGCACGTGACGCAGAAGGGCTCGCTGGTGGCGCCCGACCGGCTGCGCTTCGATTTCAGCCATCCGCGCGCCCTGTCGCCCGAGGACGTCCGCGCCATCGAGGCCGAGGTCAACCGGCGCATCCGCCAGAACGGCGAGGTGTCGACGCGGCTGATGACCCCCGACCACGCGGTCAAGGCCGGCGCGCTGGCGCTGTTCGGCGAGAAATACGGCGACGAGGTGCGCGTCGTCGCCATGGGCGAGGAGGCGGGCGAGGCGGGTGCCCAGCCGCGGCCCTTCTCGGTCGAGCTGTGCGGCGGCACGCATGTGCGGCGCACCGGCGATATCGGCTTCTTCAAGATCGTTTCGGAAGGCGCGGTGGCCTCCGGCGTCCGCCGCATCGAGGCGCTGACCGGCGCCGCCGCCGAGCAGCATGTCGAGCAGGAGGAGGAGACGCTGCGCCTGGCGGCCGAGGCGCTGCGCGCGACCCGCGGTGAGCTGCCGGCCCGCGTGCTCGGTCTCATCGAGGAGAGGAAGCGCCTGGAGCGCGAGCTCTCCGAGGCGCGCCGCCTCATCGCCGGCGGCGTCGGGCAGCGGCCGGCGGCCAAGGATTTCGGCGGCGTCAAATTCGCCGGCCGCGCCGTCGACAATCTCCCGGCCAAGGAGCTGAAGGGCCTCGCCGACGACATGAAGAAGGAGATCGGCTCCGGCGTCGTCGCGCTGGTCGCGACCTCCGAGGGCAAGGTGTCGCTGGTGGTCGGCGTCACCGACGATCTCACCACGCGCTTCAGCGCCGTCGATCTCGTGCGCGTCGGCGCCGAGGCGCTGGGCGGCAAGGGCGGCGGCGGCCGCCCCGACATGGCGCAGGCCGGCGGCTCCGATGCCGGCAAGGCGGATGCCGCGCTCGCCGCGGTCGAGCGCGCCGTGGCGGAAAAGGCGCAGGCGGCGGCCTGAGCGCGGCAAGCGCGCGGCGGCGAAAAAATCCGCAGCGCGGCGCCGCGCCGGAAACACCGTGTTAACCATGTCGATGCTAGGCTTCTCCGCGATCGTGGCCCGCGCGCCGCGAACGGAGGACCTGATGCCGGCTCTGCTGAAGTCAAAGCCCCTCTCGCCGCAGGAATTTTCCGAGCTGGGCTGTCCCGACACCGCCTATGTCAAGCGCATCGACGCCGAGGGCATCGAAGCCTATGCGGCGCACGCCGCCGACGGCAGCTACCTGATGCTGTTCGCCGACCGCGACGCCGCCTTCGCCGAGCTGCGCCGGCACGATCTCGACCCCGTCAGCATCCAGTGAGCAGCGGCCGCCCCATGGACCGCCCGGCCCGCCGGCCGCGCGCCATCGCCATCGCCCGCCCGCAGGCGGCGCGCGACCTTGCCGCCGACTGGCGGCGCTGGAGCCCGGCGGAACGGACGGCGGCGATGCTGATCGCGGCGCTCGCCGCGGCGTCCTGCCTGGCGCAGCTGATCCTCGCCGCCGGCTGAGCCGGCGGCTACGCCATCGCCCGCTTCAGGCCGTCATCGAGCTTGTCGAGGAATTTGGTCGTGGTCAGCCAGGGCTGCTCCGGGCTGATCAGGATGGCGAGGTCCTTGGTCATGAACCCGGCCTGGACGGTGTCGACGCACACCTTCTCGAGCGTCTCGGCGAAGTGCTTGACGTCGGGGGTGCCGTCGAATTCGCCGCGATAGGCGAGGCCGCGCGTCCAGGCGAAGATCGAGGCGATGGGGTTGGTCGAGGTCTCCTTGCCCTGCTGGTGCAGCCGGAAATGGCGGGTCACCGTGCCGTGCGCCGCCTCCGCCTCGACCGTCTTGCCGTCGGGCGTCAGCAGCACCGAGGTCATCAATCCCAGCGAGCCGAAGCCCTGCGCCACCACGTCGGACTGCACGTCGCCGTCGTAGTTCTTGCAGGCCCAGATGAAGTTGCCGTTCCATTTGAGCGCGGAGGCGACCATGTCGTCGATCAGCCGGTGCTCGTAGCTGATGCCCTTGGCCTTGAAGGCGGCGGCGAATTCGCGGTCGAACACGTCCTGGAAGAGGTCCTTGAAGCGGCCGTCATAGGCCTTGAGGATGGTGTTCTTGGTCGAGAGGTAGACCGGCCAGCCGCGCTGCAGCCCGTAATTGAAGCAGGAGCGGGCGAATCCGATGATCGACTCGTCGAGATTGTACATGCTGAGCGCGACGCCGCCGCCGGGGAAGTCGAAGACCTCGTAGTGCAGCGGCTTGCCGCCGTCCCGCGGCGTGAAGCTCATGGTGAGCTTGCCCGGGCCGGGCACGACGAAATCGGTGGCGCGGTACTGATCGCCGAAGGCGTGGCGGCCGATGACGATCGGCGCCGTCCAGCCGGGCACCAGCCGCGGCACGTTCCTGCACACGATCGGCTCGCGGAAGATGGTGCCGCCGAGGATGTTGCGGATCGTGCCGTTGGGCGACTTCCACATCTTCTTGAGCTTGAACTCCTTCACCCGCGCCTCGTCGGGGGTGATGGTGGCGCATTTGACGCCGACGCCGTATTTGGCGATGGCGTTGGCGCTGTCGATGGTGATCTGATCGTCGGTCCGGTCGCGCGCCTCGATGCCGAGGTCGTAGTATTTCAGGTCGATGTCGAGGTAGGGCAGGATCAGCTTGTCCTTGATGTACTGCCAGATGATGCGCGTCATCTCGTCCCCGTCGAGCTCGACGACCGGGGTCTTCACCTTGATCTTCTTCATGACCGACGATTCCTTGCAGCGAAAGTGCCGGAAGATAGCATGCCGCCGCTGCAGCGCAAACGCGGGGTCAGGCGAGGCGGCTGTCGCCCTTGATCCTGGGCTCCGGCATGGCGGCAAGCGTCGGCAGGACGTCCTCGACCCGGCTCACCGTGCGGAGATAGTCGCGCGCCGCCGGCGGGGCGAAGCCGTGCGCGATGGTGTGCTCCACCAATGCTGCGAGCGGCGCCCAGTAGCCGGCGACGTCGACCACCACCACCGGCTTGTCGTGCAGGCCGAGCTGGCGCCAGGTGAGGATCTCGATGGTCTCGTCGAGCGTGCCGAGCCCGCCCGGCAGCGTCACGAAGCCGTCGGAGAGATCGAACATGCGCTGCTTGCGCTCGTGCATGCTGCCGACCACCTCCAGCCGCACCTGGGTGTGCGCCCGCTCGCGGTCGTGGAGGTGGACGGGGATGATGCCGGTGACGCGGCCGCCGCGCGCGAGCACGGCATCGGCGACGAGTCCCATCAGCCCGATCCGGCCGCCGCCATAGACCAGCTCGATCCCGGCATCGGCGAGCAGCGTGCCCAGCCGCTCCGCCGTCTCGCCGTAGCTCGCCGCCGCGCCGCGCGACGAGCCGCAATAGACGCAAAGCCGCTTGATCGCCGCCATGATGCGTGTTGCTTCCCCAGGATTGCCCGGCCGCGCTAGAATGCCCAAGCCGCCGCGCTTGGCAAGGGTCGACGAGGGAGCATGAAACGGACCGCGGTCATCGGCCTGGTTATCGTCGCCGCGGCGATCGTGGCGGGGCTTGCCTATTGGCGCTGGACCGCCGCGCCGCCGAATGCGCCGCCGCCGCTGGCGAGCGCGCCGCCGGCGGCGCCGGCAGCGGGGCCCGCCGCCGGGACGCCCAGCTTCGACGTGGTGCGGGTCAATCCGCAAGGCGAAGCGGTGATCGCCGGCCGCGCCGCGCCCGGTGCCGAGGTCACCATCCTTGACGGCGACAAGGTGCTGGGCCAGGTCACGGCCGACGCCCGCGGCGAATGGGTGCTGGTGCCGAAGGAGGCGCTGAGCCCCGGCGAGCATCAGCTCGGCCTCAGCGCCCGCGCCAAGGACGGCACCGCCAGCGCCTCGGAAGGCGTCGTCGCCATGATGGTGCCGGAGCGGGCGCCGGGCGCCCAGCCGGGGGCGCCGAACGAGCCCGTCGCCGTGCTGGTGCCGCGCCAGGGCAGCGGTCCCGCCACGGCGCTGCAACTGCCGCACGGCAAGAAGCTCGCGCTCGACGTGATCGAATACGATGCCGCGGGCAAGGTGCAGCTGCTCGGCCGCGCCGAGCCCGGCAGCCGCGTCAACGCCTATCTCGACGACGCCCTGGCCGGCGGCGCCGTCGCCGACGGCACCGGCGGCTGGTCGATCACCCTCGACCATGCGGTGCCGGAGGGGAAATACCGGCTGAGGCTCGAGGCGCTCGACGCGCAGGGCCGCACGCTGGCCGAGACGGCGCTGAGCTTCAGCCGGGTGGCGCCGCCCGAGGGGCAGGTCGCGGTCGCGGTCCAGCCCGGCAACAATCTCTGGCGCATCGCCCAGCATTCCTATGGCGACGGGCTGCGCTACACGCTGATCTATCAGGCCAATCGTACGAAGATCCGCGATCCCAACCTGATCTATCCCGGCCAGGTCTTCGCCGTGCCGGGAAAACCATAGGCGAACGCGCTTTCGCGCGTTCGTCCGCGGCGGCGTCAGCGCTTGCGCAGCAAGCGCGGGAGCCGCTCAGGGCGGGTTAGCGTGCTGATTCTGACGGATGATTGACGAGCTTTCCAAATCGTCATGGCCGTGCTTGTCACGGCCATCCACGTCTTTCCGCGCCCCGCCGCAAGACGTGGATGGCCAGGACTCGGCCTGCGGCCGGCCATGACGCCAAAAGGAGGCAAAGTGTCAGGAAGTGTCAGAATCCGTACAAGTAGCGCTAGTCCGCACGGTGCGGGCTTTCGCGGTTGCCAGAGCAACCGCTGGCGCCCGCCGCAGCGAAGGCGCTACGCGCCTTCGCTGGCGACGGCGACGATCAGCTCGAGATAGGGGCGGGTGCGCAGCAGCAGCGCGGTGGCGCCGGCGATGACCGAGGCCGGCGTCAAGCGCCGCCCGAGATCGATCTCGCCGCCGACGCGGATGACGTTCCGCCCGGTGATCTCCCAGCGCAGGCCGGAGGCGCGCCGCGCCGCCGCCAGCGCCTTGCGCAGCCGCCGCCGCCGCGTCGCGTTCTCGACGGTGTAGGGCAGGTAGCCGAGGTCGCCGGCGATGCGCAGCACCGGCCGGTCCGCCTGCCGCTCGGTACTGGCGGTGAACGGCACTTCGCGAAAACAGAACCGGAAGGCGAGCGACCCCGAGGCGCGCGCCGCGCCGCGGCCGAAGGAGGCGCCGAACCGGTCGAGCTCGAAAGGCGGGGCGATGCGGCCGAGCGAGGCGAGCGCGCCTCCGGTCGCGGCGAGGTCGGGCGGCGCGGGAACGGCAGCGGCATTCATCGTCAGTAGTGTGACCGAAACGCCCTTAAGATCGGGTTACCGCGTGCCGCCCGGTGCCGCCCGGCGCCGCCGCCTCAACGCCGCGCGCGAAGGATTTGGAATAACTGTGGATTGCCGCTGTTAGTGGAACAGGATTGGTAGCTCCGGCGAGCAGGGCCGGCGAGAGGAGATCGCGGTAATGGCAGATCGGGCGGAAGACGTGGCGAAGCCGAAACGGGGAAAATCAACCGCGACGATCGACCGGCATGTCGGCGCGCGCATCCGCGAGCGCCGCATCATGCTGGGATTGACGCAGCAGCAGCTCGCCGAGCTCATCGGCGTGACCTATCAGCAGGCGCACAAATACGAACGCGGCGTCAACCGCGTCTCGGCGGGACGGCTCTTCCAGATCGCCAAGGTGCTGAGCGTCCCGATGAGCTATTTCTACGAGGGCGTCGGCGAGGAGGAGCCCAAGCCGATAACCTCGCGCGAGCGCATGGTGCTGGAGATCGCCCGGAACTTCACCGGCATCACCAACGAACGCCACCAGGAGGCGCTGAGCCAGCTCGCCCGTGCGCTGGCGAACGGCGGGTAGGCGCCGCGGCCGGTCGGGGGCCTCAGAGTACCCGACCGGCGAAGACCGGGCGGCCCTCGCGGTCCTCGATCTCGATCACCCAGAGATCCGGATCCCGCTGCACCTGGCGGGCGATGTAGGCGTCGGCGGCGGCCTCGTCGACCGGCGCCTCGCCGGTGGCGCGCAGCCAGGCGAGCTCGCCTTGCGGCAGCCGGGTCTGCGCCAGCACGGTGACGCCGTGCTCGAGCCGGTTGAGCTTGATCAGGATGGTGCCGGCATCCTCGTCGCCGCGCCGCGCGATGGCGATCGGGATGGCGCGCACGGTACAGAGCCGCACCGCCGCCATCACCTGCATCTTCGTCTTGAGCCGCGGCTCCATCGGCGGGGTCGCTCCGCTGCTGCGGGCGAACATATGCCCTATCGCCGCGCCCCGGGCAATGGCGGCGCAAGCGGAACGAAACCTGCCGCCTTCCGTTGAGACAGCGCGGGTCGGGCTGAAACGTGCGGGAAGGGATGTCGGAACATTTGGCTGACGAGGCACGTCCGGCGGCCGATCGTGCCGTCGATCCGAGCCGGAGGGAGCGGCCCTACGCGCCGCTGCGCGACTATGCGCTGATCGGCGACGGCCACGGCGCGGCGCTGGTCTGCCGCGACGGCAGCATCGACTGGTGCTGTCTCGGCCGCTTCGACGCGCCGCCGGTGATGGCCCGCCTGCTCGACGCCCGCCGCGGCGGATGCTTCGCGCTGGCGCCGGCCGAGCCGGCCCACAGCACGCGATGCTATCTCGACGATACCGCCATCCTGGTCACCCGCTTCGCCACCCGATCGGGCGAGGCGACGGTGACCGATTTCATGCCGATGGGCTGCCGGCCGGGCGCCGGCCTGCATGAATACACCGGCGTCAACGCCCCGGGATGGATCGTGCGCATCGTGCGCGGCGAGGCGGGGGCGGTGCGCTTGCGCGCCGCCTACCGGCCCATCCGCGGCTTCACCCGCGCCGCTGCCGCGCTTCAGGCACATGGCGGGCGCGTCACCGGCATCGGCGTGCCGGCGCTGCACGGCGAGGCGCCGTTCACGGTTGCCGGCGAGGAAGCCACCGCCGACTTCACCGTCGCCGCCGGCGAGACGCGCTGTTTCATCCTGTCGCCGGCGCCGCTGGGATCGCTCGCGCTGGGCGATACCGCGCGCCGGCTGCTCGAGATCACGACCGCGTTCTGGCGCGAATGGATCGCCTATTGCCATTACGACGGGCCGCATGCGGCCGCGGTGCGGCGCAGTGCCATCACCCTCAAGCTGCTGATCTACGCGCCCAGCGGCGCCATGGTGGCGGCGCCGACGACATCGCTGCCGGAGGCGCCGGGCGGGTCGCGCAACTGGGATTATCGCTTCTGCTGGGTGCGCGACGCCAGCTTCGCGCTCTACGCGCTGGCGGCGCTGGGCTTCGTCGGCGAGGCCCGGCGCTTCGTCGGATTCCTCAAGCACTCCCATCTCGAGCGCGGCCTGCATCTGATGTACGGCGTCGAGGGCGAGACCGACCTTGAGGAGCACGATGTCGCCGGCTTTTCGGGGTATCGCGACAGCGGGCCGGTGCGCGTCGGCAACGCCGCGCATCGCCAGCTGCAGCTCGACGTCTATGGCGAGCTGCTCGACCTGGCGCTGCTCTACAACCAGCTCGGCGGCAGCTTCGATGCGGTCGAGCGCCAGGCGCTTTCGCAGATCGCCGACCGCGCCGCCGAGCGCTGGCGCGAGCCCGACAACGGCATCTGGGAGATGCGCGACGAGCGCCGGCATTTCGTCCATTCCAAGATCATGTGCTGGACCGCGGTCGATCGCGCCATCCGCCTCTTCGGCGGGAAGCCGGCCTGGGTCGAGGCGCGGCGCAGCATCGCCGAGACGGTGCTGCGGGACGGCGTCGATCCGCATTCCGGCGCCCTCATCCAGGCCTTCGGGCGGCCGCACGCCGACGCGGCGCTGCTGGTGACGCCCTGGCTCGGCTTTCCGCTGCCGCAAGACACCTTTCGCCGCACGGTGAAGCTGGCGCTGGCGGAGCTGCGCGACGGCGACTACCTGCGCCGCTATGTCGCCACCGACGGGCTCCACGGCACCGAGGGCGCCTTCCTGATCGGCAGCTTCTGGCTCGCCGATGCGCTGCTGTACCTGGACAAGCCGATGGAGGCGGCGGCGCTGCTGGACTCGCTGGTGGCCAAGGCCAACGATGTCGGCCTCTTTTCCGAGGAGATCGAGCCCAAGAGCCACGCCTTCCTCGGCAACATGCCGCAGGCGCTGGTGCATCTGGCGCTGATCCACAGCGCGCTGCGGCAGTTCATCCATCAGCGCCAGGGCCGGGCCGCGCTGCGCGGCAGCCACGCCGACCGCGCCCGCCGGCATATCGACGCCGCGGCCGGGCTCGGCGCCTGGCTCACCGACCTCAAGCAGAGCCTGCGCCTCGGCCGGGTCACGCCCTCGCAACGCTCGGTGCTGGCGTAACGCGAAGCGTTGTCGCCGGCGGGCGCCAGCGGTTGCGCAGCAACCGCGAAAGCCCGCTCGGTGCGGGCTAGCCAACGGGGGTGCGGGCTTTCGCGGTTGCAAGGGCAACCGCTGCCGCCCGCCGCAGACGAAGGCGCTGCGCGCCTTCGCCGAGGGACTGGCGGCCGGCGCCCGGCTGCAATAGGGTCGGGCGCTTTCCTGCCGAGGTCCCGATCATGGCCACCGCCAGCGACATCGCCGATATCCGCCACGCCGTCGCCGCGCTCTGCGCGCGGTTTCCCGGCGAATACTGGCGCACGCTCGACCGCGAGCGCGGCTATCCCACCGAGTTCGTCCGCGCGCTCACCGAGGGCGGCTTCCTCGCCTGCCTCATTCCCGAGGAGTATGGCGGCAGCGGCCTCGGCATCGTCGCCGCGGCGGCAATCCTCGAAGAGGTGCAGAAGAACGGCTGCAACGGCGCCGCCTGCCACGCGCAGATGTACATCATGGGGACGCTGCTGCGGCATGGCAGCCCGGCGCAGAAGGCGCAATGGCTGCCCAAGATCGCCTCGGGCGAGATCCGCCTGCAGGCCTTCGGCGTCACCGAGCCCGGCGCCGGCACCGACACCACCGCGATCCGCACCGTCGCCGAGCGCCGGGGCGACCGCTACATCGTCAACGGCCAGAAGGTCTGGACCTCGCGCGTCGAGCATTCCGATCTCATGCTGCTGCTGGCGCGCACCACGCCGCGCGGCGCCGCGGCCAAGCGCACCGAGGGCATTTCCGTGTTCCTCGTCGACCTGCGCCAGGCGCGCGGCCGCGGCGTCACCATCCGGCCGATCCGCACCATGATGAATCACGCCACCACCGAAGTGTTCTTCGACAATCTCGACGTGCCGGCGGAGAACCTGATCGGCGAGGAGGGCAGGGGGTTCCGCTACATCCTCGACGGCATGAATGCCGAGCGCATCCTGATCGCCGCCGAATGCGTCGGCGACGCCCGCTGGTTCATCGCCAAGGCGACGGACTACGCCAAGGGGCGGGTGGTCTTCGGCCGGCCGATCGGCCAGAACCAGGGCATCCAGTTCCCGATCGCGCGCGCCTATGCGGCGAGCGAGGCGGCGGCGCTGATGGTCGAGCGCGCCGCCGCGCTCTACGAGAAGGGCGAGGCGTGCGGCAAGGAGGCGAACATGGCGAAGCTGCTGGCCGCCGACGCCTCATGGCAGGCGGCGGATATGTGCATCCAGACCCATGGCGGCTTCGGCTTCGCCGAGGAATACGACGTCGAGCGCAAATTCCGCGAGACGCGGCTCTATCAGGTGGCGCCGATCTCGACCAACCTGATCCTGGCCTATCTCGCCGAGCACGTGCTGGGATTGCCGCGCTCGTATTAGAAGCGCGGCAGCCCGAAGCGCGTGGTCAAGGTCGGCGTGCGCCGCTCGGCGGCGCGGCGGCTGCGCCGAGCGCGATATTCCGACCAGGCGACATCCAGCGCCAATCCCAAGCCGACCAGCAGAATGGCCCATCCGAGACTCGACATGACGGCACGCGTCCCGCTCCGGTTGATCCGATCACCGTGCTAACGCTCAGCGGACGAGTTAGTGCCGTGCAACCCCGGCGCGAGGCGGCTCCGGATCAGGCCTGGGGTTCGGGGAAGTTGATCTCGATCATCACCTTGTTGGGGTCCTGGACGAAGAGCTGCCGCAGCCGGATGCCCGGCACCTCGTTCTCGCGATAGTCGAGGCCCAGCCGGGCGAAGCGGGCGCGCATCGCCTCGAAATCCTGCGCGACGAAGGCGACATGGTCGAAATTGCCGGTGGTGTCGCCGGGGCCGGCGCCGATCTGCCCGCTGCGCGGCACCAGATGCACCACCGCCTGCTCGCCGCAATAGAGCCAGTATCCCGGAAAGGCCAGCGGCGGGCGGAAGCCGTCGCGCAAGCCCAGCGCCTCGCTGTAGAAGTCGCGGGTGCCCTCGAGATCGTCGGTGCGCACCGTGACGTGGTTGAGCTGGGTGAGCGGCATGGGTGTCCTCCAGGGGGCGCTTTGCTTCAGGATACCGTCACCGCCGGGCCGGCGACAACTCAATAGGATATCAATAGGATTTCGGCAGGCCGAGCACGCGCTCGGCGATGTGGGAGAGCACGAGCTGCGGGCTTACCGGCGCCAGGCGGGCGATCTGCGCCTCGCGCAGATAGCGCTCGACGTGATACTCCTGTGCGTAGCCCATGCCGCCATGGGTCATGATCGCGGTCTCGCAGGCGCGCCAGCACGCCTCGGCGGCGAGATACTTGGCGGCGTTGGCCTCGGCGCCGCAAGGCTGGCCGGCGTCGTAGAGCGCCGCCGCGTGGCGCACCGTCAGCTCCGCCGCCGTGAGCTCGGCCCAGCATTGCGCCAGCGGGTGCTGCACCCCCTGGTTCTGCCCGATCGGGCGGCCGAAGACGATGCGCTCGCGCGCATAGGCGGCGGCCTTGGCGAGCGCCGCGAAGCCCAGCCCCACCGCCTCGGCGGCGATGAGCACGCGCTCCGGATTCATGCCGTGCAGGATCAGCTGGAAGCCCTTGCCCTCCTCGCCGATGAGGTCGGCGCGCGGCACGTCCAGCCCGTCGATGAACAGCAGGTTGGAATCGACCGCCTTGCGTCCCATCTTGGCGATCTCGCGCACCTCGACGCGGCTGCGGTCGAGCGCGGTGTAGAACAGGCTGATGCCGTCGCTCGGCCGCGGCACCTCGGCGAGCGGCGTGGTGCGGGCCAGCAGCAGCATCTTGTGGGCGACCTGCGCGGTCGAGATCCATATCTTGCGGCCGGAGACGAGATAGCGGTCGCCGCGGCGCTCCGCCCGGGTCTTCAGATGGGTGGTGTCGAGGCCGACATCGGGCTCGGTGACGGCAAAGCACGCCTTCTCCTCGCCGCGGATCAAGGGCGGCAGGAAGCGGCGCTTCTGCTCCTCGGTGCCGAACTTGACCACCGGATTGAGGCCGAAGATGTTCATGTGCAGCGCCGAGGCGCCGCTGAAACCGGCGCCGGACTGGGCCACCGCCTGCATCATCACCGCCGCCTCGGATATCCCGAGCCCGGCGCCGCCGAACGCCTCCGGCATGGCGATGCCGAGCCAGCCGCCGCGCGCCACGGCGCCATAGAAATCCTCGGGAAAGCCGCCCTGGCGGTCGCGCTCCAGCCAATAGGCGTCGTCGAAATCCTGACACAGCCGGGCGATGGCGTCGCGAATGCGTAGCTGCTCCGGCGAAAGCCCGATCATGCCCGATCCTCCCCGGCGATCCATGGCCGGTCCGGCGCGGCGATGCAAGCGACGGCGCCGTGCGCCGGGCTAGATCTGCTGGACGGCGGAGAGCAGCCAGTGGCCGCCGGGGCTGCGGGCGAAGGTCCAGAGCTCCTGCGCCTCGCTCGGGCGCTGGGCGTCGCCTTCGACCAGCCAGCCGGGCTCGCCGGGCTGCAGGTCGCGGCGCACGGTGTAGTCGAGGGCGCGCCAGTGCAGCAGGCAGGTGGCGTATTGCAGCGCGCCCTCGTCCCAGGCCTCGCGCACGTCGCCGTTGACCAGCTCGAGCCGCTCGACATGGTTCTCGACGCCGCGGCTGGCGTTGGCGGCGAGTTCCTCGCCGAAATATCCCAGCATCTCCGGCGTCACGTAATGGCCGAGCGCGCGCAAATCGCCATGGCTCCAGGCCTGCTGCACCGCCTTGAGGATGGCCTCGAAGGCGGCGTAATCGGCGGCGTTCACCGTGAGCGCACGGCTTGCGGCGCCGCCGCCGCCGCCATAGGCGGCAAAGCCGGCGCCTTGCGGCGCGCCGCCAAATCCCAAGCCGCCCAGCGGCGACGCGGAGAGCGGTCCGTAGGAGCGGCGGAAGCGGCGGAAGACCATCGACAGCACGAGGATGATGACGATCCACGAGAACAGCGAGCCGAAGACGTGGCCGAAACCCATGCCGTAGCCGTAGCCCCAATGCGGGAACAGCAGCGAGCCGAGCCAGGAACCGAAGAACGCGCCGGCCATGCCGGTGAGGAAGGGATGACTCTGGGCGAAGCCGTAGGGCCGGCCGTAGCCGTAATAGGGCGAGTTGGCCTGGCCTTGCGGCGTGGCGCTGCGGCCGATC
This sequence comes from Rhodospirillales bacterium, assembly GCA_027315365.1. Lineage (GTDB taxonomy): Bacteria > Pseudomonadota > Alphaproteobacteria > ATCC43930 > CGMCC-115725 > DAHUYF01. The sequence continues at coordinate 40,566 of DAHUYF010000178.1, read as the reverse complement.
GCCTGTCCGCCATTGTCGTTATAGGTGCGCGAGCCCAGGCTGCCCTGGCTGGAATAGCTCATGCCGCGCGAGCCATAGCTGCCGCCGGCGCGCGCGGCGGCGAGCGCCGGGGTGAGCAGGATCAGCGCGCTGAGGAGCGCGGCGGCCAGGGTCCGGAGTTTCGGCATGACTGCCCCCATCGGGTGGCTGAGTATCGGCGGCAATAATGTCGGGTGGCGCGGCGGCGAATGCAAGGCCGGCGTTAACCTTTGCCGCGGAGATCGACCACCCGCCGCGCCTTGCCGATCGAGCGCTCGATCTTGCCCACGGGCACGATCTCGACCCGCGCGCTGACGCCGATCAGCGACTTGATGTCGTGGGCGAGCGCGGCGGCGATGCCGGCCTCGGCCTCGGCGCTGTTGGGCGTGGCGCCCGGCCGCAGCTCGGCGATGACGGCAAGCTCGTCGAGCTGGCGCGGCCGGCTCAGCTCGAGCAGGTAATGGCCGGAGAGCGCGGCCTGCTTGAGGATCAGCTCCTCGATCTGGCTGGGGAAGAGATTGACGCCGCGGACGATCAGCATGTCGTCGCTGCGCCCGGTAACCTTCTCCATGCGCCGCATGCTGCGCGCCGTCCCCGGCAGCAGCCGCGTGAGATCGCGGGTGCGATAGCGGATCAGCGGCAGCGCCTCCTTGGTCAGCGTCGTGAACACCAGCTCGCCGACCGCACCGTCGGGCAGCACCTCGCCGGTCGCGGGATCGATCACCTCGGGATAGAAGTGGTCCTCCCAGAGATGGAGCCCGTCCTTGGTCTCGATGCATTCATTGGCGACCCCCGGCCCCATCACCTCGGACAGGCCGTAGATGTCGAGCGCATGCATCGCCATGCGGCGCTCGATCTCCTGGCGCAGCGCGTTGGTCCAGGGCTCGGCGCCGTGGATGCCGATCTTGAGCGAGGCGGCGCGGGGATCGAGGCCCTGGCGCTCGAACTCGTCGGCGATCGCCAGCATGTAGGACGGCGTCACCATGATGATGTCGGGCTTGAAGTCGTGGATGATCTGCACCTGCCGTTCGGTCATGCCGCCGGAGACCGGGATGACGGTGCAGCCCAGCCGTTCGGCGCCGTAATGCGCGCCGAGCCCGCCGGTGAAGAGGCCATAGCCATAGGCGACATGGACGAGGTCGCCGCGCTTGCCGCCCGAGGCGCGGATCGAACGCGCCACCAGCTCCGACCAGATCGCGAGATCGCGCTCGGTGTAGCCCACCACCGTCGGCTTTCCGGTGGTGCCGCTCGAGGCGTGCAGCCGCAGCAGCCGTTCGCGCGGCACCGCGAACATGCCGAAGGGATAGGTGCGCCGCAGATCGTCCTTGGTGGTGAAGGGAAAACGCGCGAGATCGGCCGGCGTGCGCAGATCGTCGGGATGGACGGCGAGCGCCGCGCATTTGTCGCGGAAATGCCCGACGTTGTCATAGGCGTGGCGCAGCGTCCATTTGAGCCGCTGCGTCTGCAGCGCCGCGATCTCGTCGCGGCTGGCGATCTCGATCGGGTCGAGCTCGCTGCGCCGGGGCGGGGCGACGGACGGCAAATCGGCGGTCATGCCGGCTGCTCGTCGACGATTGCGCCGCCGAGGCGGTGGCTGCGGCCGCGGAAGAGGGCGACCAGCCGCCCCGAACCCTGTTCCGTCACCTCGATGTCGTAGACCCCGGTGCGGCCGGCGGCGGCGCGCTCGCGGGCGGCCGCGAGCAGCGTCTCGCCGGTTCTCGCCGGGCTGATGAACTGGATCTCGGCGGCGGCGGCGACGGTGACCTGGTTGCGCGCGTTGCAGGCGAGCGCGAAGGCGCTGTCGGCGAGCGTGAAGATGAGGCCGCCATGGCAAAGCTCGTGGCCGTTGACCATGTCGGCGCGCACCGTCATGCGCAGCCGGGCGCGGCCGGGCCCGACCTCGTCCAGCACCATGCCGAGCGCGCGCGACGCCGCGTCCTGCGCCAGCATCCGGCGGCCGACCAGCTCCGCGAGCCGCTCTTCCGGCGGCTGGTCCTGCGTCTTGGCGGCCATCAGCGACCGGTGAACCGGGCCGGCCGCTTCTCCAGGAAGGCGGCGACGCCCTCGCGGAAATCGGCCGAGGCGGCGGCGACGCGCTGCAGGTCGCGCTCGGCGTCGAGCTGCGCGTCGAGCGTGCTCTCGAGCGAGCGGTTGAGCGCCTGCTTGATCAGCCCGAGGCTGACGGTGGGCCCCTGCGCCAGCTTGCGCGCCAGCGCGCGCGCCTCGGTCATCAGCGCTGCGTCTTCGACCACCTTCCAGATCAGGCCCCATTCCGCCGCCGTGGCGGCCGGCAGCGGCTCGCCCAGCAGCATCATGCCGAGCGCGCGGGCCGAGCCGGCGAGCCGCGGCAGGAACCAGGTGCCGCCGGTATCGGGCACCAGCCCGATGCGGCAGAAGGCCTGCAGAAAGCTCGCCGAGCGCGCGGCGATGACGATGTCGCAGGCGAAGGCGAGGTTGGCGCCGGCGCCGGCGGCGGCGCCGTTGACCGCGGCGAGGACCGGCTTCGGCAGCGCCTTGAGCCGCCGCACCAGCGGGTTGTAGTAGCGCTCGATCGCGGCGCCGGCGTCGAACTCGCCGCCCGCCGTCGCCGCTCCCAGGTTGAGGTCCTGCCCGGCGCAGAAGCCGCGCCCCGCGCCGGTGATGAGCAGCGCGCGGATCGCGGCGTCGCTCTCGACGGCGGCGAGTGCGGCGGCGACCTCCTCGTGCATCGCGGCGTTGAAGCTGTTGAGCCGGTCCGGCCGGTTCAGCGTCAGGCTGGCGACGCCGTCCTCGATCTCGAACAGGATGGTCGCGAATCCCATGCCTTCCTCCCTGTGAGGCGCGAGCGTCCTATACTCGTCCGAACGCGTCAAGCAAGGGGGCGATCGGCGGTGCGGCGGCGGAGCCTCATCGGGGTGACGGCGGTGACCCTGCTGGCCGGCTGCGCCGGGCCGGACCGGGCCGCGCGCTGCCTGCCGCCGGCGACGGCGGTGCCGGTGGTCGAGCTGTTCCTCGGACGCGGCCTGCCGGAGGGCGGGGAGGTCGACGAGGCGGCGTGGCGCAGCTTCCTCGACGCGGTCGTCACGCCGCGCTTTCCCGACGGGCTCAGCGTGATCGACGCCGCGGGCCAGTGGCGGCGGAACGGTGCGATCGAGCGCGAGCGCAGCAAGCTCCTCGTCATCGTCGCCGTCGATGCGCGCGATCTCGACGGTCGCCTCGATGCGGTGATCGCCGCCTACAAGGCGCGCTTCCAGCAGCAGGCGGTGCTGCGAATCGACCGCACCGCGTGTATCGCGTTTCGCTGAGCCGGCGCGCCGCGGCGATGGGGCGGTCGGGCGAAAACATACAACCGTATGATGTCCTGTCCCTTATGGGGGAGTGCCGGACCGCGGCGAAGCGCTTCCGACCGCAGGCCGCGCGGATTTTTCTTTTGCTCGCGGAAGAGGGCGCCCACTATCTCTCAATGCGACGCAAAACCACGGCAAATTCGAAACGATCGACCCTTTCGGGGTATCGTCAAGCGGGCCGCGCAGGCTCAGCTTTGTACTTGTAGGGAGGACTGGAAGTCTCGGGGGATAGTGGGATGGGCTTCAGCATCTTGGTGGTCGAAGATGAAGACGACGTCCGGGAACTGGTCTCGACGTCCTTGCGCAATCGCGGCTATTCCGTGCTGTCCGTGCCCAACGCCGAGGTGGCGCTGCAGATCCTGATGGAACAGGTCAAGTTCGACCTGCTGTTCACCGACATCGTCATGCCGGGCATGATGGACGGCTTCGAACTCGCCGACCGTGCCAAGCGACTGCAGCCCCGGCTCAAGATCCTCTACGCCACCGGCTTCTCGCATGTCTCCCGCCGCGGCAGCGACCAGCTGCACGGCAAGCTGATCCAGAAGCCCTATCGGCCCGACGAGATCGCCTCCGAGGTGCGCCTGGCGCTCGAGGACGGAAGCTAGGCAGCGCCGCCGCCTTGCCATTCGCGCCGGCGCATCCCATCTCCGGCTGACGCGCGGGTTTTGCCCGACTTTCGCGGGGGGTATCCCGGCGGGGACGGGCCGCCCGCAACTTTGCGACCAGGGCGCTGTTGAAGAGAGGACGGCGCCGCGGCAGGAGAGGGGAGGCAATGGGGCCGATCGCGCATGAAAGCGTGCCGGCGGGGGCCGGGCGTGCGCACATTGCGGCGCGCTACGCGGCGGTCCGGGACGCCACCGAGGCGCTGGCGGCGCCGCTCTCGGCCGAGGACCAGAGCGTGCAATCGATGCCCGATTGCAGCCCGACCAAATGGCACCGGGCGCATACCACCTGGTTCTTCGAGACCTTTCTCCTGGCCCGCTTTCAGCCGGATTATCGCGCCTTTCACGCATCGTACGGCTATCTCTTCAACTCCTACTACGAGGCGGTGGGAGCGCGCCATCCGCGGCCCGAGCGCGGCTTGCTGTCGCGCCCGGGGGTGGCCGAGATCGCGCGCTATCGCCGCCATGTCGACGGCGCGATGGCGGCGCTCATCGCCGGGCTCGGCGCGGCCGACTGGCGCGAGGCGGCGCCGCTGCTCGAACTCGGCCTGCAGCACGAGCAGCAGCATCAGGAGCTGATCCTGATGGACATCAAGCACGCGCTGTCGCTCAACCCGCTGCAGCCGGCCTATCAGGCACCGCCGCCGCCGTCGCCGGCGCGGGCGGCGCCGCCGCTGGCCTGGCAGGCGGTGGCCGGCGGGCTGCGCCAGATCGGCCATGGCGGCGCCGGTTTCGCCTTCGACAACGAGACGCCGCGGCACAAGGTCTGGCTCGAGCCCTATCGCCTGGCCAGCCGGCTGGTCACCTGCGGCGACTATCTGCGCTTCATCGAGGCGGACGGGTATCGCCGCCCGGAGTTCTGGCTGTCCGAAGGCTGGGCCACGGTGCAGCAGCAGGGCTGGTCGGCGCCGCTCTATTGGGCCCGCGAGGCCTCGGGCTGGTCGGTCTTCACGCTCGCCGGGCGGCGCCCGCTGGACCCGGCCGAGCCGGTTGCCCATGTCAGCTTCTACGAGGCCGACGCCTTCGCCCGCTGGGCGGGCAGGCGGTTGCCCGGCGAGGCCGAATGGGAGGTGGCGGCGGTCGAAGCCGGGGTCGCGCTCGACGGCAATCTCGGCGATCGCGGCCGGTTCCATCCCGAGCCCGCGCCGGCCGGCGACGGGCTGCGGCAGATGATCGGCGACGTCTGGGAATGGACCGCCAGCCCCTATACCGCCTATCCCGGCTTCCGGCCGGCCGCCGGCGCCGTCGGCGAGTACAACGGCAAATTCATGTCGAACCAGATGGTGCTGCGCGGCGGGGCGGCGGTGACGCCCGCCGGCCATCTGCGCGCCACCTATCGCAACTTCTTCCCGCCGGCCGCGCGTTGGGCGTTTGCCGGCATCAGGCTGGCGGAGGATTCATGAGGCACGGCGGCGCGCTGGCGCAATTTCACGATCTCACCCCGGCGGAGGAGAGCTTCCGCGATGCGGTGCTGGGCGGGCTGACCCGCCGCGCCAAGGAAATCCCCTGCCGCTTCCTCTATGACGAGCGCGGTTCGTCGCTGTTCGAGCAGATCTGCGAGCTGCCGGAATATTACCTCACGCGCACCGAGACGACGATCCTCGGCGATTATGCCGGCGAGATCGGCGCGCTGGCCGGCCGGCATGCGCAGCTCATCGAATTCGGCAGCGGCTCCTCGCGCAAGGTGCGGCTGCTGCTGGCGGCGCTCGACGAGCCCGCCGCCTATGTCGCCATCGACATCTCGCGCGAGCCGCTGCGCCGCGCCGCGGAGCAGGTCGCCGCCGATTTCCCCGAGGTGCCGGTGGTGGCGGTCTGCGCCGACTATCTCCAGCCCTTGCGCCTGCCGGCGCTGCCGGCGCGCGGCGAGGGGCGCCGGCTCGGCTTCTTCCCGGGCTCGACCATCGGCAATTTCGCACCCGAGGATGCGGTGGACTTCCTGGCCGGCTGCCGGCGCGTGGTCGGCCGCGGCGGCGCGCTGCTGGTGGGGGTCGACCTCAAGAAGGATCCCGCCACGCTCGATGCCGCCTACAACGACCGCGCCGGGGTCACCGCCGCCTTCAACCTCAACCTGCTGGAGCGCATCAATCGCGAGCTCGACGCCGATTTCGACCTCGACCGCTTCGCTCACGACGCCTTCTACAACGCGGCCGCCGGCCGCATCGAGATCTACATCCGGAGCCTGGCCGACCAGATCGTCACCGTCGCCGGGCGGGCCATCCGCTTTGCCGCGGGCGAGCGCATCCATACCGAGGATTCCTGCAAGTACACCGTCGCCGAGTTCCAGCGCCTGGCGGGGCGCGGCGGTTTCCGGGCCCTGCGGCACTGGACCGACCCGGCCGCCCTGTTCAGCGTCCATCTGCTGGAGGCCGGGTGAGGGCGGCAGCGCGCGCAGGTTGAGGTTAATGAAAAGTTTACTACCGGCCGGCAACTATCTCCCCGCAGAGCTGCAGCGTGCGGTGGGGTAAGGGTGTCGTTCCCGCAATCATCGGCTGAGGCGGAACGCCTCCGGGCGCTCCGGCGCCACGAAATCCTCGACACCGTCCCGGAAGAGGCGTTCGACCGCGTAACCCACCTCGCGGCCTCGCTCTTTGCCGTCTCCGGCGCCTTCATCTCGCTGCTCGACGCCGACCGCCAATGGTTCAAATCGCATATCGGCGCCCTGGTCGCCGGGACGCCGCGCGCGGCGGCGCTTGCCGCGCATGCGCTCCTCGGCGACGAGGTCTGCGTCGTGCCGGACGCGCGACGGGATCCCGGCCTGCGCGACAATCCCTGCGTCACCGGCGAGCCGCATATCCGCTTCTACGCCGCGGCGCCGCTGCTGTCGCGCGAGGGCCGGCGCTTCGGCGCGCTCGGCATCGTCGACCAGCAGCCGCGCGCCGATTTCTCCGACGAGAACCGCCGGCAGCTGGAGACCCTGGCTCGGCTGGCGGTGAGCGAACTCGAGCTGCGCATCGAACTCGGCGCGCGCAGTCGCGCCGAGGGCGATCTCAAGCTGGTCAACGAGCTGATGCTGGCCATCGCCGAGGCGCCCAACGTCAATACCGCGATGGAGATGTCGCTGAGCCTGATCTGCCGGGCGATCGGCGCCACCTATGGCCGCGTCTGGACCGCGGTCGGGCGCAGCGGCAGATGCCAGCTCATCGGCGCCTGGAGCGGCGCCGGCGCGGTGCGGAGCCGCAGCGCGGGGGGGCGCCGGCGGCGGTCGCCGCCGGCGCTGACGCTCAGCGGCAGCCTCGTCGGCATGGTGCTGACCGAGAACCGGCGCCAGGTCGTTCCCGATATCGCCAAGCTCGCCCGCCGCTTCGCCGCCGCGCGCGACGCGCGGGCGATGGGGATGCGCGCCCTGATCTCCGTGCCGGTGCGCCAGGACGGGCGAAATTTCGCGCTCAATTTCCTGTTCGAGCAGGCACCGCCGGAGATCGAGCGGCTGGCCGACCGCATCGAGGAACTTGCCGACAAGGTGCGGCCGGTGCTGGTGCGCAAGCTCGCCGAGGAGCGGATCGCGCTGCTGCAATCGGTGGTGCGGCATGCCGACGATGCGGTGATGGTCGCCGAGATCGATGGCGGGCTCGAGGATTTCGGCGCGATGCGCCTCGTCTATGCCAGCCCGGCGATGACGCGCATGACCGGCTATGAGCCGGACGAGCTGCATGGCCGCTCGCCGAACCTGCTGTGGGGCGAAGGCGCGCAGGCAAAGGCCGTGGCCGGCCTCTACGCCGCCGCCGGGCACGGCCAGGGCTCGCGTCTCGAGCTCGCCTGCCGGCGCAAGGACGGCTCGACCTTCTGGGCGGATATCAGCGCCGTGCCGGTGACCGACGAGGCGACCGGCGAGCGCAGGCTCATCGCGCTGCTGCGCGACACCACCGAACGGCGCCGGCTGGAAGAGGCGCTGCGCCAGAGCGAATCGACGTTCCGCCTGCTGTTCTCCAACAATCCCATCCCGATGTGGGCCTATGACCTCGAGACGCGGCGCTTTCTCGAGGTCAACAACGCCGCGATCGAGCAATTCGGCTACAGCCGCGCCGAATTCCTGGCGATGACCATCGACGATATCGCGCCCGCCGAGCCGGCCGAGCCGGCTGTGGCACGCCCCGGCGAGGGCCGCGTCGCGCCCGCCTTCGGTCGCCTCGGCATCCGCCGCCATCGCAAGGCCGATGGCAGCGAGATCGCCGTCGACGCCATCTCGCACCGGCTGGAATTCGAGGGGCACCAGGCGGCGATCATGGCGGCGATCGACATGACCGAGCAGAAGCGCGCCGAGGAGGAGATCCGCCGGGCCAAGGAGACGGCGGAGGCGGCGAGCCGGGCCAAGAGCGAGCTGCTCGCCAATATGAGCCACGAGCTGCGCACGCCGCTCAACGCCATCATCGGCTTCTCCGAGATCATGCAGGCGAGCCTTTTCGGCCCGCTCGGCTCGGCCAAATACGAGGGCTACATCGCCGACATCCGCCACAGCGCCGGCCATCTGCTGACCGTCATCACCGACATCCTCGATCTCGCCAAGATCGAGGCGAATTCCTTCCGCCTGCACGAGGGCGTGGTCTCGCCCAGCGAGATCATCATCTCGGCGCTGCGCCTGGTGAAGCCGCGGGCCGACGGCGTCGGCGTGATGCTCGCCTATGACAAGCACCATGACGATACCGCCATCAAGGTGGACGAGACGGCGCTGAAGCGCGTGCTCATCAATCTTCTCGCCAATGCCGTCAAGTTCTCCGAGCCGGGCGGCGCGGTCATCGTGCGCTCCGAATTCGACGCGCAGGGCAGGCTCGCGATCTCCGTCGCCGATCAGGGGATCGGCATGGCGGCCGAGGAGATTCCGATCGCGCTCACCCCCTTCCGCCAGGTCAATAGCGGCCTGCAGCGCAAATACGAGGGCACCGGCCTCGGCCTGCCCATCGCCAAGCAACTGGTCGAGATGCATGGCGGCACGCTGGCCATCGCCAGCGCGCCCGGCGCCGGCACCACCGTCACCGTGCTGCTGCCGGCCGCACGGGTGATGACCGCCGCGGCTTAGGCCGCGGCAAGGCTGCGCTCGAGCGCGTCGCTCACCGCGCTCAACGGGATCAGCGCCATGTCGCTGCCGCCGAAGCCTTGCGCCTCGATCAGCTCGAGCCGCCGCGCCGCGGGCGCGAATTTCGCCGCCGGGCTCGGCCCGAACAGCGAGACCAGCGGCGCGCCGCCCGCCGCCAGCAGATGCGCGGTGCCGCTGTCGTTGGCGACGGCGACGGCGAGCCGCCCGGCGAGCGCCAGCGTGTAGAGCGGCGAGGCGGCGACCGCCGGCGCGATGCGCCGGTCCTGCAGCGGCAGGAGCGCCTCGGGCAGCGCCTGCGCCAGCTCTTCCGCCCAGCCGCGCTCGTCGGGGCCGAGCAGCAGCACCGCGCGCCGCCCGGCGCGCTGCTGTGCCGCGGCGAGCGCGAGGAAACGCTCGCGCGGCCAGCGCTTGTGCGCGCCGCCGGCGCCCGGGGCGATGCCGACATAGACCGGCCCGGGCGGCAAGGCCAGCGCCGCGGCCTCGCTCCAGGGCGGACCGACGGCGAGGCCGAAGCCCGGTCGCACCGGCTCGCCGCCGGCAATGGCGACGAGGTCGAGGAGCTGGTCGATGAGCCGGGGCGGCCGCTCGTAGCCGCGCGGCGGTCGCTTGTCGGAGAGCAGGAAGCGCGCCGCCGCGGAGACGAAGCAGCGGGTGTCGAGCCGGCGCAGGATGAGGCTGGTGAGCACGCGGCGCTGGGTGTCGATGACGAGATCGAAGCGCCGACCCGGCAGCGGCCGCCGCCGCAGCTCGGCGGCGCGCGAGCCGATGCCGGCGTTCTCGATGATCTCGTCGAGGAGGGGGGCCACCAGCGGCGCCAGCGCGTGGGCGTAGACGGTCTCGCCCTTGCCCGCGAGCCAGGTGATGCGCGCTTGCGGCCAACGCCGGCGAAGCGCGCCGAGGAAGGGCAGCTTCATCACCCCGTCGCCCAGCAGCTCGAGGCCGGAATAGACCAGCAGATCCATGGCGCGCGACAGTGTCATCGCCGCGCCGCCGAGGCAAGTGCCGCCGCTACCGCGTCCAGCGGAACATGATCGAGGCCAGCAGCACGGCAAACGACAGGGCGAGCGCCGTCGTCGCCCAATCGGGCGCCCAGCGCGGCCAGTGACGCTCGATCCACACCTCGCACACCTCGCCCGCCTCCGCGCGCCGGCGGCCGTCGTCGCCCCATTCGAACATCGCCTGATCGGCGAGGCCGGCGCGGCTGCGCTCGTTCTCGTCGTCGAAGCAGGTGGCGCGAAAGACGGTGTATTCCGTGCAGGTCGACCCGCCGGGCTCGTACAGCACCTGCACGACGCGCACCGCCGGCGTGCGCCGCGCCGCGAGCAGGCGTTCGGCCTCGGCCACCGCCGACGGACGGTCGTCGAAGATGCCGACCGTGCGCCAGTTGCGGTCCCGCCGCGACTGGGTCTCGAACGTGACCAGCCTCATGCCATCCTCGCCTGCGGGTGCCCCACTGTCGGCACGAGATTGCATAAATACATGAGAAAACTCGCTCAATCACCGAGATTATTGAAGATTTTCTTGTTCTTCCGCATTATTCTCGGTCATTCCTTTGCGAGATGTAAATAGAGACTGATAGATTCTCTTGGAAATTCTTGAAAGGCCGCCGGCCGGTGGAATCCCTTGGCGCCTCGCGCGCCGGGATGGGATGATGCCCGGCAGCAGGCGCGCCGGACTAGGCGAGCCGCCGGGGAGGAGCGCCAGGCATGGAATTCGGCATACTCTTCACATCCCACCCCAACACCGAAACCGAACCCTATCCGCATCGCGACGTGCATCAGCGCGTGACGCGCGAGGTGCTGCGCGCCGATGCGCTGGGCTTCGATTATGCCTGGGTGGCCGAGCATCACTTCAGCAGCCAGTACGGCATCATGCCGGACGTCTTCGTCTACGCCGGCTACCTCGCGGCCCTGACCCGGCGCATCAAGATCGGCACGGCGGTGGTCACCCTGCCGCTGGCCAATCCGCTGCGCGTCGCCGAGAACGCCGCCTTCGTCGACATCCTCAGCGGCGGCCGCTTCGCCCTCGGCCTCGGTTCCGGCTATCGCCAGTACGAGTTCGAGGGCTTCGGCGTCGATTTCGCGGCGCGGCGCGACATCCAGGAGGAGGCGCTGCCGCTGCTGATGCGGCTGTTGCGCGAGAAGCGCGTCGACCATCGGGGCACGCATTTCGCGGTCAAGGTGGCTGGCGAGTACGAGCTGTTTCCGCAGTCCCGGCAGCAGCCGCATCCGCCGATCCTGCTCGCCGGCGCCACCGACCGCTCGATCGCGGTCGCGGGGCGGATGGGTCTGGGGCTGATGCTGTCGACCTGGACGCCGTTCGAGGGGCTGGCGAAGCAGGTCAGGCACTACCGCGACGCGCTGGCGGAGACGCCGGCGGAGTTGACGGGCAATCCCGGGCGCGGCCACGTCGACATCGCGCGCTGGGTCTACGTCGCGGAGACCGACGCCAAGGCGAAGGCGGAGAGCGAGGCCGGCATGCTGCGCCACCAGTCGCATTTCTTCAGCGGCCATACCTCGGGATATCTCGGCACCGTCGGCACCGGCGCCGCCAACGGCCGCGACTACGACACGCTCGCCCGCGACATCATCCTCCACGGTTCGCCCAAGACCGTGGTCGAGAAGCTGCAGCGGCTGCAGCACATGACCGGCCTCGCCTCGCTGATGCTGCATTATCCGCCGTGGTACGGCATCGACCGGGCGCTGGCCTCGCTCGAGCTGTTCGCCGCCGAGGTCATGCCCAGCTTCGCCGATCCGGCGCGGCGCGCGCGGGCCAGCGCATGAGCGCCGCGATCGAGCCGTTCAACCTCTTCGCCATCCGCTATGCGCATCACGCCGAGCGCAGCGCGGCGGAGAACTTCATCGGCGGCGACCCGCATGAGGGGGCTTCGCCGCTCGACTACTTCGTCTGGGTGGCGCAGCGTTCGGACCGCGTCTTCATCGTCGATACCGGCTTCGGCGAGGCGCAGGCGCGCGCGCGCCGGCGCCAGCTGCTGCGCGCCCCCGCCGCGGGCGTGCAGGCGCTCGGCATCGACCCCGCGACGGTCGAGGACGTGGTCATCACCCACCTGCACTACGATCATGCCGGCACGCTCGACGCCTTCCCGCGGGCGCGCTTTCACCTCCAGGACCGCGAAATGCAGTTCGCCACCGGCCGCTGCATGTGCCATCCGGCGATGCGTCACGCCTTTGCCGTCGAGGACGTGACCGAGATGGTCCGCCACGTCTTCGCCGGCCGCGTCGCTTTCCATGACGGCGACGACGAGCTGGCCGCGGGATTCTCCGTCCATCGCATCGGCGGCCACACCGCCGGCATCCAATGCGTGCGCGTGCTCACCCGGCGCGGCTGGGTGGTCCTCGCCTCCGACACCAGCCATCTCTACGCCAATATGGAGCAGGGCCGGCCTTTTCCGATCGTCCACAACGTCGCCGACATGCTCGATGGCCACCGGCGCCTGCATCAGCTCGCCGCCTCGGCGCGGCACATCGTGCCCGGCCACGATCCGCTGGTGATGCAGCGCTATCGCCCGCCCGGCCGCGAGCTGGAGGGCGTCGCGGTCAGGCTCGACGCGGAGCCGGCCGGGTAGGATCGGGCGGCGGCTCTGCGCGGCAACAATCCGGCGGCCGTTTCAGATATGGGTGCGAGTGCGAAAATAAATCTCTGAAACATAGAATATGCTGGGGCCGGAGAGATATCCGGCCTCGGCGCTGCCGTCGAGATTTCTACGGCGCCGCATCGGGGTGGAAGTTGCTGCGTGCTAACCGAATTTTCACCCGTCCTGCCTAGCGTCAGCCGGTTCGCGATGTCGCTTCCGGTGCTTCACATGCGCTTTCCCGATCTGCGGTTGCGGCTGCCCATACCGGCCGGGTGGCGGCTGGGCATTCGCTGGCGTCTTTATGCCGGCGTCGGCATGCTGGCCCTGTTCGGCCTGGTCCTGGCCGGCTATGCGGTGCAGGAGCTGACCTCGGTGAGGGATGCGATCGGCCGCATGAGCGCGCTCTCCGACGACAACACGCGGGAGCTCGAGCTCCTGCGCGACATCCAGGTCATCCGCGCCTCGATCCTGCGCTACAAGGTCAGCGGCGATGACGCCGCGCTTCAGTCGGAAAAGCAGGCGGAAGCCGATGCCGCCGCGCGCCTCCAAGGGGTGCGACAGGCGGCGCTCGCCGGCACGGCGCGCCAGACCTATGACGGGCTCGGCCAGGCGCTGGCCAAGTTCCAGGAAGCGCGCGGCACGCTCGTCGGCACGGTCGGTCAGATGCAGGCCGATCGCGCCAAGCTTTTTGCCAGCGCCGACGCACTCACCTCTGCCGCCAACAAGCTGCTCGACGCGATCCGGGCGGCCGATCAGCCGGCCGCCAATGCCACCGCGGCAAGGCTGGATTCGGCATTGCTGTTCATGCGGCTGGTGAACTGGCGGTTCATGGCGACACGCGATCCGCCGGAGGTCGAGAATTTCAAGATGGGCGTCGGGCGCGCCCTGTCGGCATTCGCCCTGCTCCAGAAGGCGGGAGTGCCGGACAAGGCGCAACCGCTGCTCGAACCGCTCAAGACCGCGCTCGATGCCTACGCCGCCAATTTCAAGGCGCTGTCGGCCGACATCCTCACCGGCGACGAGTTCTTCGACGAGGAAATCGGCCCGCGGCTCGACGACGTCATGACCGCGACGCAGGCCGCGCAAGAGGCCATGCGGGACCAGTTCAACGGCGCACGGCAGTCCAGCGAGGCGACCATCGCCGGCACCATCGCGATGCAGCGCATCCTCGCCGGCCTGTCGCTGCTCGTCGGCGGCCTCGTCGCGTTTTTTATCGCGCGCAGCGTCATCCGACCGATCGTCGGGATGACGCTGGCGATGAGCCGGCTGGCTGCCGGCGAGATGGCGGTGGAAGTGCCGTCGCGCGACGAAACCGACGAGATCGGCGCGATGGCCAAGGCGGTGGAGGTGTTCAAGCGGAACGCCCTCGAGCAGTCGCGCGCCGAAGCCGCGAAGAAGGCGCAGGATGCGCGCGCGGCCGAAGAGAAGCGCAGCGCGATGATCGCGCTCGCCGATCGCTTCGAAAGCAATGTCGGCGGCATTGTCGAGGCGGTCGCGTCGGCCGCCACCGGCATGCATGGCGCCGCGCAATCCATGTCCGGGCTGGTCGAGCAGGCCGGCCGGCAGACGGCCGCCGTCGCATCGGCGTCGCGGCAGGCGAGCGCCAACGCGCAGACGATCGCATCGGCGACCGAGGAGCTCACCGCATCGATCGGCGAGATCGCCGGCCGCGTCGAGCGGTCCTCGGCGATCGCCAGCCAGGCGGTCAAGGACGCGCAGCGTACCGACGAGACCGTCGAAGGCCTGACCAAGGCGGCGGAAAAGATCGGCGAAGTCGTGAGCTTGATCCAGACGATTGCCGCACAGACCAATCTCCTGGCGCTCAACGCCACGATCGAGGCGGCCCGCGCCGGCGAGGCGGGACGGGGCTTTGCCGTGGTCGCCGCCGAGGTCAAGAATCTGGCGGGACAGACGGCAAAGGCGACGGAGGAGATCGCGGCCCAGATCGCCGCCATTCAAGGCAGCACGGGCGAAGCGGTTGCCGCCATCCGCGGCATCAGCAACACGATCGCTCAGATGAGCGAGATCTCCGCCGAGATCGCCGCCTCGGTGGAGCAGCAGAACGCCGCCACCCGCGGCATCACGACGAATGTCCAGGAGACCGCCCGCGGAACCGACGAGGTCTCGAGCAACATCGACGGCGTATCGCAGGCCTCGGGCAAGGTCGGCGCGGCCGCCGGGCATGTGCTGACCGCGGCGGAGGAGCTCTCGCGCCATTCCGAGCGGCTCAAGGGCGAGATGGCAAGCTTCCTGTCCTCGATCCGCGCCGCCTGACGGCGGCCGCGCCGGGTCGGATCGCCGGGATCAGGCGGCGGCGAGATCGAGCGTCACTCGCGCGCGGCGGCCTGCGCGTGGCCGAGCAAAAAGCTGTAATCGGCGGCGAGCGGCGGTGCGCCGGCCTGCGGCGCGATCGCCGCGTCGGCATGGCAGCCGAGACAGCTCACATTGGGCGTTTGGCGAAAGGTCTCGAGCACCGGGTTCATCAGCGTCCGGGTGCTGGGCGTGCCGACCGAGAGCGGCACGCCGCGCGGCAGGCGGCGTTGCGGATCCGGCACCGGCGCCGGCAGGCCGAACGCATATTGCGGCCATTGCACGCCCAGCAGCTCGTAGAACTGCCAGGGCGAGGCCGGATCGTCGGCGCGGATGAGGGCCTGGACGAAGTCGTTGATCGCCCGCGCGGAGGGCGCGACGGGAAAGACCTGCTCGACCTGGGTGCTCTGCGGCGGCTCGGTGCGGGCATTGACGGCGCAGCGGGCGCAGGCGGGATCGTAGAAGGAATAGGCGTGCCCCGTCTCTTCCGCGCCCGCCACCGGGGCGCTGTCGATCTGCAGGAAGCTCGCCCAGAGGCCTTGCGTGAAGCCGGTGACGCGCTGGTTGAGATGGAAGCCCACCAGCCCCACGGTGGCGGTCGAGCCGTCCTCGAAGACCGCTTCGGCGGTGTGGAAGCGGCGCGGCGATTGCGCCAGCTCGGCCGGACTCAGCACCTTCCACGCCGCCTTGATCTCGATCGCGCCGGTGGGTCCGTAGGCGGCGCTGGGGCCGGCGGGCAGCTCGACATCGCCGCGCCGTGCCAAGGCGAACTGCGCGGCCGGGTCGTATAGGCGGTTGGCGACGATGTAGTTGAACTCGTCGCGGTTGATCAGCATCTCGTAATAGACCGGCTTGCCGGCGCGGTCGACCAGGGTCTCGCCATCGGTCTGATGGATGATCGCGAGACGCTGCGGCATGCCGTGCGAGCGGTCGGGGACGCCCCAGGGCGCGGGCGGTGCACCCCCCTGAAGGAACACCTCGTCATGACGCTTGTAGGTTTCCCAGACGGTGACGCCGGGACGGCCGAAGCGGGCGTCGCGATCGGGCTCGCCCGGCGTCTTGGCCGGCCAGTTGAGATAGATGAAGCTCTGCCATGCCAGGCAGCTGAAGGCGTGATCGTCGCCGGAAATGCCGACATCGGTGCGGATCGCCGGCGCAAGCTTGATATCGAGGCCGACGTAAGGGCCGCACAGATATTCGTCACCGGCCGCGACGGCGGCACCGGGTGCGCCGCAGGCGAGCGCCAGCAGCAGCACCGCGATCGCCAAGCGCCGGCATCGCCGCTCAGCCATGCGCCTTGTCCGCGATCATCGCGCGCGCCGCCGCAATCGCCTCGAGCAGCACCTGCTGGTCGCCCACCTGGTTGGCGAGCAGCAGGGCGAAGCGCAGCAGGAAGGCCTCGCACGCCGCCTCGCTCAGCCCCTCCTGGGCGGCGATCAGCGCTTCATAGAAGCCGTCGGCGTCGGGAATGTTCGGATCGGTCCTCATCATCGGCACTCCCGGCCGAGGGCCCGGTCGATGGCGGCGCGCACCGCCGTCGTTTCCGGCCGCAGCAGCCGCGCCGCCAGATGCTGGTCCGGCCGGACGACCAGCACCTCGCCGGCGCCGGCGAGGCGGTCGATCGCGTCGCCGCGCAGCACCGGAAGATCGCCCACCGCGCCGCCGCAGGCAAAGCACCGCGCCAGCCCGGCGGGCAGCTCCGGCGCGGCGCTGCCGGGAAAGCACAGCACCAGGAAGCGCGCGCCGGGGCCGCGCAGCAGGTCGCTGAGCGCGCCCGGCGTGCCGTCGGGATGGACGAGCGGGAGATTGGGCAGCGACCCGCCGCCGCTCGTCGTCAGCGCGGAGCCGGCATAGTCGAAGGGCGCCGAGAGCCGGCCGGTGTTGACCAGCGCGCGAGCGAAGTCATAGCGCCGCGCAAGATCGAGCACGGCATCGCGCAGGCGGTGCTCGAAGGGCGAGCGCGGCGCCAGAAAGCGGATGGTGCGCGTGGTGACCCGGATGTTGTGCGCGCCGGCGGCATGGCGCTCCTCGTCGTAGCTGTCGAGCAGCGCTTCGGGCGCGGCGCCGGTCAGCACCGCGGCGAGCTTCCAGGCGATGTTCTCGGCGTCCTGCACGCCGCTATTGCCGCCGCGCGCGCCGAACGGGTTCATGACGTGCGCGACGTCGCCGGCGAAGAAGACGCGGCCGTGGCGGAAATTCTCCATGAGCTGGGTGCGATAGCCATAGGGGCCGACCCAGACGATCTCCACCCGCGTCGCGCCGAGATGACGGCGCAAGCGGTCCCGGACCGTCTCGGGATCGGCGATGGTTTGCGGATCGGCGTCGGCGCCCATCTGATAGTCGAGCCGCCAGACGCCATCCGCCATCGGATGCTGCCAGACGGCGCGGCCATCATTGAACGCCGCCTTGGCCCAGGTCCAGCGCTCGGCCGGTAGCGTCTTCTCGAAGCGGACATCGCTGATGCACCAGCGGTCCTCGCCCAGCTCGGCCGCCATGCGGGCGCCGAGCACCTGACGGACGCGGCTCGCCAGCCCGGAGGCGTCGATCACCCATTCCGATTCGAGCGTGTAGCTGCCGTCCGGTGTTTCAACGGCAAGCGCCGCGTGGTCGTCATGGAGGGTGATGCCGGTGACCCGGTTGCGCCAGCGCAGCTCGGCCTCGGGCAGCTCCGCCAGGCGATCGACCAGATACCATTCTATGTAGAATTGCTGCAGGTTGATGAAGGGCGGCTGGCGCGATTGCGAGCCTTGCGCCGCGTCGAAGCTGTAAAGCAGGTCGTCATCGGCCAGCACCCGTCCGACCGACCAGGTGACGCCCTTTTCCGCGACCCGGCGATATATCCCGAGGCGGTCGAAGATCTCGAGCGTCTTTTGCGCATAGACGATGCCGCGGCTCGAGGCGCCGCGCACCCCCACCGTGTCATCCTCGTCGAGCAGCACGACCGGGATGCCGCGGCTGGCAAGGTCACACGCCGCGGTCAGGCCGGCGAGGCCGCCGCCCACCACCGCGACCTTGTGGCGCCTGGTTTCGCCTGCCAGCTCCGCCGGCCGGCGATAGGGAAAGACCGGCAGCGCATAGCCGCCTCCCGTCGCCGAGCCCCCTTGCGTCATCACTCCCTCTTGCCCGTCGCGTCAATCGCCCCGCCTCACCCTCCTGCTACGCGGGTCCCTCCCTCTCCGCTTAGGGGCGGAGAGAGCCGGGGTGAGGTGGGGTGCGACGATCTCCGGTTCTTCCAATACCATGGTGGAGGCGCGGTCTCAGCCGCGCAAGAGGCGATCAGCCTGCCGGCTTCCGCCGCTCTTCCTCGCGCAGGCGGAAGCGCTGGATCTTGCCGGTCTCGGTGCGCGGCAGCGAGGTCACGAACTCGACCGCGCGGGGGTATTTGTAGGGCGCGATCTCGGCCTTGACGTAGTCCTGCAGCTCGCTCCGCGTCGCCTCGTCGGTGCCGATACCCGGGCGCAGCACGACGAAGGCCTTGACCACCTCGCCACGCTCAGGGTCGGGGCTGCCGACCACGGCGCATTCCAGCACCTTGGGATGGTCGAGCAGCACCGCCTCGACCTCGGGGCCGGAGATGTTGTAGCCGGCGCTGATGATCATGTCGTCGGTGCGTGCCTGGTACCAGAAATAGCCGTCGCGATCCATGCGGTAGGCGTCGCCGGTGAGGTTCCAGCCGTGCTGCACGTATTTCTTCTGCTGCTCCGGCATGTCGAGATAGCGGCAGCCGGTCGGTCCGCGCACGGCGAGGCGGCCGACGCTGTCGGGCGGCAGCGGCCGGCCGGTCTCGTCCACTACCATCGCCTGGTATCCGGGTATCGGCTTGCCGGTGGCGCCGGGGCGGATGTCGTCGCCGGCGGCGGAGATGAAGATGTGCAGGATCTCTGTCGAGCCGATGCCGTCGATGATCTTGATGCCGGTGGCGCGCTGCCACGTCTCGAAGATCGGCAGCGGCAGGGTCTCGCCGGCCGAGACGCATTTCTTCAGCGACGAGAGATCGAAGTTGCGCGCGAGATCCGCCATCGCGCGATAGAGGGTCGGCGCGGTGAAGCAGATGGTGCAGCGATGGCGCTGGATCGCCTGCAGCAGCCCTTCGGCGGTCACCTTGGGCATCAGCAGGGTCGAGGCGCCCACCCGCATCGGGAAGAGCAGCATGCCGCCGAGGCCAAAGGTGAAGGCCAAGGGGGGGCTGCCGCAGAAGATGTCGTCGGGCCCGGGCTTCAGCACGTAGCGCGGGAAGCAGTCGCAGATCGCCAGGACGTCGCGATGGAAATGCATCGTGCCCTTGGCGGCGCCGGTGGTGCCGGAGGTGAAGGCGATGAGTGCCACATCGTCATGCGAGGTGAGGATGTTGGCGAAGCTCGCCGGCTGTGCTGCCATGCGCGCCTCGAGCCCCTCGGGCCGTTCACTGCGGAACAGCACGCGCTTCTCCAGCACCGGCGTGTGCTGGCGCGCCGCGTCGAGCTCGGATGCCAGATCCTCGGCGCACAGCGCGTATTTCACCCTGGCCTTGTCGATGATGTAGGCAAGCTCGCGCGCGCGCAGCAACGGCATGGTGGCGACCGCGACGCCGCCCGCCTTGAGCACGGCGAACCAGCACGCCGCCATCATCGGCGTGTTGGCGTCGCGCAGCAGCACGCGCTCGCCCGGCACCAATCCCAGCTCGTTCACCAGCAGGTTGGCGATGCGGTTGGCGCGCTCCAGCAGGTCGGCATAGGTCCAGATCTCGATGGTAGCGACCGGCTGGGCCGCGGGCTGATGGCTGTCGGGATCGATGACCGACTTCCATTCGACGCCTTCGCGCCGCAGGCAAGGCCGTCCGCCGAAGCCCTTCTCGACCATGCGGTCGAGCAGCTCGACGGCGGCGTTGAGGCGCTTGGGATAGTCGAGCTCGGGAAGCCCGCCATGGTCGAAGACCGGCCACTCCTCGCGCGGCGGCAGATGGTCGCGGCAGAAGCTGTCGATATGGGCGCTGGGATCAAGCATGGGAGGACTCCGCCGGCGCGATGGCCGAAAGATCGGGAAGGGGCATGTCGATAGTGACGCGGTTGGAAGGCGGGCTATGGCGGCCCGAGCTGTCGTAGGCGCGCACGTAGTAACTGTAGCGCAGCCCGCCCAAGGCCAGCCGGTCGGTGAATTTCGTGCTCTTTACCGCTTCGACGACCAGCGCTTCGCCGTCCTCCTCGGCGCGGTGGATGTCGTAGCCGGCGATTTCGCCCCTGGGCTTGCACCAGGTGAGCCGCACCCGGCCGTCGCGGATCTCGCCGGCGAGCCCGGCGCCGTCGGCATCCCAGTCGGGGCCGGCGCCCGATGCGTCCTCGCGCGGCGCCTGGACCGTCCCCTTGGGCCAGAGAAAGCAGGTGACGAGCTTGAAGTTCTCGTCGAGCTGCTTGCAGACATTGCAGTAGATGCAGCGGATGATCGCGTCGCTGCGACCCTCGGCGAGCTTGCGCACCCAATCGGGATCGGACAGCAATTGGCGCGCCATGCCGATCAGATCGGCCTTGCCTTCGGCGAGAAGCCGCTCTGCATCCGCGGGATCGCTGATCTTGCCGACCGAGATCACCGGCACCTGATAGCCCTTGCCGTTGATGTAGCGCTTCACCGCCGCGGCGTGCTCGGCATGCGGCAGCGCCGGATACCAGTCGCCGGGCATGCAGCGGTCGCCGGAATAGCCGGTATAGGGGTAGAGCGGCTGGCCCGGCTTGTGGATGGCGTCCTCGAACTTGCCGCCGACCGACAGCGAGATGTAGTCGACGCCGAGCTGCGCCATGCGCAGTGCGATACGCTCGGCATCGGGCAGCGCGTAGCCGTCCTTGATCGCCTCCTCGGCGAGGAAGCGCACGCCGACCGGGAAATCCGCACCGACGCGCCGGCGGACCGCCGCCATGACGCGGCCGAACAGGCGCAAGCGTCCTTCCAGCGTGCGCCCGTCATAGGCATCGCGGCGCGGGTTGTGGCGCGACAGGAAGGAGGAGAGCGTATAGGCATGCGCCGAATGCAGTTCGACGCCGTCATAGCCGGCCTCGCGCGCGCGCGCCGCGGCGGCGGCGAACTGGTCGACGATGAGGTCGATATCGGCGCTCGACAGGCTGTCGATCCGCTGCCGCCAGCCGGAGCGCGCGACCTTCAGGAAATGAATGATCTGCGGCACGATCTTGGAGTCGGAGGCGTCGTGCACGCGCCGCGCCAGCTCGCGATGGCCGGGGACGAAGCTGGCATCGGAAAGCCGCAGCAGCGGCCCCGATTTGTTGCCGTGGATGGCGGTCGCTTCGACCACGATGAGACCGACCCGGCCCTCGGCGTAGCGCAGGTAGCGCTCGATCACCGCCGCGTTGACATAGCCGTCCTCGCCGGAGAGCCGCGTCACCATCGCCGGCACCACCGCCCGGTTGGGCAGCGTCATGCCGTTGATGCGGAGCGGCGACAGGAGCTTCATCGCGGCGGTCACGCTGGCTCATTCCCCAGCTCGGCGGCCTTCATGACGCGGCGCCGGCGCGTTGCGCCGATTGCTTGAGCCGGCCCAGCAGTTCCAGCAGATGCGCCATCTCGGCGCGGGTGAGGCCGGCCATCATCTGATCGATCCACTGCTCGTGGGTGGGGGTCATGGCGTCGAAGGCGCGCTTGCCGGAAGGGGTGAGGCGGATGCGCAGGCTGCGCCGATCCTCCGGCTCGGGCAGGCGCGAGACCAGGCCCTCGCGCTCCAGCGCGTCGGTGAGGCCGGTGACGTTGCCGTTGCTCACCATCAGCCGCGAGGACAGCTCGCCCATGGTCAATCCGTCCGGCGCGCGATCGATCTGCGCCAGGAGGTCGAAGCGGGGCAGGGTGGTGGCGAAGGTCTCGCGCAGCCGCGCGCGCACCTCGCCCTCGATGAGGTTGCTGCAGGTGAGGAGGCGCAGCCAGAGCTTCAACTCGAGCTTGTCGTCGCTTACCAGCGCCGATTCCCGATCGGAGGCCGTCCCCTGCAGCCGCAGCTCGCTCACCCCATCACCTCGCCGCCGGCGACGACGATCGCCTGTCCGGTCACCGCGCCGCTGCCCGGCAGGCAGAGGAAGGCGATCGCGCCGGCCACTTCCTGCGGGCTGACGAGGCGCCCCATCGGGTTGGTCTTGGCGAGTTCGCCGCGCGCCGCTTCGGCCGAGCGCCCGGTCTTGGCGGTAATCGTCGCGACGGCGCGGGCGACGAGGTCGGTGTCGGTGAAGCCGGGGCAGACGGCGTTGACGGTGATGCCGCTCTTCGCGGTCTCCAGCGCCAGCGCGCGGGTCAGCCCGACCAGCGCGTGCTTGGCCGCGACATAGGCGCTGACATAGGCGTAGGGGATGAGGCCCGCGGTCGAGGCGATGTTGACGATCCTGCCCTGGCCGGAAGCAAGCATGCCGGGCAGCACCGCCTGGCTGCACAGGAAGGCGGCCTTCAGGTTGACCGCGAGCATGCGCTCGAGCAGATCGAGCCCGGTCTTGAGAAACGGTGCGCTCTCGGCAGCGCCGGCATTGTTGACGAGGATGTCGACGGCGCCGAGCCGGGCGAAGGCCGCCGGCACCGCCCCCGCATCGGTAACGTCGAGGCTCAGGGTCGCCACCTCGCTGCCGGTGCTGTCGGCGATGGCGCGGCTCTGTGCGGCGAGCGGCTCCGGCCGGCGGCCTAGCAGGCTCAGCCGGGCGCCGAGCCGCGCCAGCTCCAGGGCCGCCGCGGCGCCGATGCCGCCGCCGCCGCCGGTGACGACGGCATGCCGTCCGAGAAGCGGTCTTGCCGGATCCGCAGCCATGCCGGACGTCCTCGCGCGAGATATTTTAGACCTAAAATAATCTACGCCGGGGCGAGAGGCGGGGCAAGGCCGGGGAGGGACAGGCCGGGGAGGGCCGGGTTAGGTGCCTTGATGCCTCAGAGCTGCGGTTTGGCGGCGCCCATGTTGAGCGACCACATCAGACCGATGACTGCGCCCTTGAAGCGCGGCAGCAGCAGCAGGACGAGAAGCAGCGTCACGGGGACCCAGAGTGCCACCTGCGCCACGGTCGAGAGACCCACGCGCTCGGCAACGAGGATCAGCGGCACGACCAGATGGCCGACGATGAGGATGGTAAGATAGGGAGGGAAGTCGTCGGCGCGGATCTGGTCGAAGGCCTCGCCGCAGCGCTCGCATCGCGCCACCGGCTTCAGGTAGCGGCGATAGAGCGCGCCCTCGCCGCAATGCGGGCAGCGCCGGCGCAGGCCGCGCAGCATCGACGTCAGGGGCGAACCGTTGGCCATCATTGTCTCCGTGCCATCAGACGCCCGGGATATTGGCGGCAGCCGGCCGGCGGGCGCCGCGGCCAAACGCCGCAAGCCCGGCCGCCCGCGGTTCCAACGTCAGAAGGACTGATCTTCCGAAAAGGCCTTGTAGGCCATGATGGTGAACGTGTCCTTGATGCCCGGCAGCGTCTGCAGCTTCTCGACCACGAAATGGCCGACATCCATATCCGGCGGCAGATAGCATTTCATCAGCAGGTCGTACTGGCCGGAGACCGAATAGACCTCGGAAACCTGTTCGACGCCTTCGACCGCTTCCTCGGCG
This sequence comes from Rhodospirillales bacterium, assembly GCA_027315365.1. Lineage (GTDB taxonomy): Bacteria > Pseudomonadota > Alphaproteobacteria > ATCC43930 > CGMCC-115725 > DAHUYF01. The sequence goes on along the minus strand of DAHUYF010000178.1, from coordinate 17,075 downwards.
ACCTTGTAGGCCTTGCCGAGATCGCATTTCACCATCACGAAGATCGTCTTCATCGGGACCTACCCCGCTCAGCCGCGCGCGATCCTCGGGGGACGCGCCAGGAACGCGGGCAGATGGTCGCCGAAGCCGATCACGCGGCGATCGTCGTCAAGGTCGTCGCGGTGCTCGTCCCGCCGCGGCAGCGGCGTCACCTTGCCCTCAGGATCCATGGTGATCGGTCGCGGCGCCTCGCGCAATGGGGGGCGCTGCGCCCCGTCGCGCCGACCGCGGTCACGCGCCGGCTGGCGCGGGCGCTCGTCGCGGCGGCCGGTATCGGGACGCGGCTCGGCTCGCGCCGCCGGCTCATGCCTGCTCTCCGGCTCGCGCTTGCTCTCGGGCTCGCGTGCCTGCGGTTCGCGCTTGCCTGCGGGCTCGCGTCGGCTGCCGCCGCGGCCGCGTCGGCCGTGATGACGGGTGTCGCCCTCTTCCTCGGACAGCTCGGCAGGGCCGATGCCCTCCAGCGAGATCACAGGAATATCCTTGCCGATGAGCTTGGCGATGGCGGCCACGAAGCGGCCGTCTTCGGGGGTTGCCAGGGTAAAGGCACGGCCGTCGCGTCCGGCGCGGCCGGTGCGGCCGATGCGATGGACGTAGTCCTCGGCATGGATCGGCACGTCGAAGTTGAAGACGTGCGACATGCCCTGGATATCGAGGCCGCGGGCGGCGACGTCGCTGGCGACCAGGAGGCGGATCTCGCCCTCCTTGAAGCGCTCGAGCGTCTCGGTCCGCTTGGACTGCGGCATGTCGCCGTGAAGGGCGGCGGCGTTGAAGCCGGATTTCAACAGCGAGCGGTTGAGGATGTCGACGTCGCGCTTGCGGTTGCAGAAGATGATGGCGTTCTTCACATCCTCGTTGCGGATGAGCCGGCGCAGCGCTTCGCGCTTGTCGTCGGGCTGCACGGTGATGAGGTGCTGCGCCACGGTGGCCGCCGGGGAGGCCGGCGGCGCCACCGAAATCTCCTTCGGGTTCATCAGGAAGGCGTCGGCCAGCCGCCGGATCTCGGGCGGCATGGTGGCGGAGAAGAACAGCGTCTGGCGGATCCGGGGCAGCAATCCGACGATGCGCTCGACATCGGGGATGAAGCCCATGTCGAGCATGCGGTCGGCCTCGTCGATCACCAAGATCTTGACGTCCGACAACAGGATCTTGCCGCGCTCGAAGAGGTCGATGAGCCGGCCCGGCGTCGCGATCAGGACGTCGACGCCGCGATCGAGCTTGCGCTCCTGATCGGAGAAGCTCTCGCCGCCGATGAGCAGCGCCATATTGAGCTTGTGGTGCTTGCCGTAAGTTTCGAAGGCGGCCGACACCTGGGCGGCGAGTTCGCGCGTCGGCTCGATGATGAGCGAGCGCGGCATCCGCGCTCGGGCCCGGCCGGCGGCCAGGATGTCGATCATCGGCAGGGTGAATCCAGCGGTCTTGCCGGTGCCGGTCTGGGCGCAACCGAGCACGTCGCGCCCGGTCAGCACATAGGGGATGGCTTGTTCCTGGATCGGAGTGGGGGCGGTGTAGCCGGCATCGGCAACCGCCTTCAGGACCTCTGCGGAGAGGCCTAGATCAGCAAAACTCATGCAGTTGTGTACTTCGCGCTTTCTATGTTTCTGACTTTCAGGATCGCTCTTTAATTGGGGGTGCGCGCCCGAAAGTCAAATTATTTCGCCGGAGGGCAGGCCTGCGGGGCGCGCGCTCCGAGAGGTTTATACTCTCATGTCAATGGTTAACGAAGCTGCAAAAAGGGGCGTCCGGGGAAAAATCCCTCCGGCGCCGCGGCCGCGGCTGTCGTGCGATCAGGCGCGGCGGGAGCCGCAGGCGGCGGTGCGCGATGTCTTGGCGGCGATTGGCGTCGCCGCTCCCGGCGGCGGCGAGTCGCGGGTCGCCGATGGCGACACGCCCTGCCGGTCATCTCGTCGATGCGCGCCGAGCCGGACATCGAGGGCATGACGGAAAGGAGGCAACGCGTCGGGCGAGACGCCTGACGCTCCCGCGTACCCGGGCGGCACAGCCAGGTCCCGGGTTTTTGTCGCGCTGCGGCTGCTCCATTCTCGATCGCGGCAGCCAAAAGTTGTAGCGGCTGAACGAAAGCCATCACGGCTCGTTACTAAGGCCGCTACCGGCGGTCGGGCTCGGGTCGGGCGAAGCCTCCGCCGGCACCAATCACCGGGTTGTCATGCAGGTCAGGGGCTCCGATGAAAATATCCGCGGCGAACGGAAAGGTTTCGGCGCTTACCGGCATCCGCTTCGTCGCGGCATCCTATGTTTTCATCATGCATTATGGCGCGACCTTCCTCGCCCGGGCTGGAGCGCCGCGGCCGCTCGCCACTTTTCTCCGCAACGGCGCGTTCGGCGTCAGCGTCTTCTTCGTCCTGTCGGGGTTCATCCTGGCTCATGCCCATCCGGCGCGGTTCAAGGCTCCGGCACAATACCGGGACTATTTCATCGGCCGGTTCGCCCGACTTTACCCGGTCTATCTGTTCGCCCTGCTTCTGGCGCTGCCGATACCGATTACCTCCGTGCCGCTCACCGCCAAGACGGCCGTCGCCGTCCTGGCGATGGTGCAATCCTGGACCAACGCCTACGGCCATTCCGGCTATGCCTGGATCATGCAGGCATGGACGCTTTCGGTAGAGTTCTTCTTCTACCTGCTTTTCCCCTTCCTCATAAACATGCTGCGCCGCCTCGGCAGTCCCCTGCTGCTGGTCGCTTGCGTCATCGATGCCGTCTTCATGATCGATGCCGGAACGCCGACAATCACGCCATGGACCGATTTCGCGGGTCATGTCCATGTTCCTGCCTGGCCGCTTCATCTTTTCCTGCCGCTGACCAGAAGCGGTGAATTCCTGTTCGGCATGCTGCTGCAGACACTCGTCCTCCGCGCCTCGCCGATCGCCAGGCGGCCCGGCAGCGCGCTCTGTCTCGGGGTGACGGCCGCAATCGCCGCATTGCTCTCGATCACGCGGGACGACAGAGCGGTCGCCGCCGCCACGGTCCTGATCGGATTGCTGATCGCGCTGATCTACGTGTCGGACAACGGCTTTACGCGCCTGCTCGGGTGCCGCGCCCTCTATCTCTTCGGCAGCGCGAGCTATGCGTTCTATCTGCTGCAAGGCCCGTCGCATACCTATCTCCGCATGTTCGTGCCTTCGCCCTATGGGCGGCTGCTGGCCTTTCCGGTCACGCTGGCCGCCGCCATCCTGGTATGGCGCTTCATCGAGGAGCCGGCGAGGCGATCCATCCTCAGCCTCCGCCCGCGCGACCCCGCCCGAACGGCGCCTCACGGCGATGAGATGGCGGCAATTCTTCGCTCGCGGTTGACGCAAACGGATTGAGCCGGAGGGATGCCACCCCGCTTGGCGGGCGCGCGGCGGGACCTATACTCTGACGGCATGGACAACCAAGCCGCCGGAGCGAGGCCTGTGACGTGAAAGTTCCGCTGACGCTGCTGCCGGGGCTGTTGTGCGACTGGGCGCTGTGGGAGCCGCAGGCGGCGGCCCTGGCCGACATCGCGGAGATCAGCGTTGCCGATCTCACCCGTGACGAATCGCTGTCGCTGATGGCGGCGCGCGTGCTCGCCGAGGCGCCCGACCGCTTCGCGCTGGCCGGCCTCTCCATGGGGGGCTACCTCGCCCAGGAGATCATGCGGCAGGCGCCGGAACGGGTGATGCGGCTGGCGTTGCTCGACACCTCCGCCCGCGCCGATACGCCCGAGCGCCTGGCCGCCCGCCGCGGCCTGATCGAGCTGGCGCGGAAGGGCGAATTCAAGGGGATCACGCCGCGCCTGCTGCCGCAATGGCTGCATGCCGATCATCTCGCCGACGCGGTGCTGACCCGGACCATCATGGAGATGACGCAGCGCGTCGGACGCGACGCCTATCTTCGCCAGATGCGGGCGATCATGGGCCGGCCGGACGGGCGCGACGATCTCCGCCGCATCCGCGTGCCGACGCTGGTGCTGTGCGGGCGCGAGGACCAGTCGACGCCTCTGGCGTTGCACGAGGAGATCGCGTCGCTGATCCCGGGCGCGATGCTCACCATCATCGAGCGCTGCGGCCATCTCTCGACGCTGGAGCGGCCGCAGCCGGTGAACGTGGCGCTGCGCGCCTGGCTCGGCGGCTGACGCGCCGGAACCGCCGTGCGCCGGCCGGCGTTGGCGCATCATGTTGTTGCGCTGGGCATTGATCTTCCTGGTGATCTCGATCGTCGCCGCGCTCTTCGGCTTCGGCGGCATCGCGGCCGCATCGGCCGGGATCGCCAAACTGCTGTTCTACATCTTCATCGCGCTGTTCGTACTGACCCTGGTGCTGGGCCTGTTCCTCGGACGCCGCCTCTCGGGCCACTGAGTCGGACATGAAAAAGCGTCGCCGCCGGGCCGTACTGCCGCTGCCGCTGCTGCTGGCGGAGCTGACGGTCGCTTCCTGGGAAACCGTGCTGCGCCGGACCGCGATGATGGCCGCGGGCAACTGCTCGGTCGCCGAATATCAGCGCATGGTGCTGGAAAAAACCGAGGCGGCGCAGCGTTCGGCGCTCGCCATGATGACGCTCTCCGGCCAGCGCGGGCTGCGCGCCGCGGTGACGCCCTGGCATAGCCGCGCCCGCGCGAACGCCAAGCGGCTCCGCCCTCGGTAGATTTAGCTGCTAGGCGCGCTTTCTCCTTTTCGCCGGCGGCCGCGTCTCGGGACCGGGACCGGGGCCGAGATCGGCGGCCGGCTCGGTCGTCACGCCTTCCGCCGAGACGCGATGCACGCGTGCGCCGAAATGAGCCGGCGCCGCCGGCGCGAGCCAGGGTGACGCCGTCAGCGCCCGATTCATATCGCGATGGCCGGCGTGGCGCCGCTCGCGCAGCGAGACGCGCGAGAATTCGGCGTCGCTGTTCGGGATCTGATCGGCGCCGGGACGATAGACGATGTGCACGATATCGAGCATTCCGGTCGCCAATGCCGTGCCGTCGGGCACCGCCGCCTCGCTCTCCGCCGCGCCGGAGGGGTGCAACCGCCGCAGCGCATGGCGGAGTTTTACGGTGGTGGCCACGGCCTGGATATGTGCCGCCGTCCGGCTGGCGTATTGGATCTGCTTGTTGCGCCAGAGCACCTCGGTCATCTGTCGCGGCGGTTTTCCCGCGGCGTCCCAGAGGTCGATCATGAACACCACCGTGTGGCCGCCAGGCGGCTGGCCTGCCACCGCGTCGAGCGGCGTGTTGGAGACGCAGGCACCATCCCAGTAGAAGCGCTCGCCGATCTGCACCGGCGGGAAGGCCGGCGGCAGCGCGCTGCTCGCCATCACATGCTCCGGCCCGATCCGGTCCTGCCAGTTATCGAAGAAGCGCAGATCGCCGGTGGCGATGTCGGTGGCGCCGAGGCTGAGGCGGATCGTCTTCGCCGCGATGAGATCGAAGCCGACAAGGCGCAGCAATGTCGAGCGCAGCGGCGCGGAGTCGTAGAAGCTGGTCGCCGCCGCGCCGGGCGGCGCGAAGAACGGGCTGATCGGCCGCGGCTGGAAGAAGTTCGGCTGGCCGAACACCATCGCCTCGGCGTAGCTGGCGGTGTTGTAGAGCGCGTGCAGTGTCTCGCCGCCGGTGGGCGCAAAGAGCGTCGGCCAGGAGATGGCGTCCCAGAATTCCTCGAGCCGTGCCAGCCGGCGCTCCGGCGGATTGCCGGCGACGATCGCGGCATTGATGGCGCCGATCGAGATGCCGCAGATCCAATCCGGCAGCAGGCCGTGCTCGGCCAGCGCCTGATAGGCGCCGATCTGGTAGGCGCCGAGTGCGCCGCCGCCCTGCAACACCAGCACATAGGTGGGCTTGTCCGGATCGCTACTCATGGTGCGCCTCGCGGGCGGCCGGCATCCGGCGCCGCCTCGACCGACCGGTGATCATCATAGCGCAGGATAGGTGCCGCGCGTGACCGCGTCGTGACGCGGCCGCGCGGCGTCAGACGTCGAGATCGCGCACGAACTGCGCCCGTTCCTGGATGAACTGATAGCGCAGCTCGGGCTTGCGGCCCATCAGGCTCTCGACGAGATCGACCGTGCTCTTGAAGTCGCGCTGGCCTTCCTCGGGGAGCGTCACCCTGAGCAGCGTGCGGCTCGCCGGATTCATCGTCGTCTCGCGCAGCTGCTTGGGCGGCATTTCGCCCAGCCCCTTGAAGCGGCTGATCTCGACCTTGCCGCGCCCGTCGAAGGCGCTTTTCAAGAGCGCGTCCTTATGCGCGTCGTCGCGGGCGTAGATCGTCGTCTCGCCCTGGTGCAGCCGGTAGAGCGGCGGCGCCGCGAGGAAGAGGCGGCCGCCGGCCACCAGCTTCGGCGTCTCGCGGAAGAAGAAGGTCATCAACAGCGAGGCGATGTGCGCGCCGTCGACATCGGCGTCGGTCATGATGATGACGCGCTCGTAGCGGAGTTTTTCCTCGCTGTAGCGTTCGCCCGAACCGCAGCCCAGCGCCTGCAGCAGGTCGGCGATCTCCTGGTTCTGGCGCAGCTTGTCGGCGCTGGCCGAGGCGACGTTCAGGATCTTGCCGCGCAGCGGCAGGATGGCCTGGGTCTCGCGGTCGCGGGCCTGCTTGGCCGAGCCGCCGGCGCTGTCGCCCTCGACCAGGAAGATCTCGGTGCCGCCGGCGGAGCCGGCGCTGCAATCGGCGAGCTTGCCCGGCAGGCGCAGCTTGCGCGTGGCGCTCTTGCGATCGAGGTCCTTTTGCTGGCGGCGGCGCTGGCGCTCCTCGGCGCGCTCGATCACCTCGTCGAGCAGCAGCCGCGCCGCCTCGGGGTCGCCGGACAGCCAGTGGTCGAAATGGTCCTTGAGCGCGCCTTCGACCAGCCGCGCCGCCTCGGGCGAGGCCAGCCGCTCCTTGGTCTGGCCCTGGAATTGCGGCTCCCGGATGAACAGCGAGAGCAGCACCACCGCGCCGGTCATGACGTCCTCGGCGGTGACCTGCGCCGCGCGGCGGTTGCTGGTCAGCTCGCCATAGGCCTTGAGGCCGCGGGTGAGGCCGGCGCGCAGGCCGGCCTCGTGCGTGCCGCCTTCCGGCGTCGGCACGGTGTTGCAATAGAAGGACTGAAAGCCTTCCTGATCCGCCGGCCAGGCGATCGCCCATTCGACGCGGCCGCCTTCGCCGAATTCGTGCTCGCCGACGAAGGGGACGGGGGTCAGCGTCTCGCGCCCCGCAAGCAGCGAGGCGAGGTAGTCGGCGAGCCCGCCGGGAAAGTGGAAGCGCTCCTCCTGCGGCACCTCGTCCGGACGGTCGAGGGTGGGGTCGCACCACCAGCGGATCTCGACGCCGCGGAAGAGGTAGGCCTTGGAGCGCGCGAGGCGGTAGAGCGTCGCCGGCTTGAACTGCGCCTTGTCGCCGAAGATCTGCGGATCCGGATGAAATCCGACCGTGGTGCCGCGACGATTGGAAACCGCGCCGCCGTCCTTCAGCTTTGTCTTGGGTTTGCCGCGCGAATACTCCTGCGTCCACGACTTTTTGTCGCGCGCGACCTCGACCCAGAGCCGGTCGCTGAGCGCGTTCACCACCGACACGCCGACGCCGTGCAAACCGCCCGAGGTCTTGTAGGCATCGCCCGAGAACTTGCCGCCGGAGTGCAGCATCGTCAGGATGACCTCGAGCGCCGAGGTCTTGGGGAATTTGGGATGAGGGTCGACCGGCATGCCACGGCCGTTGTCGCGAACGACGACGCTGCCGTCCTTGTGCAGTTCGAGCTCGATGCGGCTGGCGTGGCCCGCCACCGCCTCGTCCATGGCATTGTCGAGCACCTCGGCGGCGAGATGATGCAGCGCCCGCTCGTCCGTCCCGCCGATATACATTCCGGGGCGCCGGCGCACCGGTTCGAGGCCTTCCAGCACCTCGATATCCTTGGCGGAATAGCCGGAGCCGGGCTTGCGGGCGAGATTGTCGAAGAGGTCTGGCATGCGGGTACCGTCGCGATCATCAAAAATACGGTAGGGGCTGAAGGCCCCTCCCACAACATGTGGTCTTAGCGATCCGGGACAATAGCGGGTTTCATCCATGAACGGAACAGCGGAGAGATCTGGGCCGCCGACTTACGAGCCGGCGATCCGAGCGGTGCCGATGCCGGCCGACGCCAACCAGAATGGCGACATTTTCGGCGGCTGGGTGCTGGCGCAGATGGACATCGCCGGCGGCCTGGTCGCAGCCAGGCGGGCGCGCGGGCGGGTGGCCACGGTGGCCATCACCGCCATGAGCTTCCACCAGCCGGTGCTGGTCGGCGACGAGGTGAGCTTTTACGGCGAGGTGACCAAGGTCGGGCGCAGCTCGATCGCGGTCAAGATCGAGTCCTGGGCGCGCCGCGGGTTGAGCGAGGAGCGCATCAAGGTAACCGAAGGTTTGTTCACCTTCGTCGCCATCGGGGCGGACCGGCGGCCCCGGCCAGTGCCGCCGTTTCCCTGATTCGTTACGCATGCGTGCCAATATTTCTACTGAATAGTTTGCATTCTACGGAACAAACCGTTAGTCTCCCTCGTTGTCTTCACAGAAAATAAACGAAAAGACCAATCAGGAAGGTGAGGCTCCGATGCGGATACGTCGGTTAGGCTTGTGGGTGTATTGGCCTGCTGTAGCCGGTCTGATCAGCATGATTGGATCCGGTGTTTCGGCAGATGCGAATGTCTCGCGCAACGTGGCGTCGGGTGCAGCGAATCCTGTTGCGTCCGCGCCCGCACCGGCGGCGGTAGCGGCCGTCGCGAGCGTGGCGGCCGCAAGTCCGCTGGCGGAGGCGCAGCCCGGCGAGGCCGATCCCGCCATGGTGCAGGAGGTGGACCAGGTCGGCATCGCCTCCTGGTACGGCAACCAGGAGCAGGGACGGCTGACCGCCAGCGGCGAGCGCTTCGACGCGCGCAAGCTGACCGCGGCTCACCGCACCCTGCCGCTCGACACCAAGGTCAAGGTCACCAATCTCGAGAACGGCAAGTCGATCGAGGTGAAGGTGAACGACCGCGGCCCCTACATCGCCGGCCGGGTGCTCGACCTGTCGACGCAGGCGGCCAAGCTGCTCGGCATGGAGAAGGAGGGGCTGGCGCTGGTGCGCATCGAGATCCTGCCGCAGCAGGTGGCAGCGTTCGACTAGCCTCGGTCCGAAGGACGTGAGGATCGGCGCGGCCGCGGCGGCCATTGGCCCGGCCGCGCCGGTTCTCGCCCGCAAGAGGCGGGTGGTGGCGCATGGTGATGACGAGCGAAAGGCAGATCTGGGAGGCGGCGATGCTGCTGGTCCGCCGCCATGGCGAAGACGCGGCGGACGTTGCCGGGCGCGAGGCCAAGAAGCACGGCGACGGCGCCGATGACCTCACCTACGTCGTCTGGTGCTGGATCGCGCGCGCGACCGCCGAGCTGATCAAATCCGAGCCGGGAGAGGACGAGCATGTCCATTGAAGGCGGCGGTCGCGACAATCGGCGGAATTCGCAAGCTCCCATGGAGGCATTGCGGCCGCTCGAGCGTTCTCCGGTCATGCTCGAAGCTTCCGATGCGGCGCGCATGGCGCGTAGCCTGACCGACAAATATGGCATCGACGCGCTGACCTTCGCCCAGGACCGGGCGCGGCGCGCGGTCGAGATCGGCGACGATCTGGCGCTCGATGCCTGGCGCGCGGTGATCGAGGCGACGCGGGCGCTGCTGCGACGCATGGCGGATGCCTGAGCGGGGCTGCGCCGCCCGGGAAATTTTTCGTTAACCATAGACTTCCGTTGCCCCGGACCGACGCTCTCGTCCACCATGGACGAAAGAGTTTCGGGAGCGACAAAGTCGATGCCTGCTGCCCATAAGCGCCCGGCGCGGCGCGACCGCTTCGACGCGGCGCGGCATGTCGTGCGCGCGGAAGGATGGTCGCGCCGGAACTTCGCGCGGCGGCGCGTCGTTCAACTTCCAGGATGGTGATCAACCGCAACATCTGGACCGTCGCCGCCTGGCTGGTTGCCAAGCACGGCGCGGCCGCGCCCAACGTGGTCAGTGCGCGGATCGCCCGATTGCGCGACGGCGAGGTCGAGGCCTCGGCCATCGCCTCCTGGCTGCAGGTCGACCAGGCGGTCCACGAGCTTACCCGCGTCCGGGGCGACAGCGAGAGCGTCAACTAGGCCGCCGATCGACGTGAGCGCCGTCCCGTTCCACGGCGGCGCACACCCCGACATGGCGTCGGTCGGCGATGTCGGGCCGGATTGCCCCGGTTGCCCCGATATGCTCTGCTCGGAGCCGGGGGCCGCTCGACCATGCGCTGTCTTGTCTACCTGACTCTGGAAGTGACACTGCAAACGCAACCTGCCGGTGATCGGTCGCCCGCGCGCCCAGGCCGGAGGATGCGGCGGGGGCATGGCTGAAAACGACGCCGACGGAGGAAGCTGTTGAAGGTGACGAACATTGCCGATCTCGAGCGCGTCGGCGCCGATGCCGATCTCCGGCGCCTTTATCTGTACTGGCACGCGCGCCGCGGCGCGCGTGCCTTTCCGTCGCGCGACGACATCGATCCCGTGGAGTTCGACTATGCCCTGGGCCGCGTGTCGCTGATCGATGTGCTGGAGAGCCCGCCGCGGTTCTACTATCGCGTGGTCTCGACCCAGCTCACCCGGCATCTCGGCTACGAGATGACCGGGAAGTTCCTCGACCAGGCTCCGGAACCCGAGATGCGCGACTTTGCCGAACGCCATTACCGGCGCGCGCTGTCGGCGGCCGCGCCGCTCTACGAAAACGACGGGGTGGTGCTCGACGGGCGACGTTGGCGGCAGGAATCGCTGGCGCTGCCGCTGTCCTCGGACGGGCAGGCGATCAACATGCTGATGATCTATCGCGTGACCGGCGAGCCGGCGGCGGCCGAACCTGGCCATCGCTGATCGCCGGCGTTGACAGTGCCGGGCACCAGACGAAGATGAGCCGACGCGGCAAGGCGGACGGGTTCATCATCGTCCGGAACGGCCCGGCCCACGGGTCTCATGTCGCGCGCGCTGCAGGGGAGGAGAGGCCGAATGAGCATTGTCAAACACAGCATCGACGCCGAGACCGCCGAGCGTGCCGTCACCGCGGCGGCGCAGAAGGCGGCGGAGCTCAAGCTCCGCATGTGCATTGCCGTCACCGATGAAGCCGGCAATCTCAAAGCCTTCTCGCGCATGGACGGCGCCCCCGGGCTGTCGATCCAGATCGCGCAGGACAAGGCGTTCACCGCCGCTTCCTTCGGCATGCCGACACATGTGTGGTACGACTTCATCAAGGACGACCCGCCGCTGCTCCACGGCATCACCCACACGCCGCGCCTGATCATCTTCGGCGGCGGCTTTCCCATCGTGCTGGACGGCGAGACGGTCGGCGCGATCGGGCTGAGCGGCGGCCACTACACCCAGGACATGGAATGCGCGCGCGCGGCGCTCCGGGCCATCGGCGCCGAGATGAAATGAGCCGCTGCCGCGCGCCGGCCCTGATGCGGGTCGCGACGCGCCGGCGGTCGGGCGCAGCAAGCAAAAGCCCCGCCGGTTTCCCGGCGGGGCTGCTGTATCGAGCCGTCCGTCGCGCTCAGACGCTGTAGTACATCTGGAACTCGATCGGGTGCGGCGTGTGCTCGAAATTGTGGATCTCTTCGTATTTGAGCTCGATGTAGGATTCCACGAGATCCTTGGTGAAGACGTCGCCCTTCAGTAGGAAGGCGTGGTCGGCACGCAGGTTCTCCATCGCCTCGCGCAGCGAGCCGCACACCGTGGGCACGTCCTTCAGCTCTTCCGGCGGCAGGTCGTAGAGGTTCTTGTCCATGGGATCGCCGGGATGGATCTTGTTCTGGATGCCGTCGAGCCCGGCCATGAGCATGGCGGCATAGCCCATATAGGGGTTGGCCGCCGGGTCGGGGAAACGCACCTCGACGCGCTTGGCCTTGGGGCTCGACACGATCGGGATGCGGCATGAGGCCGAGCGGTTGCGCGCGGAATAGGCCAGCAGCACCGGCGCCTCGAAGCCCGGGATGAGCCGCTTGTAGCTGTTGGTGGTGGGGTTGGTGAAGGCGTTGATCGCCTTGGCGTGCTTGATGATGCCGCCGATGTAGAAGAGCGCCATGTCGGAGAGGTCGGCATAGCCCGAGCCGGCGAAGAGCGGCTTGCTGCCCTTCCACAGCGACTGGTGCACATGCATGCCCGAGCCGTTGTCGCCCTTGATCGGCTTCGGCATGAAGGTCGCGGTCTTGCCGTACTGATGCGCGACGTTGTGGACCACGTACTTGTAGATCTGCATATGGTCGGCGCATTCGACGACGGTGCCGAACTCGAAGCCGAGCTCGGCCTGGCTCGGCGCCACCTCGTGGTGATGCTTCTCGACCCTGAGGCCCATATCGGCCATCACCGAGAGCATCTCGGCGCGGATGTCGCTCTGGCCGTCGACCGGCGGCACCGGGAAATAGCCGCCCTTGATCGGCGGACGATGGCCGGTGTTGCCGTCGGGATATTTCTTGTCGCTGACATAGGGGCCTTCGTCGCTGTCGATCTCGTACATCGCCCCGTTCATGCCGGTCTTGTAGCGGACGTCGTCGAAAATGAAGAACTCCGCCTCGGGCCCGAAATAGGCCTTGTCGCCGATGCCGGTCGAACCGAGATAGGCTTCCGCCTTCTTGGCGATCGAGCGCGGATCGCGGGTATAGGGCTGTCCGGTCAGCGGCTCGTGCACGTCGCAGACGACGATCAGCGAGGTCTGCGCCGCAAAGGGATCGAGCACCGCGGTGGCGCAATCCGGCATCAGCACCATGTCGCTCTCGTTGATCGCCTTCCAGCCGGCGATCGAGGAGCCGTCGAACATCACGCCCCCGGCGAGGAAATCCTCGGTGACGGTGCGGACGTGGTGCGCCAAGTGCTGCCACTTGCCGCGCGGATCGGTGAAGCGGAAGTCGACGTACTTGACGTCGTGCTCCTTGATCATGGACATGACTTTTTTAATGTCGGACATAGCCTCTTTCCCGTCGTTACTTGGTCCTTGGGTTGCCCGCCGCAGAGCGCAGCCGGAATTCGACGTCTCGACGCGTCCTCGATGCTCAGATCGCGTCCTTGCCCTTTTCTCCCGTACGGATGCGAATCGCCTCGTCGATGGTGCTGACGAAGATCTTGCCGTCGCCGATGCGCCCGGTATGGGCCGCATGCTGGATGGCCTCGACGGCGCGTTCGACCAGCGAGTCTTCCATCACCACTTCGATCTTCACCTTGGGCAGGAAGTCCACGACGTATTCGGCGCCGCGATAGAGCTCGGTATGGCCCTTCTGCCGTCCGAAGCCCTTCGCCTCGGTGACGGTGATGCCTTGGATGCCGACCTCATGCAGCGCTTCCTTCACTTCGTCGAGCTTGAAGGGCTTGATGATCGCTTCGACTTTCTTCATGGGTCCCCGCCTTCGCGCCATTCGCGTGAGGCCCAGCGCCAGCCGCCGGGCCGGTCTCCGCCTCGTTTAAGCATGAGCCGTGCCAGAGGCGTCGCGCCGCGGCAGGCCGAAGCTAGCCCGAATCAACGCCTCAACAAAGAGGCAATTCTGCCTAAAAAATAGGCAATTGCCGCATGGCTAAGCAGTCTTTATCCGGGAATCGTTGTCCTGGCGCGCCAGCCAATCGCCGATCCGCGCCACCGCCTCTTCCAGGGCCGGCAGGCTCGCGGCGTAGGAGAAGCGGAGATACCCCTCGCCGTGGACGCCGAAGCTGGTGCCGGCGATGGTGGCGACGCCGGCCTCGTCGAGCAGGCGCGCCTGCAGCGCCCGGCTGTCGAAGCCGGTGCCGCCGATCTGCGGGAAGGCATAGAAGGCGCCGCCGGGCGTGGCGCAGCGGAAGCCGGGCAGCGCGTTGAGCGCCTGCACGATGTAGCGCCGCCGCTCGGCGAACGCGGCAAGCATCTTGAGCGACGCCTCCTTCGGGCCGGTCAATGCCGCAATCCCCGCGTACTGCGCGGCGGCATTGACGCAGGAGTGGCAGTTGATGGCGAGCCGCTCGGCGGCCGCGAAGAGCAGCTTCGGCCAGACCCCGTAGCCCAGCCGCCAGCCGGTCATCGCATAGGTCTTGCTCCAGCCGTCGAGCAGAATGACGCGGTCGCGCAGCGCCGGGTAGGTCAGCAGGCTGATATGCTCGGCGCCGTCATAGACCATCTCGCCGTAGATCTCGTCGCTCAGGATCGCGACCTGGGGATGGCGCTCGAGGCCGCGCGCGAGCGCGTCGAGTTCGGCCCGCGGCACGGCGCCGCCGGTGGGGTTGGCCGGGCTGTTGAGAATGAGCAGCCGGGTGCGCGGCGTGATCTTGTCCAGCACCTCTTCGGCGCTGAACGAGAAGCCCTTGGCCTCGTAGAGCGGCATGGCCACCGGCGTCGCGCCGGAGAAGCGGATGATGCTCTCGTAGATCGGGAAGCCGGGACTGGGGTAGATCACCTCGGCGCCGGGCTCGCCGAACATCATCACGGCGAAGAACATCGTCACCTTGCCGCCGGGCACCACCAGCACCTGGTCGGGCGAGACGCCGACCCGGTGGCGGCGGTGGAGATCGGCCGCGACCGCCTCGCGCAGCGGCAGGATGCCATTGGCCGGAGTGTAGCCGTGATGGCCGTCGGCGAGCGCCTTGCGCCCGGCCTCGACGATATGCGCGGGGGTGGCGAAATCAGGCTGGCCGATGCCGAGATTGATGATCGAGCGGCCCTCGGCTTCGAGCGCCTTCGCGCGGGCGAGCACCTCGAAGGCACTCTCGGTGCCGAGCTGGGCCATGCGGCCCGCCATGGTCAGCATGCGGTACTTCCTAGCTATCAGCCGTCAGCGAAGAGGTAGCTGATAGGCGGTGCGGGAATGGAACGCAACTGGCGCCCGGCGGCACGGATCTGGCCGACGGCTGACGGCTGATAGCCGACAGCTCAAAACGCGACCGATCCGTCGGGATGGTAGAGCACGCCATGGGCGCAGAGCATGTCGATGGTGCGCCCGTCGCGCGCCAACGGCAGCAGCAAGGTCTCCACCATGCCGACATCGCCCTGCGTCCACAGCCGCGGCGGTGCCTTGCGCCAGCTCGGCGTGCCGTCCTCCACCAGCCGGCGGCAGCGGGCGGCGCAATCCGTCGCGGCCGGCGCCTGCCGATGCGCCTCGTCGAGCCACATCCCGGTCACCTCGCGGCCGATCGCGCCCACCACGCCGGTGCCGCAGAGCCGGTAGCGCAGCCGGAAGGGGTTGCGCGCCACGTCGAGCAGCCACATCCCCGGCAGCAGCTCCGGGACTTCTATCGGGTCGAAATGCTGGCGGCCCGGCAGCAGGCTCGGCCGAGGTCGGATCGACCGCCAATAGTGGTAAAGCCGCGTCGTGCGCGGATGCCACTTGGCCGTGTCGAGATCGAAATCGCTGTCGGTCTGCACGGCGTCTTCCTTGCGGGCATGGGGATGCGGGCTATCCGGTGCGGTTGCGGCTCATCCGCGCGCGGGAGAGATCGACCTCGGCGAAATCGACCTCGTCGAGCAGCGCGCCGCCGAAATCCGCGGCGTCGACCTTGGCGTGGCGCAGGCTTGCCTGGCGCAGATCGGCGCCGAAGAATTTGGCGCCTTCGAGGTCGGTGGCGAGGTCGACACCCTCGGCGCCGACTTCCTCGAGCGGGCCGAGATCGGCGCCGGCGAGCACGGCACGGCCGAGATGGGCATGGGCCAGCTTGGCACCGCGCAGATCGGCGCCGCTCAGATCGGCCTCGCGCAGATCGGCGAGCGACAGGTCGCAGGCGGCGAGCAGCGCGCCGGCGAGATTGGCGCCGCGTAGCGCCACATGCGACAGCTCCGCCAGCGCCAGATTGACGCTGTGGAGGTCGTGGCCGCTGAGATCGGTGTCGTTGAGCTGCGCGCGCTCGCCCTCGCTGCCGTCGCTGTCGATCCATTGCGCGTGCAGCCGCAGCATCGTTGCCAGCCGCTCGCGGGTGATGGGGCGCAGGGCGAGGCCGTGCAGGCCGTCGCGGCCGACCGTCTCCTGCAGCGCGCCGGGATCGAGGATGGCGCCGGTGATGTCGACGCCGCGCAGCTCGGCGCCGCGCAGCTTGGCGTCCGACAGCACCGCGCCGCGCAGCACCGCGTCGTTGAGCTTGGCGTCGCTGAGATCGGCGCTCTCGAGAATGGCGCCGGTAAGGTTGGTGCGGCGCAGGTCGGCCTGCGAGAGATCGGCCTGGCGCAGCACGGTGTCGACGAGCTGCGCCATCGACAGCGCCGCGCCGGCGAGCTTGGCGCCGGAGAAATCGGCGCCCTTGGCCTGGACCGACTGCAGATCGGCGCGCTGCGTCTCGTAGCCGGCCGCGTTCGACGGGTTGCCGCCGTGGAGATTGGCGATCGCGCCTTCGCGCAGATCGGCGCCGGTGAGCCGCGCCCGCTCGAGCTGCGCGCCCCAGAGCCGCGCGCCGCGCAGATCCGCCTCGGAGAGATCGGCGCCGGCGAGGCCGGCGAGACGGAGATCGGCGACGAAGAGATTGGCCTTGGCGAGGCGGGCGCCGTCGAGCTTGCAGCCTTGCAGGTTGGCGCCGGTGAGGTCGGCGCCGGAGAGATCCTGATTGCTGAGATCGACGCCGCTGAGATCGTGATGCGCCAGCGCCGCCGGCCGGCCGCCCCACCAGCCTCTGACATAGCGCTTTTGCAGCAGCAGCACGCGCCGCAGCTGCGGCGCGGTGAGCCGCTTCTTCTCGGGCAGGGCGCCGTTTCCGGTGGACGATTGCATGCCCCGAGTATTGCGCAGGGCACGGCGAAAAGCGCGCACGATCGCGACAAAAGCAAGCAGATAAAACACGCGCCAAACGCCCGGCGGCGCGCGCTTAATCTCTTGTTGAGCGCCGCCGGCGAAGAATGCTCGGGAGGCGCGCCGCACCAGGGGAGCCGCGATTGAGTCAGTCCCGCATGCCGCATTTCGAGGTGCACCGGCTGTCGCATCGGCACTGGCGCATCGACGCCATCTTCTCCGACCGACCGTCGGCGATCGAGGAAGCGAAGCGGCTGCTGCTCAATCGCCGCGGGCTCGACGGCGTGCGCGTGCTGCAGGTCGAGGAGCGGGAGCGGTGCTTCGTGGAGTGGACGGTCTATATCGACGCGCGGCCGGCCGCGGCCGCGCG
>DAHUYF010000153.1 GCA_027315365.1 Rhodospirillales bacterium | reverse complement strand
CCGGTCAGCACCGCGATCGCGTGCTCGAACTGCGCCCGTGCGACGCCGACCCCGACGAGCTGCGCCTCGACGCCCTTGAGCAGCGAATCCGCCGTCACCACGTCGCCGCGCGAGGCGGTGCCGGCGGTGTGTCCGTTCTCGGTGATCTGCAGCGCCCGAGCAGAGGCGGCGATGGTCTGCCGCAGCAGCACGGCGAGGGCATCCTCGTAGCGCAGATCGACATAGTCGCTGGCCAGCGCCACCTGCGCCGAGAGCGTCGCATTGACGAGGTCGGCGGCGCTGATTTCGGCCGCTGCCTGCTGGGCCTCGATCTGGCGGCGGATGCGGCCCCAGACATCGAGATCCCAGGCTGCGCCGGCCTGGAGGCTGTACTCGGTGAAGGGCGGGATGCTGCCGAAGCCGGCGGCGCCGCTCTGCTTGCTGCGGACGACGCTCGGCGTAACGCCGAGCGTCGGGAACAAGGCGGATTGCGCCTCGGCGACCAGCGCCCGCGCCTGGACATAGGCGGCGGCCGCCGCGCGGACCGTCTCGTTGGTGATCGAAACCTGGCGTTCGAGAGCGTCGAGCACCGGGTCGTGGAACGCCGACCACCACGGCCCCCGGGGTTGCGTCTCGGCCGGCGCCGCCGGCTTCCACCCGGCGAGCTCCTTGAAGGCGACCGGCACCGGTGCCGGCGGGCGGCGGTAATCCGGGCCGACGGTGCAGGCGGCGAGCAGCGCCAGCGCCGGCAGCAGCGCCCACCATCTCATTCCGCCGGCTCCGCCGCCGGGCGGCGCCGCATGGTCCGGAGCCGCAGCCGATCGAGGGCGAGATAGACCACCGGCGTCGTGTAGAGGGTCAGCACCTGGCTGACCAGCAGCCCGCCGATGATCGAGATGCCAAGCGGCGCGCGCAGCTCCGCCCCGTCGCCGCCGCCGACCGCCAGCGGCAGGGCGCCGAGGATGGCGGCGAAGGTCGTCATCATGATCGGGCGGAAGCGCTGGGCGCAGGCCTCGGCGATCGCGGTGCGCGGATCGAGGCCGCGGCCGCGCTCCACCGCGAGGGCGAAATCGATCATCATGATGGCATTCTTCTTGACGATGCCGATCAGCAGGATGACGCCGATCAGCGCGATGATGCTGAACTCGGCGTTGAGCGCCATCAGCGCCAGCAGCGCGCCCAGCCCGGCCGAGGGCAGCGTCGAGAGGATGGTGATCGGGTGGATGTAGCTCTCGTAGAGGATGCCGAGCACGATGTAGATCGTCAGCAGCGCCGCCAGCACCAGGATCGGCTCGTTGGCCAGCGACTGCTCGTAGATGCGCGCCGTTCCCGCGAAGCTGCCATGGATGGTCACCGGCACGTTGAGCTCGTTCATCACCCGGTTGACCGCCGCGGTGGCGTCGCTCAGCGACTTGCCGGGGGCCAGGTTGAACGAGATGGTGGAGGCGACGAAGGGACCCTGGTGGTTGACCGCGATCGGCGTCTTGCCCGGCCCGTAATGGGCGAAGGCGGCGAGCGGCACCATGGTCTCCGCGCTGGTGGTGACCGCGGCACCGGTCGAGGCGCCGAGGTTGGTGTGGCCGGCGGCGCCGATCTGGTTGGCGACGAGATTGCGCGCGACATTGGCGGCGATCTGCGCCGCGGTGGCGTTCCTGCCGCCGGCGGCCGTTCCTGGCGCCGCCGCCACCGTGCCGATCACCGATTGCGTCGCTTGCGTGCCGGCGACGGCGCCACCCGCCGTGCTGACATAGACTTCCTTTAGCATCTCCGGGCTCTGCCAGTATTGCGGCGCCACCTCCATGACCACATGGTACTGGTTGAGCGCGGTATAGATGGTCGATACCTGCCGCTGGCCGAAGGCGTCGTAGAGCGTGTTGTCGATCGCGGCGGTGGTGAGGCCAAGGCGCGCCGCGGTGTCGCGGTCGATGACCAGCTCGCTCTCCAGGCCGTTCTGCTGCTGGTCGCTGTTGACGTCGGTGAGATCGGGCTCGTGCTGCAGCGCCTCGGCGATCTTGGGCGCCCATTGATAGAGCCCGGCGAGATCGTCGCCCTGCAAGGTGAATTGATAGAGCGCGTTGCCCGTTCTGCCGCCGACCCGGATGTCCTGCGCCGCCTGCAGGAAAAGCGTCGCTCCGGCCACCTTCGACATGGCGCGGCGCAGCCTCGCGATGATCAGGTTGGCGGACAGCTTGCGCTCGGACAAGGGCTTCAGCGTGATGAAGACGAAGCCGGAATTGGTCTGCCGCCCGCCGACGAATCCGACCACCGTCTCGACGTCGGGATCATGCTGGATGATTGAAATGAACTGTCCCAGCTTTTTCCGCATGAGCTGGAACGAGATGCTCTGGTCGCCCTGGATGCCGCCGATCAGGCGGCCCGTATCCTGCTCCGGGAAGAAGCCCTTCGGCACGACATAGAAGAGGTACATGTTCAGCGCGAGTACGCCCAGCAGGATAAGCATCATCAGCCGCGCATGCCGCAGCGACCAGCGCAGCGAGCGGTCATACCAAGCCAGCATGGCGTCGAAGCCGCGCTCGCCCCAGCGATAGAAGCGCCCGCGCTCGGCCTCCGGGCGGACCCGGACGATATAGGCGCACATCATCGGGGTCGTCGTCAGCGAGATCGCCAGCGAGACCGCGATGGCGATCGACAGCGTCATGGCGAATTCGCGGAAATAGCGCCCGACGATGCCGCTCATCAGCAGGATCGGGATGAACACCGCCACCAGCGACGAACTCATCGACAGCACGGTGAAGCTGACCTCGCGTGCGCCGAGCAGCGCCGCCTGGAAGCGGGGCATGCCGGCCTCGATGTGGCGGGTGATGTTCTCCAGCACGACGATGGCATCGTCGACGACGAAGCCGGTCGCCACGGTGAGCGCCATCAGCGACAGGTTGTCGAGACTGTATCCCAAAAGATACATAACGCCCAAGGTGCCGAGCAGCGAGGTCGGGACGGCGACGCTGGGGATGATCGCCGAGCGGCCGTTGCGCAGGAAGGCGAAGACCACGCCGATGACCAGCATGACCGAAACGAACAGCGTCCGCTCGACATCGTGCAGCGACGCGCGGATCGTCGTCGTGCGATCCGCTACCGGCGTGATGTCGATATCGCTCGGGATCGACGCCTTGAGCTGCGGCAGCACCGCATAGACATGATCCACCGTGTCGATGATGTTGGCGCCGGGCTGGCGGTACAGCAGCAGCAGCACCGCGGGATTGCCGTTGGCGATGCCGCCGTTGCGCAGGTCCTCGACGGAATTGACGACGTCGGCGACGTCGCTGAGCCGGACCGGCGCGCCGTTGCGATAAGCGATCACCAGCGAGCGATACTGGTCGGCGGTGTTCGCCTGGTCGTTGGTGTAGAGCTGCCAGCGCCGCCGATCGTTCTCGATGGCGCCCTTCGGGCTGTGCGCGTTGGTCGCGTTGAGCGCCGCGCGCACGTCCTCGAGGCCGATGCCGTAACGGAACAGGGCATGCGGGTTGAGCTCGGCGCGTACCGCCGGCAGCGAGCTGCCGCCGATGGTGACCTGGCCGATGCCGTCGATCTGCGACAGCTTCTGCTGCAGCACGGTGGCGGCGGAATCATAGAGCTGGCCCTGGCTCAACGTGTTGGAGGTGAGCGCCAGGATCAGCACCGCCGGATCGGCCGGGTTGACCTTCTTGTAGGTCGGATTGGTCCTGAGGCTCACCGGCAGGTCGGCATGCGCCGCGTTGATCGCCGCCTGCACGTCGCGCGCGGCGCCGTCTATGTCGCGATCGAGGTCGAATTGCAGGGTGATCTGCGTCTGCCCGACGGTGCTCGTCGAGGTCATCTCGGTGACGTCGGCGATCTGGCCGAGATGGCGCTCCAGCGGCGTCGCAACGCTGGTCGCCACCGTCTCGGGGCTGGCGCCGGGCAACTGCGCCGAGACCTGGATGGTCGGGAAATCGACCTGCGGCAGCGGCGAGACCGGCAGCAGCAGGAAGGCGACGGCGCCGGAGAGCGCCAGGCCGAGGGTGAGCAGCGTCGTCGCCACCGGGCGCCGGATGAAGGTCTCGGAGAGCGTCATTCGGCCGGACTCTGCGCCACTGCGGCGCCGCGCAAGCGCCGCGCCAGACGGTCGAAGGCGAGGTAGATCACCGGCGTGGTGAAGAGGGTGAGCACCTGGCTCACGATCAGGCCGCCGACGATGGTGACGCCGAGCGGATGGCGCAGCTCCGCGCCGGTACCGCTGCCGAGCATCAGCGGCAGCGCGCCGAACAGCGCCGCCATGGTCGTCATCATGATCGGGCGGAAGCGCAGCAGCGAGGCCTGGAAGATCGCCTCGCGCGGCGACTTGCCTTGCTCGCGTTCGGCTTCGAGCGCGAAGTCGATCATCATGATCGCGTTCTTCTTGACGATGCCGATCAGCAGCACGATGCCGATGATGCCGATGACCCCGAGGTCGCTGCCGTCGATGATCAGCGCCATGAGCGCCCCGACGCCGGCGGAGGGCAGGGTCGATAGGATCGTCAAGGGATGGATGTAGCTCTCGTAGAGCACGCCCAGCACGATGTAGACGGCGACGATCGCGGCAAGGATCAGCAGCAGCTCGTTCCTGAGCGACGCTTGAAACGCCAGCGCCGCTCCCTCGAAGGTGGTGAAGATGCTCGGCGGCAGGCCGATCTCGCGCTCGGCGGCACGGATCGCGTCCACCGCCTCGCCGAGCGAAGCGTGCGGCGCCAAGTTGAAGGAGATCGTCGCCGAGGGGAACTGGCCGAGATGGTTGATCTGAAGCGGCGCTTCCTGCTGGATGAAGCGTGCAACGGCGGACAACCGCACCTGTCCGGTCGCCGACAGCGACGACGGCAGGTAGATCGCGTTGAGTGTGTCGAGCGTGCGCTGCTGCTGCGGATCGGCCTCGAGAATGACGCGGTACTGGTTCGACTGAGTGAAGATGGTGGAGATGATGCGTTGCCCGAAGGCGTCGTAAAGGGCGTTGTCGACGGTGGCGGGCGTTATGCCGAAGCGCGCGGCCGTGTCGCGGTCGATGGCGATGTATGCGGAAAGCCCGTGCGCCTCGACGTCGCTGGCGACCTCCTCGAGCGAGGGCAGCTGCTCGAGCCGGGCGATGAGCTTCGGCGCCCAGGCGGCGATCTCGGCCGGATTGGCGTCCTCGATGACGAACTGGTATTGCGTGCGGCTGACCGTGGCGTCGATGGTGAGGTCTTGCACCGGCTGCATGTAGAGCCCGATGCCGGCCACCTGTGCCGTCTCCTGCTTGAGCCGGCGAATCACGTCGCTGGCGCGGGTGTCGCGCTCGTCGCGCGGCTTCAGGTTGATGAGGAAGCGGCCGCTGTTGAGCGTGCTGTTGGTGCCGTCGACCCCGATGAAGGACGAGAGGCTCGCCACGTCGGGGTCCCCGAGGATCACTTTCGCCAAGGCTTGCTGGCGCTCGGCCATCGCCTCGTAGGAGACCGACTGGTCGGCCTCGGTGATCGCCTGGATGAGCCCGGTATCCTGCACCGGGAAAAAGCCTTTCGGCACCGCCATATAGAGAAAGACGGTGAGCGCCAGCGTGCCGACGGCCACCAGCAGCACCAGCGGCTGATGGTCGAGCACCCAGCCAAGCATGCGGCCGTAGCCGGCGATCGCGGCGTCGAACCATTGCTGGGAGCGGCGGAAGAACGCACCTTCTTCCGACGGCGGCTTTAGCAACTTGGCGCACAGCATCGGCACCAGGGTCAGCGACACCGCCGCCGAGATCAGGATGGTGACGGCAAGCGTGATGGCGAATTCGCGGAAGAGCCGTCCGACCACGTCGCCCATGAACAGCAGCGGGATCAGCACCGCGAGCAACGACACCGTCAGCGAGATGATGGTGAAGCCGATCTGCTCCGAGCCCAGCAGCGCGGCCTTGAGGCGCGAATGCCCCGCTTCGACGTAGCGGGAAATGTTCTCGATCATCACGATGGCGTCGTCGACGACGAAGCCGGTGGCGATGGTGAGCGCCATCAGTGACAAATTGTCGAGGCTGAAGCCCAGCAGGTACATAGCGGCGAAGGTGCCGACGATCGACAGCGGCACCGACAGGCTCGGAATCAGCGTCGCCGGCACGTTGCGCAGGAAGGCGAAGATCACCAGCACCACCAGCGCCACGGCGAGCGCCAGCTCGATCTCGACGTCGCGCACCGAGGCGCGGATGGTGACGGTGCGGTCGGTGAGCACGCTCACCTCCATCGCCGCCGGCAGCGACTCCTTGAGCGCCGGCAGCAGCGCCTGGATGCGATCGACCACCTCGATGACGTTGGCGCCGGGCTGACGCTGCACGTTGAGGATCACCGCCGGCTCGGTGTTCACCCACGAGCCGATCTTGCTGTTCTCGGGACCGCTCGCCACCGTCGCCACGTCCGACAGCATCACCGGCCCGTTGTTCCGATAGGCGATCACCAGCTTGGCGTATTCGCCGGCGTTGGTGATCTGATCGTTGGCGTTGATCGTGTAGGCGCGCATCGGCCCGTCGAAATTGCCCTTGGGCGTGTTGACGTTGGCGTTGGCGATGGTGGTGCGGAGATCGTCGATGTTGAGGCCGTAGGCTGCGAGCTTGCGCGTATCGAAGCGGATACGCACCGCCGGCCGCTGCCCGGCATTGACGCTGACCAGGCCGACGCCGGGCAGCTGCGAGATTTTCTGCGCCAGCCGCGTGTCGGCGATATCCTGGAGCTGCGGGATGGGAATCGTCTTCGAGGTCACCGCGAGGGTCAGGATCGGCGCATCGGCGGGATTGATCTTGGCGTAGATCGGCGGCGCCGGGAGGTCGGAGGGCAGCAGGTTCCCGGCTGCGTTGATCGCCGCCTGCACCTCCTGCTCGGCCACGTCGAGCGACAGGTTCAGGTTGAATTGCAGCGTGATCACCGAGGAGCCGGCCGAGCTCTGCGAATACATCTGGTTGAGGCCGGGCATCTGGCCGAGCTGGACCTCGAGCGGCGCCGTCACCGACGACGTCATCACGTCGGGGCTGGCACCGGGATAGAAAGTCTGCACCTGGATGGTGGGGTAATCGACCTGCGGCAGTGCGGAGAGCGGCAGGAAGTCGTAGCCGACCACGCCGACCAGCATGATCGCCACCATCAGCAGCGAGGTGGCGACCGGGCGCAGGATGAAGAGGCGTGACGGGCTCATCCGGCGCCGGCCTTCCGCCCCGCGCCGGGGCTGCGGCTCATGGGCTGCTCCGGCCGCGCTGTTCCGGCGCCGCTGCCGTGCCATTGCCGGCGGCAGGCTGCCTCACCTTGGCGCCGTCGCGCAGCTTGTCGGCGCCGTCGACCACTACCTTGTCGCCGGGTGCCAGCCCGCTCTTCACCGCGACGTGCTCGGCGTCGGCCGGCCCCAGAACGACCTTCTGCACGCTCACGGTATCGTCCGGCTTGACGAGGTAGACGAAGGTGCCGGGCGCGCCGCGCTGCACCGCGGCGGCGGGGATGATGGTGGCGTCCTTGTCGGTATCGAGCAGCAGTTCGATATTGACGAACTGGTTCGGGAACAGCATCTCGTCGTCGTTGTCGAAGAGCGCGCGCAGCTTGAGCATGCCCGTACTCGTGTCGATCTGGTTGTCGAGCGTGCTCAGCTTTCCCGTGGCGATCTTGATGGTACCGCTGCGGTCGAAGGCGGTGACCTGGAGACCGGCGCCGGCGGCGACGCGCTTCAGCACTGCCGGCAGGAAGTCCTCCGGCAGGGTGAAGATCACCGACATCGGCTTGATCTGCGTGACGACGACAATGCCGGTGGTACTGCTGGTCTGGACATAGTTGCCGGGATCGATCAACCGCAATCCCACGCGGCCGTCAATCGGCGAGACGATGCGGCAATAGACGAGGTTGAGCTTGGCGGCCTCGATCTGGGCCTCGTCCGACTTCACCGTCCCTTCGTATTGCTGGACGAGATAGAGCTGGTCGTCCGCCTGCTGCTGGGCGATCGAGTTCTGCGACGCGAGCTTCTGGTAACGGGCGAGGTCGATCCGGGCGCCCTTGAGCAGCGCCTGATCGTGGATCAGCTGCGCCTCGAGCTGGTCGAGCGCCGCCTGATAGGGACGCGGGTCGATCTGCGCGAGGAAATCGCCCTTTTTCACCTCCTGACCTTCGGTGAATCCCACTTGCATCAGTTCGCCGTCGATCTGGGTCATCACCGTGACGGTGTAGAGCGGCGTCACCGTGCCGAGCGCGTCGAGCGTCACCGGCATGTCGCCCTTGACGGCGGTGGCGGCGACCACTGGCATGGGGCCGCTCAGCGTGTAGCGGCTGGGGCGGGGCGTCTGCGCCTGCGGGCGGAAGATGATCCAGGCAATGCCGGCGAGCAGCAGCACGCCCAGCACCAGCCAGACCAGCCGACCGAGCCGGCTGCGGCGCGAAGTACGCGGCGGCGGCGCGGGCGCCGGGCGCGTCGGCGACGGCTTCAGTTCGCCCGGTAGGTCATCCATTTCCGTCTCGATTCCCGCGCCGTTCCATTCGCTTCCTCTGCGCCTCCGCCGCGTCCCGCGTACCGGTGTCAGGGTCGGGTCGGGCCGATCCGGGGCGCTGCGCCCTGCGGCTCGCCATTCCGTCCTTGAACGGCCAATCGCCGAGCGCCCCCGCGATGCGACCGGCTGCAGGCGGACACTAACCGCAAGAGTGCCACTGTGCCTCTATTTAGGCCACATGCCGCCGGCGCATCCCCGGCGCATCCCCGGCGCACCGTCGCCCGCCGCGAGCTGGCGAGGACAATCGTTCTTGAAATGTTCCGAAGCGGCCGGGCGGCGGTTCGCGCCGCGGTAGCGGCGGCTGCTACGCGTCGAGCGCGGCGGCGGAATTGCGGTAGATGAGGCCGGCCATCAGCATGTCGATGTGCCGGCCGTCTCTCGCCAGCGGCAGCCAGATCACCTCGTAGCCGAAGCGGCGCTGGCCTAGGATGCGTTCGTCCAAGGCCACGGCCGGCTGGCGCGTCTCCACCAGCATGCGGCAGCGTGCGGTCAGCAGCGCGCGGTTCGCCGGGTTCGGCAGGTCGTCCACCATCCTGCCGGTCATGTCGTAACCGGCGCGTGCGGCAAGCTCGGTGCCGTGCAGCCGGAAGCGAAAGCGCTGGGGATCGTCGAGCACGTCGAT
The DNA here is from genome assembly GCA_027315365.1 of Rhodospirillales bacterium. Classification (GTDB taxonomy): domain Bacteria; phylum Pseudomonadota; class Alphaproteobacteria; order ATCC43930; family CGMCC-115725; genus DAHUYF01. The sequence continues at coordinate 73,358 of DAHUYF010000153.1, read as the reverse complement.
CAGCAGCACATGGCCGAGCGCATAGCGGAACTCGATCGGGTCGAGGTCGCTTCGCGCGGGGAAGTCGCGGCCTTGCCGGCGCTCGTCCCAATAGGCATAGAGCCGGCGCAGGCAGGGTGTCTCGATCTGATCGAGGAGTGCGGCCATTCATGGCCCCCGGACAGTGTTCAACGGAAGCCGCGATCCTGCACCGCAGAAGTGAAGGCGCGGTGAAAACCGCAAGCATTAAAGCGGCGCATTTGTCTCAAATGCCACGCGCCTGGCTGGCTTCCCGCCGCGGTGCCTAGCGCCAGAACTCCCGCGTCGCGAGCCGGGCGCCTTCGGCCATTGCCGCGAGCTTCGCCCACACCACCGCCGGATCGACCGCCGCCTGCCCGACCCAGGTACCGTAGCCGCAATCGCTGCCGGCGATGACGTTCTCGCGCCCGACCAGCCGGGCATAGCGGCCGATGCGCTGGGCGATCAGCTCGGGGTGCTCGATGAAGTTGGTCTTCGATTCCAGCACGCCGGGGATCAACACCTTGCCTTCCGGCAGCTTCACCGTCTCGAACACCGTCCATTCATGGGCGTGGCGGGGATTGGCCGCTTCGAAGGAGAGCCCGGCCGGTCGCGCCGCGAAGACCACATCGATGATGTCCTTGAGCGGCACGTCGCAGTGATGCGGTCCCTCGTAGTTCCCCCAGCAAAGGTGGAGGCGCATCCGTTCCGGCGGGATGCCCGCCACCGCATGGTTGAGCGCCTCGATATGGAGGTGCGCGCGCCGGCGGAACTCGGCAGTGCTGAGCCCGGCGTATTGTATGTGGCGGCCCATCGCGAGATCGGGACAGTCGAGCTGGAGGATGAAGCCGGATTTGGCCACCGTCTCGTATTCGCCGCGCATCGCCTCGGCGATGGCGAAAAGATAGGCCTCGTGGCTCGGATAGTGCCCGTTGTGGAAGAAGAGCGAGATCAGGCCCGGCGAGGCCGCGGTGAGGAAGCCTTCTTCCGCCGTCACCGCGCCCAGCGCCGCGGCGAGGTTGCCGGCGTCGCTCGCCGCGGCGCCGGCGTCGCGCACCGCGATCGGGCCGTTGCAGCCGGGCGTCTTGCGCCGCGCCCGGCCGGGATCGCCGAAAACGCGGCGCGCCAGCTCCGGGAAGTCGACGAGGTCCTGGTATTGCAGGGGATGGCTGGTGCCGCCGAAGCCGTCGAGCCGGTCCTTGATGTAGGTGGCATAGCTGGGCTTGCTCATCTCGCCGTCATTGACGATGTCGATGCCGGCGGCGACCTGCCGCGCGACGGTCTCCGCCACCGCCGCGCGGATGCGCCGAGCGAGAGCGGCGCCGTCGACCGGCACGCCTTCCTCCTTGGCGAACATGGTTCGGATGAGGTCTTCCGGGCGCGGCAGGCTGCCGGTATGGGTGGTGAGGACGCGCTCGGTGCTGCGTTTCATGACCGTCTCCCCGGAACCGTTCTTGGCCGCGCCCGCCAGCGCGCGGCGATGGCAGTCTTGGGCGCGCCGCCGCCGCGGTCAAGCGCGGTAAACAGACGCTTAAAACATGCCTCAAATGGCACCCGACGTTCACGCCGGCTTAACTTTCGCGCTGCTATGTCTTGGCCGTCGGAAAGCGCCGCCAAGGGCGGCCGGGCGAGGCGGATGATGGACGAGGAATCGGTCGGTATCTTCGGTGTGCTGCTGATCGTGACCGTGCTGGTGATGAGCCAGGCGGCGCCTTTCCGCAGCGCCGCTACGCCGGTGCTGGCCGGGATCAACTGGGGAAGCGTCTCCAGCGTCTTCGGCTGCGACGAGAAGCCCGGCGACAGCTGCTACGTCGCGATGACGCAATAGGCTCGCCGGCGGCCGCAGCCTACGCCGCCGCCACGGCGCGGCCGGCGCGCTTCTCGATTTCGTCCAGCGTCTTCTCCAGCCGTTCGCCGTCGGGATCGGCCAGTGCCGCGGTGCGCGCGGCGGCGACGGCGTCAACCGCGAGCGGCGCGGCATAGCGGCCGGCGAGCGCCGGGCGGATGACGCACTCCTCGATCTTGCGGTAGTTGGCGAGGCCGCGCGCATGGGTGTCGCCATACCCCTTGATCAGCCGCGCGCAATCGGCGATCTCCAGCGCCAGCGCGGTCGACAGCGGTGCCGCCGCGGCGACGAGCGCGAGCCAGGCCTCGATCTGCCGCTGCTCCTCGGCATAGCGGTGGCTGCGCGGCCGCCAGCGCCGCAGCGAGGCCAGCAGCTTCAGGCGCAGGAAGCCGCTCACCGTGTCGCTTTTGACCTCCAAGCCCCAATAGACCGTGCCGAGCCAGCCGCGCCGCTGTGCCGCGGCGAGCAGGGGCCGCGCGAGGCGCGGCGGCAGGATCGAGCACAGCTCCTCGATGCCGGGCTTGAAGAAATCCACCACCGCCAGCGGCTCGTCCGGCCGCAGCTTCAGCTCGTCCCGGATGCGCTGCAGCCGCGCCGGATCGGTCTTCGCCTGCGCTACGCGGATCACATCCTCGAAGGACATGCGCACCGCGAGATGCCGCGCCGTCTCGCGCAGCAGCTTGCCGCCGGCGCCGCCGGCGGCATCGGCATCGCGCACCGCGCCGAGCCGATCGAGGTAGAGGCGCGCATAGCGCAGGTCCTGATAGGCGGCGAGCCGGCGCAGCCCTTCGACGATGATGTCCAGCGCCGCCGCCGGCATGGTCTCCTGCGCCGCTCGTTCGAGCGCCGCGAGGCTGGGCCGCGGCGGCCGGGCGCGCTTGTGCGACGCGTGCGGCGCCGCGCCCGCCTGCGCCAGGGCCGCGAGCCCCGCGGCGAAGCCGCGCAGATTGGCCTCGACCGCCTTGCCTTCGGCGCGGATCGCCGCCTCGAACGCCGCGACCGGGATCGGCAGCCGGCCGGAGCCGGCGATCGCCCCCAGCATCACCGCGTTGATAACACTGTTGGCGCCTTGCGCCGCGGTTTCCATGTCGAACAGGATATGGCTCCGCGCCTGCTCCTCGATCCCTTTCAGCAGGTGGCCGATATCGGCGCGGCCGTCGCCCATCGACATGCGCTCGGAAATGGCGTAGATGCGGTGGGTCGAGGCGATGACCGTGGTGCGGTCCTTGGCGGCAAAGCCGCCGGCGATGACGCGGGCCGCTTCGAGCAGCTCGCTCGACGCCACGACGTCGATGTCGCCGAGCCCCGGCACCAGCGACAGCACCGGCCGCCTGCCGCCGAGCGCCGACCACGGCTCGGGCCAGATCTCGAGGTAATAGGTGGTGGCGCCGGTGCGCTGCGCCACGCCGGGGATCGACGTGCTCTGCACCGGCAGTCCGCGTGCGCCGGCGGCCTCGACGATCCAGTTGGTGAGCACGCCGCCGCCCTCGCCGCCGAGCGCCGCGACAAGGATGGTGACCGGGCGCGCGGCGCTGCTCATGCCGCCCTCGCGGCGCCGCCGAGCCACGCGATGGCGCGGCGGCGCAGGCGATAGAGCGCGCGGTCCCAGCGGTTCGGGTTGCGGATGGTCTCGGCGCGATAGAAGGAGGGGCACAGCACCGCCGCATGCGCCACCTCGCCGCATAGCCCGCAGCCGACGCAGCTCTGCACCACGCTCGCCACGGGGTCGGTGCGCAGCGGGTCGGGATTGGGCTTGATGGTGAGCGACGGGCAGCCGGAGAGGCGGATGCAGGAATGATCGCCGGTGCAGATCTCGTCGTCGACGCCGTAGCGCGCCCGCACCACGCGCTCGCCGCGCGCCAGCTTCTGCGCCTCCTCGGCACGCACCCGGCGCTGGCGGGCAAGCTGGCATTCGCCGTCGGCGATGATCACCTTGAGCCCGCTCTCGGCGGCCCGCATCGCCTCCTTCAGCGTCTTGAGCATGGTGGCGACGTTGTAGGTGCGCACCTTCCGCAGCCATTTGACGCCCAGCGCGCGCAGCGTCGTCTCGATGTCCATGCCCGGCGCCGTGCCGCTGCGGCTCGCCAGGCTCGACGGCATGAATTGCAGCCCCGTCGCCGAGGTGTAGCCGTTCTGCATCACCACCAGCACGCCATCGCCCTTGTTGAAGAGGTTGCTGGCGACGCCGGTGACGATGCCGTTATGCCAGAAGCCGCCATCGCCCATCACGGAGATGGCGCGGCGTTGGAGGTTGGGCGTCACCGCCGCGGCGCTGGCGAGGCTCATGCCGTAGCCGAGGATCGAATTGCCCATGCTGAAAGGCGCCAACGTGCCGAAGGCGTGGCAGCCGATATCGGCGCTGATATGGGTCGGGCCGATCTCGCGCTGCATCAGCTTCAACGCGCTGAACACCGGTCGCTCCGGGCAGCCGGTGCAGAAGCTCGGCGGCCGCGCCGGCAACTCGCCGAGCGCGGCGGCGGCGGCGCGTCGGGCGCCGAGCAGCCGGTCGGCCGCGCCGGCGCCGGCGTCCACGTCGATCCCGGCCGGCCGGGTCTCGCGCAGGAACGCGGCGAAACCGGAGAGCAGCGCTTCGGAATTGTATTCGCCCACCTGAGGCAGGCAACCCTTGCCCAGGACCCGCGTGTTGATGTCGGCGCGGCGCAGGATGACGTTGATCTGCTGCTCGATGTAGTCGGGAAAACCTTCCTCGACCACCAGCAGCGCGCGCTTGCCCGCGGCGAACGCCGTCACCTCCTCAGGCACCAGCGGATAGACGACGTTCAACGCATAGACCGGCACGCGGCTCGCGCCGAAGGGATCGGCGAGGCCGAGCCGCGCCAGAGTGCGCAGCACCGAGTTGTAGAGCCCGCCCTGGACGATGATGCCGATTTCGCCGATCTCGCCGGCGAAGACCTCGTTGAGCCGTTGGGCGCGGATGAAGGCCTGGGCGGCGGGCATGCGCTCTTCGACCTTGAGCCGCTCCTGCACGAATGTGGCGGGCGGATGGGCGAGGCGGCCATAGTCGAAGCGCGGCGGTCCGGCAATCGGCTCGAGCTTGGAATGCGCCGGCCGCACATTGTCCTTGGCGACGAACTCGCCGCTGACATGGCAGGCGCGGATGCGCAGCTCCATCATCACCGGCGCGTGGCTTGCCTCGGACAGTTCGAAGCCTTTCTCCACCAGGCGCACGATGGTCGGCAGGTCCGGCCGCGGGTCGAGCAGCCAGATCGAGGATTTCATCGCGAAGGCGTGGCTGCGCTCCTGGATGACGCTGGCGCCCTCGCCGTAATCCTCGCCGACCACGATCAGCGCGCCGCCCTGGACGCCGGGCGAGGCCAGGTTCGAGAGCGCGTCGGAGGCGACGTTGGTGCCGACGATCGACTTCCAGGTCACGGCGCCGCGCAGCGGATAGTTGATCGAGGCGCCGAGCATGGCGGCGGCGGCGGCCTCGTTGGTGCAGGTCTCGAGATGGACGCCGAGATCGCCGATGATGTCCTCGGCCTCGACCAGCACGTCGAGCAGGTGCGAGACCGGCGCGCCCTGATATCCCCCGACATAGCTCACGCCGGACTGCAGCAGCGCCTTGGTGACGGCGAGGATGCCTTCGCCGTGGAAGACCTCGCCGTCGCCCAGCTTCAGCGCCTCGATTTCTTTCTTGAACGAGCGTTCCATCATGCACCTCGGCGCTACATATGGGAGGGCAGGTACGTGGCGATGATCGGGAAGGCGATCAGGATGATCAATCGCAGGATGTCGGTGACGATGAACGGCAGCACGCCGCTGAAGATGGTCACGAAGCTGACCTCCGGCACCACCGTCTTGATGACGAAGACGTTCATGCCGACCGGCGGATGGATGAGCCCAAGCTCCACCGTCATGACGATGATGACGCCGAACCAGATGGGGTCGAAGCCCAGCGCCGACACCACCGGAAAGATGATCGGCACGGTCAGGATGATCATGGCGAGCGCATCCATCAGGCAGCCCAGCACCAGATACATCAGCATGATCAGCGCCAGCACGCCGTAGCGGCCAAGGCCGAGGCTGGTGAGGAACGACGTGACGTGTTGCGGCGTTTGGGTGACGGTGAGGAAATAGCCGAACAGCAGCGCTCCGATCAGCACCGTGAACACCGCCGCGGCGGTGCGGGTGGCGTGCAGCAGCGATTGCAGCATCTGCCCGGGCGAGAGGCGCCGGCGCGCCACGCTGATGAGGAAGGCGCCGCCCGCGCCCATGCCGCCCGCCTCGGTCGGCGTGAAGAGCCCGCCATAGAGCCCGCCGATGACGAAAAGGAAGAGCAGCAGCGGCGCCCATACTTCGCGCAGCGCCTGCAGCCGCTCCGCCGCGGTGCTGCGCACGCCCGCCGGCAGGTAGTCCGGGCGCAGGAAGCCGATTATGGCGATCGTCGCCATGTACATCGAGACCGCGAGGATGCCCGGCAGGATGCCGGCGATGAACAGCTTGCCGATGTCCTGCTCGGTGATCAGGCCATAGACCGCCAGCACCGTCGAGGGCGGGAACATCGCGCCCAGCGTGCCGCCGGCGGCGATGACGCCGGTGGAGAAGGCCTGGGGATAGCGATAGGCGCGCATCTCGGGATAGGCCACGGTGGCGAAGGTCGCCGCGGTGGCCACCGACGAGCCGCTGATCGCCGCGAACGCCGCACAGGCGCCGATGGTGGCGATGCCGAGCCCGCCGCGCAGATGGCCGACGAAGGTGTTGGCGGCGCGGAACAACTCGCGGCTGATGCCCGAGGCGGAGACGATCGCGCCCATCAGCAGGAACATCGGGATGATGCCGAAATTGTAGTTGGCCACGGTGCGCATCGAGGTCTGGCCGACCATCTTGAGCGCCGGCAATCCGCCCACCACGTAGCCGAAGCCGGTGACGCCGACCAGGCCCATCGCCATGCCGACCGGCACGCGCAGCAGCATCAGGCCGAACAACGAGACGAAGCCGATGATGGCGATGAGGCCCGTGCTCATCGCCGCCTCACTCGACCGCCTGGATCGACGGCGCCGCGCCCAGCGCTTCCGGCCGGAAGATCAGCCGATAGGTGCGCACGGCGATGAGCAGCACCGCCGAGACGTCGCCGAGCCAGGCGACGGCGAAGAACGGCCAGGTCGGCAGATGCAGGTCGTAGGTCAGGACGTTGTCGTCATAGGTGATGCGGACCTTGTCGAAGAGCGTGCCGGTCTGCACCGTGACGACGAACAGCAGCACGCTGGTGGCGAAGACGTCGATGACGCGCTTGAGCCGCGGCCCCGCCACCGTCCAGACGAGATCGACGGTGATGTGCGTGCCGCGATAGCTGGTGGCGGCGATGCCCCAGAAGATCAGGATGCCGAGCAGCAGCCGGCCGAAATCGTAGCTGTCGGGAATGGTGTAGCTGAAGAAGTAGCGCAGCAGCACCGACAGGAAGATGTCGGCCGCCACCAGTCCGACGAAGATCGCGGCGATGAGCTCGATGCCGTCGATGAACCGGTCCATGCGGCCGCGCGGCGATGCGGGTGCGGGCTCAGCCATGACGCTGCACGCCTTCTTTAAATCCTTCTCCGCCCTTCAGGGCGGAAAAGGATTCACCGCTGCTGCGAGGCACGCTCCCCAAGCTCAATACGCGGCCTTGTACCGGCCGAGCTCGCCCTTGAGGCCGGCCAGCGCCTTCGCGGGATCGACCCCGGTCTTGCGCACGCGCTCGGCCCAGCGCTCGGTCAGCGGCTGCACGGCCTCGCGCCAGGCGGCGAGATCGCTGTCGGAAATCTCGTAGACGTCGTGGCCGGCCTCGTGGCGCAGCTTGTCGCGGCCGGCGGATTCGAAGGCGGTCCAGGGCGCGGCCACCTTCAGCGCCCATTGCGTGGTGCAGTGGTCGTCGATCACCTTCTTCTGCGCCGGCGACATGCCGTCATATTTCGCCTGGTTCATCACCCAGACGAAGGTGGTGACGTAGAGCGGCACGTCCATGTGGTACTTCACCACCTTGTCGATGCCGAACAAGACCACCGAGCCCCAGGGAAAGGTCACGGCGTCGGCGACATGGCGCTCCAGCACGTCGCGCACCTCGGGCGCCGAGGCCTGCACGTTGGTGCCACCGAGCAGCGTCACCAGATTGCCGATCGTGGCGTTGGCCGGCCGGATTTTCATGCCGCCGATGTCGGAGGGCAACATGATCTTCTTGTTGCTGTGGAAGGTGCCGGGATCGTGCATGAAGGCGAAGCAGAAATGCACGTCCTTCATTTCGGCGGCCGCATAGCGGCGGTACCAGGCGTCGAGCGCCTCGGTGCCGCCATCGGCATTCGCGATCAGGAAGGGCAACTCGCCGGCGGCGATCACCGGGAAGCGCCCCGGCTGGTAGCCGGGATTGACATAGGCGAGGTCGGCGATGCCGTCGCGCGCCATGTCGTAATGATCCACCGCCTTGCCGAGCTGCTCGGAGGGGAAGAGCGTAGCGGTGATGGTGCCGTGCGATTCCGTCTCGATGTCCTTGGCCCAGGCGATGAAGGCGGGATTGAGCGGATGCGCCGGCGGGACCCACGAGGACATCTTCAGCTCGACGTGCTGGTCCTGCGCCGCGGCGCTTCCGGCCGCCAGAACCGCGGCCACGGCCGCCGCAATCGTTAATCTTCTCATCGCATCCTCCCTGGCATCACGGTTGATTGTTGGTATTCAAACTACCCTAACCCAGCTCCTTCCGCCCTGCAACCGCCGCTCATACCAGCGCCAGACGGCGCAGCGCGCGGATGAATTCGGCCTTGTGCTCGATGCCGACGAGCTCGTCCAACATGCGATCGTGGGCGCGAGCATGGAAAGTGAGCTCGCTCAGCAGCCGCTCGCCCTTGGCGGTGAGCGACAGCGCGTAGCTGCGCCGGTCGCTCGCCACCCGCCGGCGCTTCACCAGCGCCCGGCGCACGAGGTCGTTGAGCGCCGGGGTGAGGGTCGACTTGTCGCGTCCGGCGGCGCGGCTGAGCGCGGTCTGCGAGATCCCGGGATTCTCGCCGATCAGCGCCAGCACGGCGAAGCGGCCGGGGCGCATCTGGTACTCGCGTACGCGCCGGGCGAAGGCCTGGAACGACGCCTCCTGCGCCAGGCGCAAGTAAAAGCCGATGAAATCGGCGAGCGGGCCCAGGCGCAGCGCCTCGTCCGCTGCCGCGCCGTTCTTCCCCCGCCGCCCGGGCTTGCCGGCGTTCTTCGTCATCCTTCTCCTCCACCGGCGTTCTAGCACTTTTCGTGCGGCGGGGGAGCGGGCGCGGCTCAGGTCAGGGGCGGGCGCGGGAAGGGTGCCGCGCGCTCAAAGGCGCGGGCGGCGCGCAGCACCAGCGCGTCATCATACATCCGGCCGACGATCTGTAGGCCGATCGGCAGGCCGGCCCGGGTGAGGCCGCACGGCACGGTCGCTGCCGGCTGGCGCGTCAGGTTGAAGGGATAGCTGAAGGGTGCCCAGTCGATCCATTCCTGCTGCGTCGCGGGATCCGCCAGCAGTTCGCCCACCTTGAGCGCCGGCACCGCGACGGTCGGCGTCAGCAGCAGATCGTAGCGGCGATGGAAGGTAGCCATGGCGAGCGACAGCGCATTCCTCGCGATGTCGGCGCCGACATGGTCGAGGGCGCCGAGGCGCGCGCCCTGCTGCGCTGCGGCTTCCAAGCCGGGATCGATGCGGCGCCGCTCCTCGGCGCTGAAGGCGCTCATCGCCTTGGCGGCGCCCGCCCGCCACAGCGTGAGCCAGGCCTGGGCGGGATCCTCGAACACTTTGTCGATGATCTCGACCTCGGCGCCGAGCTCGGCGAAGCGCTGCGCCGCCGCCGCCGCCGCAGCGGCGACCTCGCCATCGACCCGCGCATAGCCCAGCGTCGGGCTGAAGGCGACGCGCAATCCCTTGACGCCCTCCTCGAGCCCCAGCCTCCAGTCGCGCCGTTCCGGCGGCAGCGCATAGGGGTCGCGATCGTCGGCGCCGGTGATGACGTTGAGCAGCAGCGCCAGATCGGCAACCTCTCGCGCCATCGGTCCGCTATGGGCGACGAGGCCGAAGACGCTCGGCGGATAGTGCGGCACGCGGCCGAAGCTCGGCTTCAGGCCCGGCAGCCCGCAAAACGCGCAGGGAATGCGGATCGAGCCGCCGCCATCGGTGCCCAGCGCCAGCGGCGCGACGCCGGCGGCGAGCGCCGCGGCGGCGCCCGCGCTCGAGCCGCCCGGCGTGTGCGCGAGGCTCCACGGGTTGCGCGTGATGCCGGTGAGCGGGCTATCGCCCAGCGCCTTCCAGCCGAATTCGGGCATGGTGGTCTTGCCCAGCAGCACCGCGCCATGCTCGCGCAGCCGCGCCACCGGCGGCGCGTCCTCGGTCCAGGGCTGATCGCGCTTCACCAGCGTCGAGCCGCGCAGCGTCGGCCAGCCCTTGGCGAGGAAGAGGTCCTTGATCGTCACCGGCACGCCGTCGAGCAGGCCCTGCGGCGCGCCCTTGGCCCAGCGCGCTTCGGCGGCGCGCGCCTCTTGGAGCGCGCTCTCCCGCGCCACCAGCACGAAGGCGTTGATCTCGGGCTCGACCCGGTCGATGCGGCGCAGCAGGGCCTCGGTCACCTCGACCGGCGACAGCGTCTTGCGGCGGTACCGCTCGACGAGCGCGCCCGCCGACAGGAAAGCGATGTCACGATCGGATGAGGCGCTCACGTCATGCTCCGCCGGGGCCGGTGCCCCACTATCGGCAAAGCGCGGCCGGGCGACAAGGCCGCGCTCGCTTGTGTGTCGCTCGCTTGTTGCGCTCCCGCTCCTGGCGTAAGGTTGGCGGCACCGAACTTGCATGTTCAAGCGCGGCAACACGGGAGGCCGGCGATGGGGTGGAGCTTGCGGGGATTGGGACGTTGGGCGGCGGCGGCAATGCTGGCGGCGGGGCTGCTCGCGCCTGCGGCTCATGCCCAAACTTCGGGCAAGACCATCCGCTTCATCCCCGAGGCCGATCTGCGCAGCCTCGATCCGATCTGGACGACGGCCTATATCACGCGCAATCACGGCTACATGGTCTACGACACGCTCTTTGCGCTGGACGAGCATTTCAAGCCGCAGCCGCAGATGGTCGACACCTGGACGGTGAGCGCCGACAAGCTCACCTACGCCTTCACGCTGCGCGACAAGCTTAAATTCCATGACGGCACGCCGGTACGCTCGGCCGACTGCATCGCCTCGCTGGAGCGCTGGATGAAGCGCGACGGCCTCGGCCAGGTGATGGCGCTCTCGGTCGCCGAGATGAAGGCGGCGGATGATCGCCGCTTCTCGATCATCCTCAAGAAGCCGTTCCCGCTGCTGCTGGAGGCGATCGGCAAGCTCTCCAGCAACGTCCCCTTCATCATGCCGGAGCGCATCGCCAAGACCGACGCCAACACCCAGATCACCGATCCCACCGGTTCGGGCCCGTTCAAATTCGTCAAGTCGGAGTGGGTTCCCGGCAACAAGGCGGTCTATGTCCGCAACCCGGATTACGTGCCGCGCAGCGAGAAGCCGAGCTGGGCCGCCGGCGGCAAGGTCGCCAAGGTCGATCGCGTCGAATGGGTCTACATCCCCGATCCCGCCACCGCCGCGAACGCGCTCGCCGCCGGCGAGGTCGATTGGTGGCAGCAGCTGCCACCCGATCTGGTGCCGCAGCTGCAGTCGAACCCCGACATCACCATCGCCAATACCGATCCGCTGGGCAGCATCGGGGTGATGCGCTTCAACCAGCTGCAGCCGCCGTTCAACAACGAGAAGCTGCGCCAGGCGGTGCTCTACGTCATCGACCAGAAAGAGATCATGACCGCGCTGGCGGGCGACGATCAGCGCAACTGGCGGACCTGCTATTCCTACTACACCTGCAACACGCCGATGGCGAGCGAGGCCGGCGCCGCGCCGCTTTCGGGGCCGCGCGATCCCGCCAAGGCCAAGGCGCTGATCAAGGAGAGCGGCTACAAGGGCGAGCGCATCGTCATCATGACCGCGACCGACCAGCCGATCGTCGACCGCCAGGCGCAGATCGTCGCCGAGCGGTTGCGCGAGATCGGGCTCAACGTCGATCTCCAGGCGATGGATTGGGGTACGCTGATCACGCGCCGCACCAGCAAGGAGCCGGTGGAGAAGAACGGCTGGAGCATCTTCTTCACCTGGTTCGTCGGGCCCGACATGATCAACCCGGCGCTCAACTTCCCGATCCGCGCCAACGGCGACAAGGCCTGGTTCGGCTGGCCGAGCGACGACAAGCTCGAGGCGCTGCGTGCCGAGTGGCTGGCGGCGCCCGATCTCGCGGCGCAGCAGCGCGTCGCCGCCGAGGTGCAGGAAGAGGCCTTCACCAGCGTACCCTATGTGCCCACCGGCCAGTTCATCATTCCGACCGCGTTTCGCAAGAGCCTCCACGGCGTGATCGTCGCCCCCGTGGTCTTCCTGTGGAACGTCGAGAAGCAGTAGAGGCTCATCGCAGCGGTTCATGCTCGCTTACATCATCCGCCGCCTGATCGCGACCGTGCCGGTGATGGGGGTGGTGGCGCTCTTCGTCTTTTCGCTGCTCTACATCGCGCCCGGCGACCCGGCCGCGATGATCGCCGGCGACCTCGCGACCTCCGAGGACATCGCCCGCATCCATGCAAAGCTCGGTCTCGACGAGCCCTTCCTGCTGCGCTTCGGGCATTGGCTCTGGGGCGTGCTGCACGGCGATCTCGGCATCTCCATCTTCACCAACCTGCCGGTGACCCAGCTCATCGGCCAGCGGCTCGAGCCGACCGTGGCGCTTACGCTGACGACGCTGGTCGTCACCGTGGTCTTCGCGGTTCCGCTCGGCGTGCTGGCCGCCTGGAAGGTCGGGACCTGGATCGACCGGCTGGTGATGCTCGTCGCCGTGCTGGGCTTCTCGCTGCCCGCCTTCGTGCTCGCCTATCTGCTGGTGCTGGCCTTCTCGATCGAGCTGCCGCTGCTGCCGGTGCAGGGCTATGTCAGCATCCGCGACGGCTTCGTGCCCTTCATCTCGCATCTCATCCTGCCCAGCGCCGCGCTGGGATTGATCTATGGCGCGCTTATCGCCCGCGTCACCCGCGCCAGCATGCTGGAGGTGCTGAGCCAGGACTATATCCGCACCGCCGCGGCCAAGGGCCTGGCCGACGGCCAGGTGCTGCTCCGCCACGCGCTCAAGAACGCGGCGGTGCCGATCGCCACGGTGATCGGCATCGGCGTGGCGTTGCTGATCAGCGGCGTCATCGTCACCGAGACCGTCTTCGCCATTCCCGGCATCGGCCGGCTCACCGTCGACGCCATCCTGCGGCGCGACTATCCGGTCATCCAGGGTGTGATCCTGCTGTTCTCCGCCGCCTATGTGCTGGTCAATCTCGCGGTCGATATCAGCTACACGCTGCTCGATCCGCGCGTGAGGTATTGAGATGGCCGCGGCCGAACTCGTGGCGCCGCTGCGGCGCCGGCATTGGCTCGCGCCGGCGGTGCGCCGCCACCCGACCGTCGCGGTCGGGCTGCTGATCCTTGTCGCCATGCTCGCCATGGCCGCACTCGCGCCCTGGCTCGGCACCAGCGACCCGCTGGCGGTGTCGCCGATCCGCCGGCTGCGCTTTCCGGCAGCCGCCTACTGGTTCGGCACCGACGCCTACGGCCGCGACGTCTACAGCCGCACGCTCTACGGCGCCCGCGTCTCGCTGCAGGTGGGGTTGGGCGTCGCGCTGCTCAGCACCGCCTTGGGCTTGGCCATCGGCCTCGTCACCGGCTTCAATCGCTTTGCCGATGCGGTGATCATGCGCGTCATGGACGGGTTGATGTCGGTGCCGCCGGTGCTGCTGGCGATCGCGCTGATGGCGCTCACCCGCGCCAGCATCGGCAACGTCATCATCGCCATCACCATCTCCGAGGTGCCGCGCGTCGCGCGGCTGGTGCGCGGCGTCGTGCTGGGCTTGCGCGAGCAGCCCTTCGTCGAGGCGGCGGTGGCGGCGGGTACCGGCTTCCTGCGCACGCTGCAGCGCCACATCCTGCCCAACACGCTGGCGCCGGTGCTGGTGCAGGCGACCTATATCTGCGCCTCGGCGATGATCACCGAGGCGGTGCTGAGCTTCATCGGAGCCGGCACGCCGCCGCAGATTCCGAGCTGGGGCAACATCATGGCCGACGGCCGCAGCTATTTTCAGCTTCGCCCCTATCTCATCATCTTTCCCGGCGTGTTCCTGTCGCTGACGGTGCTCGCGGTGAACTTGGTCGGCGACGGGCTGCGCGACGCACTCGACCCGCGGCTTGCACGGCGCCTATGAGCGCCCAGAGCGAGCCGCTGCTCGCCGTCGAGGATCTCCGCACCCATTTCCTCACCCGCGACGGCGTCGTGCGCGCCGTGGACGGCGTCTCCTTCGCCGTTTCCGCCGGCGAGACCCTGGCTGTGGTCGGCGAGAGCGGCTGCGGCAAGAGCGTCACGGCGCTCTCGATCCTGCGCCTGGTGCCGTCGCCGTCCGCGCGCCTCGCCGGCCGCATCCGCTTCGCCGGCCGCGATCTCCTGACACTCGGCGAGGCGGAGATGCGCGCCATCCGCGGCAACGAGATCTCGATGATCTTCCAGGAGCCGATGACCTCGCTCAACCCGGTGCTGACGGTGGCGCGCCAGATCGGCGAGACGCTGATGCTGCATCAGCATCTCGGCGCCCGCGCCGCCGAGGCGCGCGCCGTCGAGATGCTGCGGCTGGTGCGGCTTTCCGAGCCGGAGCGCCGCGCGCGGCAGTACCCGCACGAGCTGTCGGGCGGTATGCGCCAGCGGGTGATGATCGCGATCGCGCTCGCCTGCCATCCCAAGCTGCTGATCGCCGACGAGCCCACCACCGCGCTCGACGTCACCATCCAGGCGCAGATCCTCGACCTCATGCGCGATCTTAAATCCGAGATCGGCGCCGCCATCCTGCTCATCACCCATGATCTGGGCGTGGTCGCCGAGATGGCGCAGCGCGTCATCGTCATGTATGCCGGGCGGAAGGTGGAGGAGGCGGCGGTGCGCGACCTCTTTCGCCATCCGCGCCACCCCTATACCCAGGGCCTGCTCGCGTCGATGCCGCGGCTGGGCGCGACGCTCGGCCGCAACGCGCCGCCGCGGCTCGCCGAGATCCCCGGCGTAGTGCCGTCGCTGCGCGAGCCGATCGCCGGTTGCGCCTTTGCACCGCGCTGTGCCTACGCCACCGGGCGCTGCCGCATCGAGGTGCCGGCGCTCGAGACGAAAGCGCCGGGGCATTTCGCCGCCTGCTTCGAAAGCGACAGGCTGCCGGCATGAGCGCGCCACTTCCCCCGCTGCTCGAGGTCGACGGCCTCACCAAGCATTTTCCGGTGCGCAAGGGCGTGCTCTCGCGGGTGGTGGGGCAGGTCCATGCCGTCGACGGCATCGGCTTCACCATCGCCGAGGGCGAGACGCTGGGCCTGGTCGGCGAGAGCGGCTGCGGCAAATCGACTGCCGGCAAGGCGATCCTCAAGCTGATCGAGCCCACTGCCGGCACGATCAAGCTGCGCGGTGAGCGCATCGACCATCTCTCGCCGCGCGCCATGCGGCCCTATCGGCGCGAGCTGCAGGTGGTGTTCCAGGACCCCTACGCCTCGCTCAACCCGCGGCTTTCGGCGGGCGCGATCGTGGCGGAGCCGCTGGCCAATTTCGGCGCCATCCGCGGCCAGGCGCGCAAGGATCGGGTCGCCGAACTCTTCGCCAAGGTGGGATTGCGCCCCGACGCGATGCAGCGATATCCGCATGAATTCTCCGGCGGTCAGCGCCAGCGCATCGGCATCGCCCGCGCGCTGGCGCTCAGTCCGAGCCTGATCGTCTGCGACGAGCCGGTCTCGGCGCTCGACGTCTCGGTGCAGGCGCAGGTGGTGAACCTGCTGCGCGACCTGCAGCAGGAGCTGCGGCTCTCCTATCTCTTCGTCGCCCATGACCTCGCCGTGGTCGAGCATATCAGCCACCGCGTCGCGGTGATGTATCTCGGCAAGATCGTCGAACTGGCGCCGAAGGACGCGCTGTTCGCGGCGCCGCTCCACCCCTATACCGAGGCGCTGCTCTCGGCCGTGCCGCTGCCCGACCCCGACGCCCCGCGTCGGCGCATCATCCTCGCCGGCGAGGTGCCGAGCCCGATCAACCCGCCGGCCGGCTGCCGCTTCCACACCCGCTGCCCCTATGCCGAGGCGCGCTGCCGGATCGAGGCGCCGGAACTGCGCGAAGTGGCGCCGGGCCATCGCGTCGCCTGCCATCTTCGCTCGCCGGAGGGTGCGACGCCGGCCGGTTGATCTCGCCCGCCCCGGCGGTGATGATGCGGCCCATGACCAGTCTCGGCCCCAACGCGGCGCTTATCGGCCAGCCCGGCAGCCGCCATGCGCTCGACACGCCGGCGCTGCTGGTGGATGTCGATGCGCTGGAGCGCAACATCGCCGCCATGGCGGCCTTTGCCCGCGCCGCCGGGGTGGGGTTGCGTCCGCATGCCAAGACGCACAAATCGGCGCGCATCGCCGCGCTGCAGGTGGCGGCGGGCGCGCTCGGCGCGTGCTGCGTCACGTTGGGCGAAGCGGAGGTGCTGGCGCAAGCGGGCATCGCCGGGCTGCACATCACCTCGCCGCAGGTGACGCCATCGAAGATCGCGCGGCTCACGGCGCTCAACGCGACGGCGTCGGGTCTTAGCGTCGTGGTCGATCATCCCGACAACCTCGCGGCGCTGGATCGTGCCGCGGCGGCGGCGGGCAAGCCACTTGCGGTGCTGGTCGATTTTTCGGCCGGCCATGGCCGCACCGGCTGCGCCGACGAGGCCGCTCTCATGGCGCTGGCGCGCGCGGCGGTCGCGGCCGAGGCGCTGGTCTTCCGCGGCATCCAGTCCTATTCCGGCAATCTGCAGCACGTCCCGGTCCGCGCGGAGCGGCGCGCCCGCGCGCTCGCCGAGCTCGATCGGCTGGGGGCCATGGTGCGGCGCCTGCGCGATCGCGGCGTCGAGGTCCCGATCGTCAGCGGCGCCGGCACCGGCACCTTCGATCTCGATCCCGAGGCGCGGGTCTTCACCGAACTGCAGGCGGGCTCCTATGTCTTCATGGATGTCGACTATCTGCGCGCGCTCCGCGACGGCCGCAACGTACCGCCTTTCGAGACCGCGCTTTTCGTCGCGACATCGGTGGTGAGCGTCAACCAGCCCGGCTACGTCACCTGCGACGCCGGCCTCAAGAGCTTCGCCACCGACGGCCCGCTGCCGGAGGTGGCGGCGGGCGCCCCGCCCGGCAGCCGCTACGAATTCTTCGGCGACGAGCATGGCAGGCTGGTGCTGCCGCCGGGCGCGTCAAAGCCGCCGCTCGGCACGCAGGTCGAATGCATGACGCCGCATTGCGATCCCACGGTCAATCTGCACGATCGCTATCATCTCATGCGCGGCGACACGCTGGTCGACATCTGGCCGGTCGACGCCCGCGGCAAAAGATGACCGGGTTCGACGAGGATTTCCGCGCCCGGCTGCGCGATCTCATCGTCTGGCGGCGCGACGTCCGGCGCTTCCGCCGCGAGGCGCCGCCGCCGGGCACGGTCGAGCGCCTGCTGGAACTCGCCGCGCTGGCGCCCTCGGTCGGGCTCAGCCAGCCCTGGCGCTTCGTGCTGGTGGAGGACGAGGCGCGCCGCGCCGCGGTGCGGGCCGATTTCGCGCGCTGCAATGCTGAGGCGCTCGATGCCTATGCGGGCGAGCGCGCCCAGCGTTATGCCCGCCTCAAGCTCGCCGGGCTCGACGAGGCGCCGGTGCATCTTGCGGTCTTCGCCGACCGGGCGACGCCGCAGGGCCACGGCCTCGGCCGCCGCACCATGCCGGAGATGGCGGAGTACTCGGCGGTGATGGCGATCCACACGATATGGCTCGCGGCGCGTGCCGAGGGTCTCGGCCTCGGCTGGGTCTCGATCCTCGATCCCGCCGCGGTGACGCGCATCCTCGACGTGCCGGCCGGGTGGATTTTCCTGGGATATTTCTGCCTCGGCCATCCGCAGAGCGAGGCGGCGATGCCGGAGCTGCAGCGCGAAGGCTGGGAGCAGCGGCGGCCCTGGCAGGAGTTCGTGCTGCGGCGCTGAGGCGGAGTGCGGGAGCGTGGTGCGCGTCTGCTCTCCGCGCCGTGCTATGGCCGGCTCCGTTGTCGCGCGCGAGAGGAAGGCGTGGCGCTGATCGACGATCTCGGCGCCGGGCCGGTCGGCGTGGACACCGCGATTTTCATTTATTTCATCGAAGAAGACGAACGCTTCCTGGCGGCAATCGCGCCGCTGTTCGGCGCGGCAGACGCCGGCGCCGTCGAACTCGTGGCCTCGGCGCTCACGCTGCTCGAAGTGCTTGTCGTTTCCTACCATGCCGGCAACGTCATGCTGGCCGATCGCTACGAGGCCGTGCTGACGCGCGGTCGCGGCTCGCGCATGGTCGACCTCACCCGCGATCATATGCGTCTGGCGGCGCACCCGCGGGCGGCGACCGGCGTCGCGACACCCGATGCGCTGCAGCTCGCCGCCGCGCTCGCGGCCGGATGTTCGGCCTTCCTCACCAATGACCGGCGCCTGCCCGCGTTGCCCGGGCTGAAGATCGTCCAAATCGGCGCCTACAACGCCTGAGCGCGCCGGAACGCCGAGCCTGATGGCCGCGTCTCCGGAACGGCGCGCCAGACGGTTGCGGTGCCAGACTGCGCCGCGCGGCACCTCATCGTCAAATCCCGAGGACGGCGTTTCAACTGCCGCTGCGCCTGGCCTCTTGTTGCATCTGCTGGCGCCGGAGAGCGCGGCCGGGGCGCGCGCCGGTGGCGGCGCCGTCGCGCCACGCCGGCTGGCCGTTCACCAGCACGAGATGGATGCCGGCGGCGGGCATGGTGGGATCGGCGAAGGTGGCGCGGTCGATGATCCTCGCCGGGTCGAACACCGTCACATCGGCATAGGCGCCGGGCGCGAGAAGGCCGCGGCCGGTCAGGCCGAAGCGCCGCGCCGGCAGGCCGGTCATGCGCCGCACCGCCTCCTCCAGCGCAAAGAGCTTCTCCTCGCGGCTGTAATATCCGAGCACGCGCGCGAACGTGCCCCAGAGTCGCGGATGCGGATGGCTGTCATGCGGCAGCCCGTCCGAGCCGATCATGGTGTGCTCGAAGGCGAGCACGCGCCGCACGTCCGCCTCGTCCATGGTGAAATAGATGGCGCCGCCAGGCTGCAGGCGCGCGCAGGCCGCCTCCTGGCTCATCCCCCAGTCCCGCGCGAGATCGGCGAGCTCGCGCCCGGCCGCCTCGGGATGGGGCTTCGACCAGGTGACCAGGATCTTGAGCGAGACGGCGATGTAATCCTCTCGGAGCACGGTCGAGGAGGCGATATAGGGATAGGCATCGAGGCCGATCTCCTGCGTTGCCATCGCCGCTTCGATCCTGGGCAGCGTCCGACGCGTCAGGCCGAAATTGTGCTTCCCCGCCACCTTGTGGTGCGAGATCACCACCGGCACTTCGGCGACGCGTCCGACGTCGAAAGTCTCGTCGAGGCTGTCGAGCACATGGGCGCCCTCATCGCGCATATGCGTCGCGTAGATCGCGCCGGCAGGATGGAGTGTCTTTGCCAGCGTTTCCAGCTCGGCAGGCGGTGCCGCGGCGGCGGGCGCGTACCACAGGCCGCTCGACAGCCCGATCGCGCCCGCCTCGAGCGCCTCGGCGAGTCGCTCGCGCATCGCCTCGATCTCGCGCTCGCTCGCCGACCGGTCGAGCCGGTCCATGGCATTGGCGCGCAAGGTGGAATGTCCGACCAGCAGCGCCGCGTTGGTGGCGGCCGGAGCGGCGTCGAGCGCCGCGACATAATCGGCGAAGCGGCGGAAGCGGAAATGCTCGGCGCTGCCAATGAGGTCGAGCGGCGGCGGCAGCGGCCTTCCCGCCAGCATCGGCGCCAGGCTGACGCCGCAATTGCCGGCGATCACGGTGGTGACGCCCTGGCTCACCTTGGGCGCCATGTCGGGCCGCGACAGCAGGGCGCGGTCGTCATGGGTGTGGACATCGATGAAGCCGGGCGCCACGGCGAGGCCGTCGACATCGATCTCCGCGCCGCCGCTTTCCGCCGGCAGCCGGCCGATGGCGGCGATGCGGTCGCCCGCGATCGCGACATCGGCGGTGGCCGCCGGCGCGCCGGTGCCGTCGATCACCTGCCCGCCGCGCAGCACCAGGTCGTAGCGCGCCACGGGTTCAGGCCTTGGCGGCGATCGCCTCGACCTCGACCAGCATGTCCGGCCGTGCCAGCGCGCTGATGACCAGCAGCGTCGAAGCCGGCCGCGCCTCGCCGAGATGGCGCGCGCGCACCTTGCCATAGGCGGCCACATGCTCCGGGCGGGTGAGGAAATGCGTGCACTTCACCAGATCCTCGACGCCCATCCCGGCGGCGGCGAGGAGTGCCTTGATGTTCTTCCAGCACTGGTCGGCCTGGCTCTCGACATCCGCCGGCAGGCTGCCGTCCTGCGCTATGCCGATCTGGCCCGAAAGGTGGAGGACGCGGGCGGTTGCCGGGATCTCGACGCCGTGGCTGTAGGGGCCGGCGGGTGCCGCGACGGTGTTCGGATTGTAGGTCTTCATGGCTGTCTCCGATTGCTGCTTCGACGCTTATGGCGAGCCGGCGCAGGTGCGACAATACCGGCGCCGACGATCACTGCTCGGCCCGGTCCGCTTCGAGCAGGCCGCGCAGCTCGATCATCGCCTGCTTGGTGGTCTGGATCATCTGCTTCTCGTCGGTGTAGAAGCCGTGCTGGTCGATCAGCACGCGCTCGTCATGCTCGCGGAAGAGGCGGATGGTGCGCTCCGCCTCCTCGGCTTCCATGCCAAGCTCCAGCAGCACCTGCTCGGTGAGCTGCAGGCTCGAATAGAAGGTCTCCCGCACGATATGCGTGACGCCCTGATCCATCAGCAGATGCGCGTGGCGCCGGTTGCGCGCGCGCGCCATGATGACGAGATTGGGAAAGTGCCGCTTGGCGTGCTCGACCACCTTCAGCGATTCCGCAATGCCGTCGAGCGACACCACCAGCAGCTTGGCCTCCGCCGCGCCGGCGGAGCGCAGCACGTCGAGCCGCGTCGGGTCGCCGAAATAGGCCTTGGTGCCGTAGCGCCGCACCATGTCGATCTGTTCGCCGTTCGCGTCGAGGGCGGTGAAGGCGATCTTCTCGAGGCGCAGGACGCGGCCGATCACCTGGCCGACGCGGCCGAAGCCGCAGATGATCACCGCCGGCGCGGGTCCGTCGATGGGGTCGAAGGCGCGCGGCGGCGCCTTCTCCAGGATCGGCGCCAGGAAGCGCTCTTCGAGGGCGAAGAGCATTGGCGAGGCGACCATCGACAGCGTAACGATGAGCATGGCGAGATCGGCCTGCGCCGGCGCCAGCAGCCCTTCGGCGAGCGCGGCGGTGAACAGCACGAAGCCGAACTCGCCGGCCTGCGGCAGCGCCGCGGCGAAGCGCGCCGCGTTGAGCGTGTCCTGCCCGGCGAGCCGCCCCAGGGCGAAGCCGATCGCCGCCTTGACCGCCAGCAGCCCGACCACCGCCGCCAGCACGAAGCCCGGCGATGCGACGAGCAGGTCGAGATTGGTCGACATGCCGACCGAGATGAAGAATACGCCGAGCAG
Organism: Rhodospirillales bacterium; assembly: GCA_027315365.1. Lineage (GTDB taxonomy): Bacteria > Pseudomonadota > Alphaproteobacteria > ATCC43930 > CGMCC-115725 > DAHUYF01. The sequence continues at coordinate 51,936 of DAHUYF010000153.1, read as the reverse complement.
CAGCCCCTCGAACGGCTCGATATCGGCCTGCAGCTCGTGGCGATACTCGGATTCGGACAGCAGCACGCCGGCCATGAAGGCGCCGAGCGACATCGAAAGCCCGACGGTGCTGACCAGCGCCGCGGTGCCGCCGACGATCACCAGCGCGGTCGCGGTGAAGATCTCGGGCGTCTTGGCGCTCTCGACGAGGCGGAAGATCGGCCGGATCAGGTAGCGGCCGCCGATCAGCACGATGAAGAGCGCGCCTGCGGCGCGCAGGATGGCGACCCAGGCGCTATGGCCGGTCACCGTGCCGAGATCACCGTCGAGCAGCGGCAGCAGCGCCACCATCGGAATGACCGCGATGTCCTGGAACAGCAGCACGGCGAAGCCGTCGCGGCCGGCCTGGCTGGTCAGCAGTTCGCGCTCGGCCAGCATCGGCAGCACGATCGCCGTCGAAGACAGCGCCAGGCTGAATCCCAGCACCACGGCTCCCGCCCAGGGCAGGCCGAACAGCCGCGCGACGGCGCAGAAGATCGCGGCGGTCACGATCACCTGCGCCGCGCCGAGCCCGAGCACCGCGCGGCGCATCACCCAGAGCCGCTGCGGCCTGAGCTCCAACCCGATGAGGAAGAGCAGCATGACGATGCCGAGTTCGGAAACCTCGCCGAGGCTCTCGACGTCGCTGATGAGCCCGAGCCCGGCGGGGCCGATGACCAGCCCCGCCGCGAGATATCCCAGTACGCTGCCGAGGCCGAGGCGCTTGGCCAGCGGCACGGCGATGACCGCAGCGGCGAGGAGGGTGACAAGCGTGTAGAGGAAGGGCATCGGTTACCTCGCGCGGGCGGCGGATCGGCCGCGGCGTCGCCTTGGCGGTTGTGGCGGTCGGCGGGAGCGCCGCGGGTCAGCGTTCGGGCACCGCGCGCAGGAAGGCGAAGTCACAGCCGCGATCGGCCTGCAGGATCTGCTCGTGATAGAGCCGCGCGTAGCCGCGTACCGGCGCGCGGGGCGTCGGCACCGGGCGGCGCGCGAGTTCTGCGGGCTCGACCATGATGTCGATCCGCCGCTCCTTCACGGAGAGGCGGAGGAGATCGCCGCTGCGCAGCCTGGCGAGCGGACCGCCGCTGGCCGCGTCCGGGGTCACGTGCAGCACCACCGTGCCATAGGCGGTGCCGCTCATGCGCGCGTCGGAGATGCGCACCATGTCCTTGACGCCGGCGCGGGCCAGCTTGCCCGGGATCGGCAGGTATCCGGCCTCGGGCATGGCCGACGGGCTGGTCGGGCCGGCGTTCTGCAGCACCAGGAAATCCTCGGGCGCGACGTCGAGCGCGGGATCGTCGATGCGTGCCGCGAGATCCTCGAGCGAGCTGAACACTACGGCGCGGCCCTGGCGCTCGAACAGCGCGGCATCGGCGGCCGAGCGCTTGAGGATGGCGCCGCCCGGCGCCAGCGAGCCGAACAGCGCGACGAGGCCGCCTTGCGGCTGCAGCGGCTCGCGCAGCGGGCGGATCACCTTGCGGTCGACGAAGATGCCGTCGCCCTGGCCAAGGCGGTCGCCCAGGCTCTCGCCGGTGACGGTGACGCAGTCGAGATGGAGCAGCGGCTTCAGCTCGCGCAGCACCGCGCCGATGCCGCCCGCGGCGAAGAGGTCCTCCATGTAATGCGGCCCGGTCGGCTTGAGGTCGACCAGCACCGGTGTCGCGTCGCTGAGCGCGTTGAGCGTGGTGAGCGGAATGTCGATGCCGACCCGGCCCGCGATGGCGGTGAGATGCAGCAGCGCATTGGTCGAGCCGCCGATCGCCAGCAGCACGCGCAGCGCGTTCTCCACCGATCGCGCGGTGATGATGCGGTCGGGAGCAAGCTTGCGCTGCGCCAACGCCACCGCCGCGCCGCCGGTCGCCTCGGCCGCGCGCAGCCGGTCGGCATGGACGGCGGGGATCGCCGCGGTGCCGGGCAGCATCATGCCGAGCGCCTCGGCGATCGACGCCATGGTGCTCGCGGTGCCCATGACGGCGCAGGTGCCGGCGGTGGTGGCGAGGCTGCCTTCGACCTCGTCGATGTCCTGCCGGCTCACCTCGCCGGCGCGGAAGCGCGCCCAGAAGCGCCGGCAATCGGTGCAGGCGCCGAGCCGCTCGCCGCGCCAGGGTCCGGTCATCATCGGTCCCGTGACCAGCTGGATCGCCGGCAGATTGGCCGAGGCGGCGCCCATCAGCTGCGCCGGCACGGTCTTGTCGCAGCCGCCGACCAGCACGACCGCATCCATCGGCTGGGCACGGATCATCTCCTCGGTGTCCATCGCCATCAGGTTGCGGAACATCAGGCTCGTCGGATTGAGGAACACTTCGCCCAGCGAGATTGTCGGGAAGTCGAGCGGCAGCGCGCCGGCCGCCAGCACGCCGCGCTTCACCGCCTCGACCAGCTCCGGCACCAGCCGGTGGCAATTGTTGAAGCCGCTCGCCGTGTTGGCGATGCCGATCACCGGCTTCGCCAGCATGGCTGGCGAATAGCCCATGGATTTGGCGAAGGAGCGGCGCAGATAGAGGGCGAAGTCGCGATCGCCGTAATTGGTGAGACCCCGGGCAAGCCCGATCGGATCGCTCATTAGGCTCCTGACTCCTGGCACGGAAGGCACGGCGCCGCGCCAGCTAAGCGGCCGGGCGCCCGGCCTGTCAATTGGCGAGCTACGGCATCGGCGGGGTATGAGCGCGGCCCGATGGGCGCCGCTCAGAGAAGAAACTGCAGCGCGTCGGCCATCCACTCGTCGAAGCGCTCTCCCAAGCCCCGCTTCGCCCAGCCGGCCGGCTCGATCTCGCGCGACCGGACGATGTCGCTGCGGAACAAGGCCTCCATCTCGCCGGCGAAAGGACGGTCGATGATCACCGCGTCGATCTCGGCGTTGTAGATCACGCTGCGCCAGTCGAGATTGGAGGAGCCGACCATCGACCATTCGCCGTCGATCACCGCGGTCTTGGCGTGCAGCACGACGCCCTCGCGCTCGAAGATGTGGACCCCGGCTTTCAACAATTCGGCGTAATAGGATCGACCCGCGGCGATCGTGAGCGTGCTCTCGCTGTGCGAGGGCACGACGACCTCGACGTCGACGCCCCGCTTCGCCGTATTTTCGAGCAACGCCGCGAAATCGGGGGTGGGCGAGAAGAAGCCGGTGGTGAGATGCACCGAGTGGCGGGCGAGGCCGATCGCCACCAGCAGGCTGCGATAGATCAGCGGCTCATGCTCGCCCGGCAGTCCTTCCACCGCTTCGATCAGCGCCGAGCCATCGTGCCGCGCCGGCGTCGCCGGCGGCGGCGGCAATGGTGGGCCACCCTGCTGCCGCCAATTCTGCTCGAAAATGGCCTCGAATTGTGCGGCGACGGGGCCTTCGACGCGCACATCGGTATCCCGCCAGGGCAGGCTCTCCGGCGCGCTGCTGCGGTCGACCGGCGAGCGCTGGTTGAAGTACAGATTACTGATGTTGACGCCGCCGACGATGACGGTGCTGGCATCGACGACCAGCAGCTTGCGATGGTCGCGGTCGTTGAGGCCGCCGACATCGCTCACCGGATGGTATTGCAGCACCTTGACGCCGCCACGCCGCAGCCGCTCGAAGACATCGGCGGGCGTCTCGAACGAGCCGATCGCATCGTAGATCAGATTGACCTCGACGCCTTCGGCCCGCTTGGCAAGGAGAAGATCGGCGATCGTCTCTCCGATATGGCCGTCGAAGAGGTAGCTCTCGATGTCGATGCGGCGGCGCGCGGCGCGCATCGCCCGCTCCATCGCGACGTAGCTCGCCGGCCCGTCCACCAGCAGGTGGACGGAGTTGCCGGGGAGGAAGGGAAATCCGGCGATGCGCGTGTCTTCCTGACGCATGAGCTCGATCGCGCCCTGCGGCTGCGGCAGCTGCTGGGCGCGCGCGACATCGCCGTCGACCGCCGGCAGGCTGACGCAGCCCGGGAGCCAAAGCGCGAAAACGAGCAGCACCGCGAATCTTCCACGCACCCGGACCTGCACGCTGACTGACCTGTGGGTTGTTGCAGGCTATCAACGTCCTCCGCGAAGATATGTTCGCCCGAAACGTTCATTGACACGTTTTCGTCATCCGCCGCGTGCTCCGGTCCGGCGGCGCCTCGATTTGCGGCACGGGGCGCCGTCAGCTCAGCAGGTACGAGGCATGCCCGTCCGGGTCGCGCAGCAGCGCCGCCGGGCGGCCGTCAGCCTGCACCACGACGCCGCGCGAGACGAAATCCGCAGGCGCGCTCTCGATCCGTTCCGCCAGCGTCGGCAGATCATCGACCTCGATCACGAGGCGGGTTGCCGCGATGTCGCTGCTGTTCAATTGCGGGCGCTGCTGCGTGGCGGGCGGCCGATAGCAGAGCAGTTCGAGATGGAGAGGGCCAGCCGCAGGATGGCCCAGCGCCGTCACCTCGACGACGGCGGCCGGCACGCCATCCAGACGCGCCTGTTCCGGGCCACGGTTGAGCGAACGCGCGGCGACCGAAAACCCGAACAGCCGACGATAGAAGTCGACGCTGCGCGCAGAGTCGGCGACGGTGATCGCCGAATGATCGACGCCGAGGCAGGGGTCGGCGGCGTCCGCCGTTCGCCAGGCGGCCGGCGTGCGGTCGCGCGGAAACTCGAGCAACTCCAGCGGATGTCCTTCGGGATCGCGAAATTTGAAGGCGAGCACGCCGCCGGACCTTGCGGGAAGCTGCTGCGGCTCCGGGCGGGTGATCGGCGTCCAGCCGCGGCTTGCCGCGAGCCGGGCATAGGCGGACCTCATGTCCCGCACCACGATCGCCAGGTGCTGGAAGCGGAGATCGCTGCTGGCGCTGTCGGAGGGATAGGGCGCGCCGGGCCCGGCGAAGGCGAGGAGTTCAACCTCCTGGCGGCCCAGCCGAAGCGTGGCGGCTCGCGCCCGCGCCGCGTCGATGCCCATCAGCCGAGAAAAGGCGGCTCCGCTGCGCTCCTCGACGGCAACCTGCGTGAAGCCGAGGGCGTCTACATAGAACGCCGCGAGCCGCTCTGGCTCCGCTGTGGTGAGGCTGACGCGAAGGATCCGCGGCGTCACGGCCATTGCGCGCCGCGCCGGTTGAGGAAGATGGCGTAAAGCGTCTGCGATCCCGCGATGAACAATCGGTTCTTCTTGCGGCCGCCAAAGGCGAGGTTGGCGACGGTGCGCGGCACCAGCACCTTGCCCAGCAGCCTGCCCCCGGGATCGATGCAATGCACGCCATCGCCGGCGCTGCTCCAGAGATTGCCCTCCTCGTCCACGCACAGGCCATCGCAATAGCCGGGCTCGACTTTGTGGAAGACGTCGCCGCCGGAGAGCCGCCTGCCGTCCGGCGAGACGTCGAAGACCCGGATGTATTGGCGCGGGGTGTCGCTCGTCTGGTCGCCGGTCTCGGCGACGTAGAGGCGGCGCTCGTCCGGCGAGAAGGCGAGGCCGTTGGGTCCATCGAAGTCGCCGGCCATCACCCGGATGTCGTTGCTCTCGGGGTCGAAGCGGTAGAGTGCCGGCGGCTGCTCGGAGATCTGCCGGCCGCCTTCGTAATCGGTCGAGATTCCGTAGAGCGGGTCGGAGAACCAGATCGTGCCGTCCGACTTAACCACGACATCGTTGGGCGCGTTGAGCCGCTTGCCCTCGTGTTGGGTGACCAGCGTCCGGACCTCGCCGTCGAACTCGGTGCGATAGAGGCAGCGCGCCTGGTGCGAGCAGGCGATGAGCCGGCCCTGCCGGTCGCGCGCTTGGCCGTTGGCGTAGTTCGAGGGCGCGCGATAGACGCTGATGCCGGCCGCTTCACTCCAGCGCATGGTGCGGTTGCGCGGCAGGTCCTGGAACAGGAGGCAATTCCAATCGCCCATCCAGACCGGTCCCTCGATCCAGCGGAAGCCGGTGGCGAGTTCCTCGAGCGGCGCGTTGGCGAGAACATAATGGGCAAAGCGCCGGTCGCTGATCTCGAACCTCTCCATCGTGTCCTCCGCGCCCACCCCGCTCGCTCAGCAAAAGGGGCAGGGCGCTGCCGCTGCCGGCGGCGTGTCGAACTGGACCACCATCAGCACCGCCGGCTCGTCGCCCACCGTGCCGGAGCGATGCCCCTTCCTGCCGTCGCTCTCGATCGTATTCTGGTCGGCGCCGAACGAGACCTCGCCCGGGCCCATCTCGACGCGCTGCCCGTCCATCGATTCTACGAACCAGCGGCCGGAGAGCGGGATGATCCATTGCGGCTTCGGGTTCTCGTGCCACATGCCCATCCAGCCGACCGGCTGCACCGTGACCATGACCGTCATCTCCGCGTGGGTCTTGCGGCCCTGCCATTGCGGGCTGGCGGGCGGCTTCATGGATTTCAGCTCGAACTCGGTCATGGCGCAGCGGCTCTGGTGGCTGATCCCCTGCGCGTCGGTCCAGAGATGCCAATAGGCGATCGCCGGCTTTTCCTGCGGGCTCATGGCTCGGTCGGGCCTTGTCCCAGAGCATAGGGATGCGAGGAGGCGAGCGGGTGCGCGAGGAAGCCGCCGACCGCGCCGGCCGTGGTGCCCAAGGTGATCAGCAGGAATCCCCCTGCCAGCGAGAAGTTCTTGAGGAAGTCCCAGAAGAGGTCGCGCCCCCGGCTGTGGCCTGCGCGCCAGAAATCGCCTTGTGCCCAGAATCGCTTCCACAACAGCGCGGTGACCATGCAATAGCCGGCCATGATCAAGGCGGCGAGCCGATCGACAAAGCCGGTCAGGATGCCCAGCGGCATCAGGATCTCGACCGAGAGCCCCGCCAGAATGAGCGCCGTCGCCGCACTGTCATTAGCCATCCGCTCCTTCGCCTGGTTCACCGCGCCCCTGAAATTGATGATCTTGTCGAGCGCGCTGAAGGGCAGGAACGGAATCACCAGCAGGTAGCGCAGCGCGAGGGTTATGGCGATGCTCAGGGTCACGCTCTTGGACCTCGTTCCAGGTGCACGCTGCCGCGGCGGCATAATCTGAACGCGCGGCAGCCCGATCCGTTGCCGACGAGCTGTCGCCGGCCGCCGGAACAGCCGGCGGTGTCCAGGCGTACCCTCACCGTGACCGAGCACCATGCCGTCATCGTCATCGGCTCCGGGCCGGGCGGCGCCACCATGGCGTGGCGGCTTGCCCGGACCGGCAAGCGCGTGCTGTTGCTCGAGCGCGGCGATTATCTGCCGCGCGAGCGCGAGAACTGGGACAGCCAGGCGGTGTTCGTCGACGCGCGCTATCAGACGAAGGAGACCTGGTACAGCTCGACCGGCGCCGCGTTCCACCCGGGCCTGCACTATTTCGTCGGCGGCAACAGCAAGGTCTATGGCGCGGTGCTGCTGCGCCTCAGGCAGGCGGATTTCGGTGAGATCCGCCATCCCGACGGCATCTCGCCGCCCTGGCCGGTGGGCTACGACGTCTTCGAGCCCTATTACCAGGCCGCCGAGGAGCTCTATCACGTGCACGGAAGGCGCGGCGAGGACCCGACCGAGCCGCCCTGGCGCAAGCCCTACGCCTATCCGCCGATCAGCCACGAGCCGCGCATCCAGGAGCTGTTCGACGGGCTGGAGCGCGAAGGGCATCATCCCTTCCATCTGCCGGTGGGCGTGCTGCTCGACGAGAAGGACGGCATGGCGCTGCCGCACTCGCCCTGCATCCGCTGCAACGCCTTCGACGGCTATCCCTGCCTCACCAACGGCAAGGCGGATGCGCAGGTGATCTGCGTCGACCCGGCGCTGCGCGCGCATCCGAACCTGACCCTGCTGACCAATGCCTATGCGGAACGGCTCGTCACCAACCCCGCCGGCACCGCGGTCACCGGGGTCGAGGTGGTCCGCCATGGCGCGCGGACGAGTTTTGCCGCCGACATCGTCGTGGTCGCCTGCGGCGCGCTGTCCTCGGCGCTGCTGATGCTGCGTTCGGCCAGCGACCGGCACCCGGCCGGTCTTGCCAATGGCTCAGGACTGGTCGGCCGCAACTACATGCGGCACAACAACACCATGGTGATGGCGGTGTCGCGGACGCCCAATCCGACGCGGTTCCAGAAGACGCTTGGATTGAACGACTTCTATTTTCGTTCCGACGATTGGGAGTACCCGCTCGGCCACATCCAGATGGTCGGCAAGTCGGACGGGGTGCAGGCCCACGGCGAGGGGCTGCCCTCGTTTCTGCAATGGCTGCCGGAAAAGCCGTTCGACTGGCTCGCCCGGCACTCGATCGACTTCTGGCTCACCTCGGAGGACCTGCCGCTGCCGCAGAACCGCGTCTGCTACCGCGACGGCGAGGTGCATCTCGAGCTGACCGAGACCAATGTCGAGGGCAACCGGCGGCTCAAGGAGAAGCTGCGGCAGCTCTGCGACAGGCTCGACATCCACCCGCATCTCTTCGAGCGCACGCTCTATCTCGGCAAGGGCACGCCGATCGGCGGCACGGCGCACCAGGCTGGCACGCTCCGCTTCGGCGCCGACCCCGCAAGCTCGGTGCTCGACCTCGACTGCAAGGCGCACGGCATCGACAATCTCTATGTCACCGATGCCAGCTTCTTTCCGTCGATCGGCGCGGTCAACCCGACCTTGACGATCGTCGCCAACGCCCTGCGTGTCGGCGACATTATCGCCGCCCGCCTCGGCGCGGCCTGAGCCGGGCTTCGTTGTCGATGCCGATTCAGCCGGCCGCCGGCGCCAGCAGCTCCTTCTCGATCAGCGCGTCCGCCGCGGCGCGGATCGCGGCGAACGGCATGCCGGCGCGCTCAGCGGTGTCGAGCAGTGAGTGGCGGCCGTCGGCGAGGTTCAGCACCCAGAGCAGCGCCATCTGGTCGGCGCCGCCGCCCGCCTCCTTCTTGCCGCCGATCGGCCGGTAGAGGCCGCGCTTGCCGAGCTGCGGCTCGCCCTTCGGGCTGAGATTGAGATAGGTGCCGTCGCCTTCGATCACTTCGACGATGCGCGCCAGCGCCTCGAGCGAGCCGGCGAGTGCCGCCGGCCGCAGGAAGTCGAGATTGTCGGCCGAGGTGTGGTATTCGGGAAAGGTGCCGTTGGGCGAGCGCATCAGGCAGCCGACCGGCATGTCGAATCCGGGCGAGCAATATTGCCGCTCGTCATAGCCGTAGGGGGTGAAGGGGGCGATGCGATGGGGCTCGCCGCTCGCCTGCAGCACATGGGCGGCGATGCGGTCGATGGCGGCGTCGCCGCGGCGGCTCTGCTTGTAGGTGAGCGGCGCGCTGTCGCCGAGGCAGCTCAGCACCAGCCCGTGCGTCACCCGCGGCACCACCGTCTCGTTGGCGGCGAGCCAGGCGAGCGCGCCGATCGTGCCGGGGATGAACAGGAAGCGGTAGGTGAGGCGCCGCTTGCGCGCCATCAGGCGGCGCGCCAGCATCGTCGCCACCGCCATGCCGGACAGATTGTCGTTGGCGAGCGAGGGATGGCAGGAATGGCAGGAGATCAGCACCTCCTCCGCCCGCGCTCCCGGCAGGACCAGTTCACCATAGGTAAGGTGGCCCGGGGCGAGCGTGCTGTCGATGACGACACGGTAGTGCTGCTCGGTCAGGCCTTCCGCCTGTCGCTGGCTGAGGCAGAAGCCCCAATCCTCGCGGTAATAGGCGGTCCGGTAGGGAATCCAGTCCGGCGTCTCGGGCAAGGTGTGGAGATGGCGCAGCAGCTCGTTCCGCTCGACGATGCGGTCGACCGGCACGCTGTATTGCAGGAGATGCAGATTCGATCGGGCGAAATCGACCACGCGCTGGCCGCCGGGCGTGGCGATGTAGGCCTCGCGCACGTTCCACTCCCGCGGCACCGTCCAGTCGAAGAGCCGCGTTCCCGTCGGCACCTCGACCAGGCTGAGCGGGATTTCCCGGGCGATCAGGCGCAGGCTCTGCCTCAGCCCCTCGCCGGTGATGCTGCGACAGATCGGGTAGAGCGCCTCGATGAGGCGGGTCATGGCGGCCGCGGGATCGCCGCCCTCACCGGGCCGCTCGGTCTGGTTGTCCAAGCGCTTACACCTCCGCGCGATCGCCAGACGAACGGCTTCGCCGGCCGGCGGTTCCCATCCCGCTTTTGCGCCGCCCCGGCAAGCGGTATAGTCGGGCAAAACACGACGCGGCCGGCAGGCCGCGGGGAACAGGCGAGGTGGCGATGAAGACCCTGTTGGCCGTGGTCGGCGACGGCACGGCGGCGTCTCTGCTCGACACGGCGCTGCTGGTGGCCCGGCGCTTCAACGGGCGCATCACCGGCTTGAACGCGCTGACCACCGAATACGCCGTCGTGTTCGGCGGCGAGATGGGCTTCTCGATTTCCTCCGAGGTCGACCGCACGCTGGAGCGCGAAGGCCACGACCGGCGCGAGCAGGCGCGGGCGCTGTTCTCCGCCTTCATGCGCCAGCACGGCGTGTCGATGGACGCGGCGGTCGGCGACGGCCCGAGCGCGGAATGGCGCGAGGAGCCGGGCCGGCAGAATGCCGTGGTCGGCACGCTGGGCCGGGTCTTCGACCTCATTGTCGTCGAACGTCCGGCCAAGCTCGCGTCGCTCGCCGAGGCGACGCTCGAGGATGCGCTGTTCGAGAGCGGCCGGCCGGTGCTGATGGCGCCGCCGGCGCCGCTTGCCTCGATCGGCGAGCGCGTGCTGGTCGCCTGGAACGGCAGCACCGAGACGGCGCGCACCGTCGCCTTCGCCATGCCGTTCCTGAAGCGCGCCCAGAGCGTGCAGGTGGTGAGTGTCGAGGGGGCGATGACGCCCGGTCCGTCGGGCGAGGATCTGGCGCAGAGCCTGACGCGACACGGGATCTCTACGCTCGCGCGCCACGTCACGCCGCGCGACCGCAGCCCGGGCCAGGTCTTCCTCGACGAGGCCAGGGCGATCGGCGCCGACCTGCTGGTCAAGGGCGCCTATACCCAGAGTCGGCTGCGCCAGATGATCTTCGGCGGTGCCACCCGCCACATCATCATGGAGGCGATGCTGCCGGTGATCCTCGCGCATTAGGCGCGATCCGCGCCGCCGCCGGCATCGGAACCGGCCCGAGAAGGTCCCTGTTTGCCCAAGAGGCAGATAGGAGGAATTGATGAGCGGGAAGGACGACCGGACCCAGCAGAACGAAGGAGAAGGCAACCGCACCGCTGCGCGCCGCTTCAACGAGGCGCAGCAGGATTTCGCACGCTCCGGCAAGGTGGAGGAAAAGGCCAAGGAGGCCGGGCGCGCGGTCGACGGCAAGGAAGGCGACAAGCTGCGCGAGGCCGAACTCGTCGGCAAGCGCCATGCCGCCGGAGAAGATCCGGAGATCAAGCGTTAGGCGAACTCGCGCGGCGACGTCGCCCGCGGCGCCGCCGCAACCCGGGTGGCGCCGCGGCGGCATTGCCGGCCGGGGCGGGGAACCGCTAGGCTCGCTACCCGCGCAATGGTCGGGTGTGTGGGGCGATGGCGGAGATCGGGGCGAACTGGCCGTGGCTCAAGGCCTATCCGCCGGGGGTCGACTGGCATGGGGGGATTCCCGACGAGCCGGTGCACCGCCTGCTCGACGATGCGGCGCGGCGGTTCGGCGACAGGCCGTGCCTGGACTTCCTCGGCAAGGGCTACACCTACGCGGAGGTGGGCGCACTGGTGCGCCGCGCGGCCAAGGGGTTCGCGGCGCTCGGCGTCGGCAAGGGCACCTGCGTCGGCCTGATGCTGCCCAACTCGCCCTATTACGTCATCGCGTATTACGCGGTGCTCGCGGCCGGCGGCACGGTGGTGAATTTCAACCCGCTCTACGCCCCGCCGGAAATCCGCCATCTGGTCGAGGATTCCGGCGTCGAGGTGATGCTGACGCTCGATCTCAGGGAGCATTACGCGCTGCTGGCGCCCCTGCTCGACCACTCCCGCATCCGCAAGCTCGTGCTCTGCCCGATGGCCGACATCCTGCCGACGGGCAAGAGCCTGCTCTACCGGCTGCTGAAGCGTGCCGACATCGCTCGGTGGCCGCGCGACGGCGCGCATCTCGCCTTCGCCGATCTCATCGCCAATGACGGCGAGATGGCGGCGGTGCCGGTCGAGCCGGCGCGCGATCTTGCGGTGTTGCAATATACCGGCGGCACCACCGGCGTGCCCAAGGGAGCGATGCTGACCCATCGCAACCTCGTCGCCAATGCGCGCCAATGCCTCGCCTGGTTCCCCGACATGGATCCCGGACGGGAGCGCGTGCTGGCAGTGCTGCCGTTCTTCCATGTCTTCGCCATGACCGTGGCGCTCAATCTCAGCATCGCCTGCGGCTCGGAGATCGTCCTGCTGCCGCGCTTCGAGATCAAATCGCTGCTCGCCGCCATCCGGCGCAAGCGTCCCACCACCATGCCCGGCGTGCCGACGCTCTTCACCGCCATTTACGCGCATCCCGACGCCGCCCGGATCGACCTCACCTCGATCAAATCCTGCATTTCCGGCGGCGCGCCGCTGCCGCTCGAGGTGAAGCATAAATTCGAGGCGGCGACCGGATGCACCGTGGTCGAGGGCTACGGCCTCTCCGAGACGTCGCCGGTGGTCGCCTGCAACCCGCTACGCGGCGTCAACAAGCCGGGCTCGGTCGGATTGCCGGTGCCGGGCACCATCGTCGAGATCGTCTCGGTCGAGGACCCCGCGCGCGCGATGCCGCAGGGCGAGCGCGGCGAGGTGGTGGTGCGCGGCCCGCAGGTGATGGCGGGATACTGGCGCAAGCCCGAGGCGACCGCCGAGGTGCTGAGCGAGGGAAGGCTGCGCACCGGCGACGTGGGCTATCTCGACGACGAGGGCTATCTCTTCCTCGTCGACCGCATCAAGGACATCATCATCGCCGGCGGCTACAAGATCTATCCGCGCAACGTCGAGGAGGCGATCTATCAGCACCCCAAGGTCGCCGAATGCATCGTTCTCTCGGTCTCCGACCCCTATCGCGGCCAGACGGTGAAGGCCTATGTCGCGCCGGTGGCCGGCGCCAGCCTCGACGAGACGGAGCTGCGCGCCTTTCTCAAGGACAAGCTGTCGCCGATCGAGATGCCGAAGCTGTTCGAGTTCCGCGACAGCCTGCCCAAGACGCTGATCGGCAAGCCATCGAAGAAGGCGCTGATCGAGGAAGAGGCGCGCCGCGCCGCCTGCGCGCCGCCGCCTTGATCCGGGCGCGCCGCCCGTCGGTCGGGCTGACGCCGCCTATTTGGGCGGCATGACCGGCAACAGGAGATAGGGCCGGCGCGTGCCGCCGAAATGCAGCGTGGTTCTGCCGCCGAATATCTCCGGCGGACGATCGCGCGGATCGTCGTGCAGGAACGGCCCGCAGCCTCTGAGCTCGTTCTTGAAATTGGACAGCCGCCCGCCGCTGCCGCCGCCATACTCGTAGTCTTTGCCGCGGATCGTCAGCGCAATGCGATAGCCCGGCGGCACGACGATGCTCGTCGGCCAGATCTCGATCTGGAGTTCGACGATATCGCCGGGCGTTAGCGGCTGGCGCTCGTCATGGCTGTGATAGGGGCGCCAGTCGCGGCTCATCGCCGCATCGAGCTTGCGGTGGCTTGCCCGCAGCCAGCCCTGGCCGATCGGCGTATGCGGGTCGATCGCCCCGACGAAGACGATCTCTTTGAGATCGGCCGAGAACACGCGCAGCACGGCGAAGATATCGGCGTCGCTCGTCGTGGAGGAGATGTACAGCTTGAGTGCCGATGGCCCGGTGATCTCGGTCGTGGCGGCAAGCGGCGTCGACAGGAAGGTGATGCCTTCGCCCAGGGCGTCGAAGGTCTTGCTGCCCTCGCTTGCGGGAACGCGCGTCGCGAGCGACGTCTCGGCAGGGTCGAGATAGAATCGTGTCCAATCGGTGCGTGCGAGCGGCCACTCGTCTTCCAGCCTGGTCTCGAAGCGGTCGATATGTCGCACTTGCAGCTGGACGCGCGGCTGCTTTTCCCAGCCGTTCCGCTCGCCCTTGAGGAAATGGCCGAAGAAGCGCTTTTGCAGTGCGACGCCGTAATCGGTGTAGAAATGCGTCCAATGCTCGAGCCCGTGCGCTTCCAGCCATTTGTGCTCGGACGCGGCGCGCACGAACCCTTCGAAATTGCCGCGCGGGTGCAGGCCCTGGCCGCCCCAGTTCGCCGCCGACAGAAACGGCACCGTCACCTTCGACCATGCCGCCGAGCGCGCCTTGTGATAGGCGTCGTCGAGCGGATGGGCGGCTATCTCGTCGCCGAAGTCGCAACGACGTCGCGCGAGATCTTCCGGCGACAGGCTTTCGGGGCCGCAGACGGGATCGCCGGTGAGCGCGCTGCGCTTGCCGCAGTCGCCGGTGCCGTACTGGACGGTCTTGACCTGCATGTCGTACCAGTTCGCCCAGAAGGTGCTGAGGATGCCGCCGTGATGGGTCATGTCGCGGTACCAATCCGCGGCACCTTCCCAGATGCACATCGCGGCAAGGTGCGGCGGCTGCAACGAGGCGACGTGCCACTGGTTGATGCCGTAATAAGATACGCCGCTGGTGCCGACCTTGCCGCTGCTCCAGGGCTGCACGCCGGCCCATTCGATGCAGTCGTGAAAATCCCTGGTCTCTCGCGGCGAGAAATGATCGATGTAGCCGGGCGAATGGCCGCAGCCGCGCGAGTCGACGCGGACGCAGACATACCCGTCCGGGACCCACTTCTCGGGGTCGACGACTTCCCAGTTCTGGTATTTGTTGCTCGACCCGGCGGTCACGTCGGGATGCTCCGCCGCCATGCGGTTCCAGGCACTGGGATATCCCTCCTGGAAGGAGAGCCCCTTGGCATAGGGGCCATAGGTGATCAGCACCGGGAAGCGGTCGTCGGCGATCGGGCGGAAGACGTCGGCGCGCAGCACCAGACCGTCATCCATCGGGATCGGTACGTCCCAGTCGATCCGCATGCCGTCGCGGGTTTCGCTCTTCATCGCCATGCCGGCACTCGCTTCTGCTGCGGTCATTCTCCGCTTCCTGGTTCTGCGCGCCCGACGCTCGCCGGCTGCCGGCGCATCATTTCTCCGGACCGTCGCGGCGGCCTGATGGATCGCCGCGACCTTCCGAGCCTATAGCGCATCCGGCCGCTGCCGGGGTAGCCGTGCCACGGGGCCGGTTTCGCCGGGCGGCGCGGCGGCCGCGCTGGACGAGGTTGCGGCGGGGGTGCAACAATACGGTGAGGGGGTCGCTTGCCGAATTCGCCGGACAGATCGCGCGACGATGCCAGCCGCCTGTTGCGGCGCTGCTCGCTGTTTGCTGCGCTGGACGATGCGGCGCTGCGGCTGGTGGCGGGGCACGCGCATCGCCGGCGCTTCGACGCAGGCGAGGTGATCTTCCGCATCGGCTCGCCCGGGCAGAGCATGATGGCGGTGCTGGCGGGCACGGTGCGGATCACCGCCGCCTCGGTCGACGGCAAGGAGATCGTGCTCGCCGATCTCGGCGGCGGCGAGGTCTTCGGCGAGATGGCGCTGCTCGACGGCAGGGAGCGCAGCGCCGATGCCACCGCGCTGACCAATTGCGACCTGCTGGTGCTCGAGCGCCGCGACATGCTGAGCGTGCTCGAGCGCCACCCGGCGGTCGCCATCAAGCTGCTCGAGGTGCTGTGCGAGCGGCTGCGCCGCACCGACCAGCAGATCGGCGAGATCGCCTTTCTCGGCCTGCCGATGCGGCTCGCCAAGGCGCTGCTGCGCATCGCCGCCGGCACGCCCCAGGCCAAGCTGGCGCTGTCCCAGCGCGAGCTCGGCACCATGATCGGCGGCACCCGCGAGAGCGTCAATCGCTGCCTGCGCGAGTGGCAGCGCCGCGGCATCCTCCAGCTCGATGAGGGCTGGATCATCATCCGCAACGCCGACGCGCTCGAGGAGATCGGGCGCGGCAACGTCAAGGAAACCTGAGAACCCAGGGGTGCCGAGGGTGGCGATTTCCGGCTGGACATCGCCATGCCGATGCCTTACGTTAACGTCATATGGGTGACGTTATCGGCATATCAATGTCCGCCGTATCCGTCCAGGCCGGCAGCGAGGGCGCCGCCTCGCGGCTCTATTCGATCGGCGACCTCGCCGGCGAGGTCGGCGTGTCGCCGCGCGCCATCCGATTCTACGAGGATCAGGGGCTGCTCGCGCCGCGCCGCATCGGCGGCAACCGGGTCTATTCCGGGCGCGACCGGGCGCGGCTGCAGCTCATCCTCCGCGGCAAGCGCCTGGGCTTCGCGCTCGCCGACATCCGCGAGCTGCTCGATCTCTACGACGTCGACCGGAACCATCTCGAGCAGTTGCGCGCCACCCTCATCAAGGGCCGCGTTCGCATCGCCGAGCTCGAGCGCCAACAGCAGGAGATCGCGCTGACGCTCGAAGAGCTGCGTGCGATCGGCGCCTATATCGAGGACAGCATTCGCAGGAAGGAAGCCGGGCAGGACCCCGCCGGCAGGAAAGGAACGCCATGAAGAACGTCGTCATCGCGGGCTTCGCCCGCTCGCCCTTCCATTTTGCCAAGAAAGGCGCCCTCGCCCGGGTGCGGCCCGACGAGCTTGCGGCCCAGGTGATCGCGGCGCTGATCGAGCGCAGCAAGATCGACCCCAAGGAGATCGAGGACGTCATCGTCGGCTGCGCCATGCCGGAAGGCGAACAGGGGCTCAATATCGGCCGCATGGTGGCCTTTCTCGCGCATCTGCCGCTCAATGTCGCCGGCGCCACGGTGAACCGCTTCTGCGGTTCCTCGATGCAGGCGATCCACATGGCGGCCGGCGCCATCCAGCTCGATGCCGGTGAGGCCTTCGTCTGCGCCGGCGTCGAATCCATGACCCGCGTGCCGATGACCGGCTTCAATCCCTCGCCGCATCCCGGTCTCGCCAAGGAGTATCCGCAGGCCTACATCTCGATGGGCCAGACCGCCGAGAACGTCGCGCGCAAGCACCAGGTGACGCGCGCCGATCAGCAGGAGCTCGCGGTGAAGAGCCACCGCAAGGCCGCCGCCGCCCAAGCCGCGGGCAGGTTCAAGGATGAGATCGTGGCGATCAAGGCCAAGGACGGCGTCGTCGACCAGGATGGCTGCATCCGCCCCGACACCTCGCAGGAGACGCTGTCGAGCCTGGCGCCGGCCTTCGATGCCGACGGTACCGTCACCGCCGGCACCTCCTCGCCGCTCACCGACGGCGCCGCCGCGGTGCTGGTCACCACCGAGGAGTTCGCCAAGCGCAACAAGCTGCCGGTGCTGGCGCGGCTCAAGAGCATCGCGGTGGCGGGCTGCGCGCCGGAGATCATGGGCATCGGCCCGGTGCCGGCGACGCAGAAGGCGCTGAAGCGCGCCGGGCTGACGATGAAGGATATCGACATCGTCGAGATCAACGAGGCCTTCGCCTCGCAGGCGATCGTCTGCATGCGCGAGCTCGGCATCGACGAGGTCAAGGCCAATCTCGATGGCGGCGGCATCGCCATAGGGCATCCCTTGGGTGCCACCGGCGCCCGCATCACCGGCAAGGCGGCGGCGCTGCTGGCGCGCGAAGGCAAGCGCTACGCGCTTGCCACGCAATGCATCGGCGGCGGCCAGGGCATCGCCACCATCCTCGAACGCGCCTGAGCGGAGGCCGCCATGCCGATCAGCAAAGTCGCCGTCATCGGCTCCGGCGTGATGGGCGGCGGCATCGCCGCCCATGTCGCCAATGCCGGGCTTCCCGTCCTGCTGCTGGACATCGTCCCGCCCGGCGCCAAGAACCGCAACACCGTCGCCGAGCAGGCGATCGAGCGCCTGCTCAAGACCGATCCCGCGCCGCTGATGCATCGCGATTTCGCGCGCCGCATCACGCCGGGCAACCTCGAGGACCATCTCGGTCTGCTCGCCGACTGCGACTGGATCGTCGAGGTGGTGCTGGAGAAACTCGAGGTCAAGCACGCGACCTACGCGAAGATCGAGAAGGCGCGCAAGCCCGGCTCGATTGTCTCCTCCAACACCTCGACCATTCCGCTGCGGGATCTCGTCGCCGGCATGCCGGCGAGCTTCGAGCAGGACTTCCTGATCACCCATTTCTTCAACCCGCCGCGCTATATGCGCCTCCTGGAGATCGTCTGCGGGCCGAAGACGCGCCCCGACGCGGTGCAGGCGATCGAGGAATTCTGCGACGTGCGCCTCGGCAAGGGCGTGATCCACGCCAAGGACACGCCCGGCTTCATCGCCAACCGCATCGGCGGCATGTGGATACAGTCGGCGCTGCAGGCGGCCTTCGATCTCGGCCTCAGCGTCGAGGAGGCCGACGCCGTCATGGGCCGACCCTTCGGCATGCCGCGCACCGGCATCTTCGGTCTGCTCGATCTCGTCGGCATCGATCTGACGCCGCAGGTGGCGGCGAGCATGCAGCGCAGCCTGGCCAAGGACGATCCCTACATCCGCATCTACCAGGACCGGCCGCTGCTCGCCAAGATGATCGCCGAGGGCTACACCGGCCGCAAGGGCAAGGGCGGCTTCTACCGCATGACGCGCAGCGCGTCGGGCCGCCAGCGCGAGGCCATCGACCTCGCCACCGGCGAGTACCGGCCGCTGGCCAAGCCGCAGCTCGCCAGCACCGCCGAGCGCAAGCCCGAGGCGCTGCTGCGCCACGAGGATCGCGGCGGGCAGTATGCGCGCCGCGTGCTCGGCCTGACGCTCGCCTATGCCGCGGCGCTGGTGCCCGAGATCGCCGACGACGTCGTCGCCGTCGACGAGGCGATGCGCTGGGGCTACACCTGGAAATACGGGCCCTTCGAGCTGATCGATCGGATCGGCGCCGATGCCGTCATCGCGCTGCTCGCGGCGGAGAAGATCGCCGTGCCGCCGCTGCTACAGCAGGCGGCCGGGAAATCCTTCTATCGCACCGCCGACGGACGGCTCGACTATCTCGGCCGCGACGGCAAGTACGCGCCGGTGAAACGTCGGCCGGGCGTGCTGCTGCTCGCCGACATCAAGCGCAAATCAAAGCCGCTGGCGCGCAACGGCTCGGCCAGCCTCTGGGATGTCGGCGACGGCGTGCTCTGCCTCGAGTTCCACAGCAAGATGAACGCGCTCGATACCGAGATCATGGGCATGCTGGGCAAGGGCCTCGACACCGTGAAGAAGAGCGCCGGCGCCTTCAAGGCGATGGTGATCTACAACGAGGCGGAGAATTTCTCGGTCGGCGCCAATGTCGGCCTCGCCCTCTTCGCCGCCAATGTAGCGCTGTGGCCGTTCATCGAGGAGGGCGAGACGGCCGGGCAGAACGCCTACAAGAACCTCAAATACGCACCGTTCCCGGTGGTCAGCGCGCCCTCCGGCATGGCGCTCGGCGGCGGCTGCGAGATCCTGCTGCATTCGGCCGCGGTGCAGGCCCATGCCGAGAGCTATATCGGCCTGGTCGAGACCGGTGTCGGCCTGGTGCCTGGCTGGGGCGGTTGCAAGGAGCTGGTGACGCGCCACACGCTCAACAAGAAGCGTCCGGGCGGCCCGATGCCGCCGCTGCTGCAGGCCTTCGAGACGATCGCGCTCGCCAAGGTGTCGCGCTCGGCGCCCGAGGCGCGCGACACGCTGATGCTGCGCGAAGGCGACGGCATCACCATGAATCGCGACCGGCTGCTGGCCGACGCCAAGACCAAGGCGCTGGCGCTCGCCGCGGGCTACCAGCCGCCGCAGCCGCAGCCGATCAACCTGCCGGGACCGACCGGTGCCGCCGCGCTGAAGCTCGGCGTCACCGATCTCGTCAATCAAGGCAAGGCCACCGCCTATGACGCAGTGGTCGCCGAGAGGCTCGCCGAGGTGCTGAGCGGCGGCGACACCGACATGACGCTCGAGACCAGCGAGGATCAGCTGCTGGCGCTGGAGCGCCGTGCGTTCCAGTCGCTGATCCGCGAGCCCAGGACGCTGGCGCGCATCGAACACATGCTCGAGACCGGCAAGCCGTTGCGGAACTGAGAGGAAGCCCATGACCACCTACAAGGCGCCGCTGCGCGAGTATCGCTTCCTCTTGCAGGAGCTGTTCGACGTCGGCGAACTCGCCAAGCTCCCGGGCTACGAGGATGCCACGCCCGACGTGTTCGAGCAGGTGCTCGAGGAGGGCGCCAAGCTCTGCGAGGAGGTGCTCTTCCCGCTGAACCGCAGCGGCGACGAAGAGGGCTGCACCTTCGAGAACGGCGTCGTGCGCACGCCCAAGGGCTTCAAGGAGGCCTACGATCTCTTCCGCCAGGGCGGCTGGACGGCGCTGGTCTGCGATCCCGAGTATGGCGGGCAAGGGCTGCCGCACACCTTGCAGTTCCTCGTCGAGGAGATGGTGTCCTCGGCAAACATGTCCTTCGGCATGTATCCCGGCCTCTCCAACGGCGCCTATCGCGCCATCTGGCATCACGGATCGGCGGCGCAGAAGCGGAAATTCCTGCCCCGTCTGGTCGACGGCAGCTGGAGCGGCACGATGTGCCTGACCGAGCCGCAATGCGGCACCGATCTCGGCCAGATCCGCACCCGCGCCGAGCCGGCCGGCACGGACGGCGTTTACAAGATCACCGGCACCAAGATCTTCATTTCGGCCGGCGAGCACGATCTCACCGACAACATCGTGCATCTCGTGCTGGCGCGCATCGTCGGCGGTCCGCCGGGCATCCGCGGCATCAGCCTGTTCATCGTGCCGAAATTCCTGGTGAAGGACGACGGCGGCCTCGGCCCGCGCAACGGCGTGCGTTGCGGCTCGATCGAGCACAAGATGGGCATCAAGGCGTCGGCCACCTGCGTCATCAATTTCGAGGAAGCCGAGGGCTATCTCCTCGGCGAGGCCCACAAGGGCATGCGCGCCATGTTCACGATGATGAACGCGGCCCGGCTCGGCGTCGGGCTGCAGGGGCTGGCGCTGGGCGAGACCGCTTATCAGACGGCGCGGCAATACGCGCAGGACCGGCTGCAGGGCCGCGCGCTCGCGGGCGACAAGTTCCCCGACAAGCCCGCCGATCCCATCATCGTCCATCCCGACGTGCGGCGCATGCTGCTCACCATGAAGGCCTATACCGAGGGTGCGCGCGCGCTCGCCGCCTGGGTCTCGCTCGCGCTCGACCGCGCCGAGCGCGATCCCGATCCCGCGGCGCGCGAGGAGGCGGATGATTTCATCGGCCTGATGACGCCGATCATCAAGGCGATGCTCACCGACAACGCCTTCGCCGCGACCAATCTCGGCGTGCAGATCTTCGGCGGCCACGGCTACATCCGCGAATGGGGGATGGAGCAGCTGGTGCGCGACAGCCGCATCACCATGCTATACGAAGGCGCCAACGGCATCCAGGCGCTCGATCTCGTCGGCCGCAAGATGCCGATGCATAACGGCCGGCTGCTGCGCCGCTTCTTCCACCCCGTCGATGCCTGGCTGCGCCAGCGGCTGGAGAAGCCCGAGCTGCAGGAGTTCGTGATGCCGGTGATGAAGGCCTTCGGCCGGCTGCAGCAGGTGACGGCGCTGGTGGCGCAGAAGGGCATGGCCGATCCCGACGAGGCCGGCGCCGCGGCGAGCGAGTATCTGCGCGCCTTCGGCCTGGTCGCCATGGGCTATCTCTGGGCGCGCATCGCCGAGATCGCGCTGGGCCGTCTCGGCGGCGACGAGGCGCTGTTCTACAAGGGGAAGCTCGCCACCGCGCGCTTCTACATGGCGCGCGTGCTGCCCGAGACCAACACCCTCTTCGTCAACATCGCCGCCGGCGCCAAGTCTCTGATGGAGCTCGAAGCGGAGGCTTTCTGACCGCGCGGCAGCCAAGGGAGGACCGCGCATGTCCGATCTCAAAGGCAAGACGCTCTTCATCTCCGGCGGCTCGCGCGGCATCGGACTGGCGATCGCGCTGCGCGCGGCGCGCGATGGCGCCAACGTGGTGATCGCCGCCAAGACCGTCGAGCCGCATCCCAAGCTGCCCGGCACGATCTACACCGCCGTCGAGGAGATCGAGGCCGCCGGCGGCAAGGCGCTGCCGGTGCAGACCGACATCCGCGAGGAGGAGCAGGTGCTGGCCGCGGTCGAGCAGGCGGTCGAGCGCTTCGGCGGCATCGACATCCTGGTCAACAACGCCTCCGCCATCAGCCTCACCGGCACGCTGGCGACGCCGATGAAGCGCTTCGACCTGATGATGGGGGTCAACACGCGCGGCACGTATCTCTGCTCGCGCGCCTGCCTGCCGCATCTCAAGCGCGCGGCCAACCCGCACATCCTCACGCTCTCGCCGCCGCTCAACCTGAACCCGCGCTGGTTCAAGGATCATGTCGCCTACACCATCGCCAAATACGGCATGTCGATGTGCGTCCTCGGCATGGCCGAGGAGTTCCGCGCCGACGGCGTCGCGGTCAACGCGCTGTGGCCGCGCACCACCATCGCCACGGCCGCGCTGCAGATCATCCCCGGCGCCAGCCCCGAGCTCGGACGCAAGCCCGAGATCATGGCCGATGCCGCGCATCGCGTGCTGACCCGCGACGCCCGCAGCCTCACCGGCCGCTTCCTCATTGATGAGGACGTGCTGCGCGAGGCTGGCGTCAGCGACTTTTCCGCCTACGCGGTCAAGCCGGGCGCGGCGCTGCGCCTCGATCTCTTCCTCGACGAACGCCCCTGACGGCCGCCGCCGCGCGGTGCGGTGGAACCGCGGCTTTCCGGCCGGCGTTGTTCCGACAGCGCGCGGCAGGTGCGCCGCTGGGGCGGGAGATCAAGACATGGCGGAGCCGGACGGGGACGCGGCGGAGATCGGCAGGCGCGCCGCCGAAGCGGCGCTCGGTACGGCGCGCCACGGCGCGCGCCGCCTCGGCGAGGAGATGCGCCAGGCGACGGCCTCGCTCGTCGCCGAGCAGAAGACGCGGCTGGCCGAGACCGTGCACGGCTTCGCTCTGGCCTTCCGCCGCACCGCCGATGCGCTGCAACGCGAGCAGAGCCCGATCGCCTCGCGCTGCGCCGATCAGGCGGCCGCTCAGCTCGACCGGGTCGCGGCGGTGCTGCGCGAGCGGCGGCTCGCCGACCTCCTTGTCGAGGCCGAGGCGCTGGCGCGCCGCCAGCCGGCGCTGTTCATCGCCGGCACGGTGGCGGCCGGTTTCGTCGCCGGCCGCCTGCTGGCCGCGCCGGCGCCGTCGACGCCGCCGCGCGTCGGCGCCGGGGTCTGGCAGGAGGGGCTGCATCCGGCGGATGAAGCGCTTGGCGGCGCGGGAGCGGGCCGGTGGTAGGAAGCGACGATATCGGCGTGATGCCGCCGCCGGGGGAGGACCGCGGCGTTGCCGGCCTCTTCGCGGCGCTGGCGCGCGAGGCCTCGCGGCTCTTCCGGCAGGAGGTTGCGCTGGCCAAGGCGGAGCTCGCGGCCAAGTTCAGCCAGCTCGGCGCCGGCGCGGCGGAGATGATCGCTGGCGGTCTCATCCTCTATGCCGGCTTCCTGGTGCTGCTGGCGGCGGCGACGCTTGGGCTCGCCCGCGTGCTGCCCGATTGGGCCGCCGCGCTGGTGGTGGGCGGCGTCGCGGCCGCGATCGGCGCCGTCCTGCTGCTCAAGGGAAAACGCGATCTCGGCCCGCGGCACCTGCTGCCCGGCCGCAGCCTGCGCAGCCTGCGCGAGGACGCACGCTGGGCGCGCGAGCGGGTGCGATGAGCGCCGACATGCCGTCGGAGCTGGCGCCGGTCGCGCGCGACGATCGCGAAGGCGCCGGCCAGTCGCCGGAGCGCATCGCGGCGGAGATCGAGACGACGCGGGCCGAGCTCGGCGCGATCCTGGCTCAGCTGGAGCGCCGGCTGGCACCGCAAGAACTGTTGGAAAGGGGCTTCGACATGCTGAAAGACACGATGGAAGGATCCGGCGGCGGCTTCGGCGAGACCCTGCGCCGCCATCCGGTACCGCTGGCGCTGATCGGGATGGGCATCGGCTGGGTGGCCTTTGCGGCAAGCACGCGGGGGCGCCCGGGCGAGGCGGCGCATGAGGCGGCCAAGCGCTATCCCACCGATCTCGCCGGCTATGCCCATGCGCGCGAAAAGGCGGGCGACGCGATGGACCGGGCGCAGCGGGCGGTGAGCGACGTTGCCGGCCAGGCGAAGCAGGGTGCGGAAACCGCCTGGCAGCAGGCGAGCGCGCTGGCCGAACAGGCGGCCGATCGCTTGACCCGCCCACGCCGGAGCATGGGCGCGTTGATGATGGATTATCCGATCGCGCTGGGCGTGCTGGGGCTGCTGGCCGGTGCGGCGGTGGCGTTCCTGCTGCCCAGAGGCGCCGCCGAGGAGCGCTGGATCGGCTCGGCCGGTGCGGAACTGCGCCATCGCGCGGCCGATCTCGGCGGCGAGGCGGTGGCGCGTGCCAAGCACGTCGCCGAGCGCACCATCGATGCCGCGAAGGAAGCGGCCAGCGAGGCCGGCGAGGCGGAAAAGGGCGGCGAAGCGGGAACCGCCTGAGCGCATGAGCGAAGGGCAGCCGGCGCAGCGCGCGGCGGCCCTTGCCTGCCGTCCATTCTTAGTCGCTGTT
Organism: Rhodospirillales bacterium; assembly: GCA_027315365.1. Taxonomy (GTDB): domain Bacteria; phylum Pseudomonadota; class Alphaproteobacteria; order ATCC43930; family CGMCC-115725; genus DAHUYF01. Next base: position 27,598 of record DAHUYF010000153.1, on the reverse strand, counting down.
GTCCGTCTTCGGTCGCCTTGGGGGCGGTTTCAGGCGGCGGCCAGTCGCGCCAGCGCCTCGCCGGTGCGGCAGGCGGAGTCCACCGCCTGCGTCTCGCTCGGAGCGGCGCCGGAGAGCACGATCTGCCCCGGCGCGGTGATCAGCCAGTGCCAATCGCCCGCCGCCTGCTCGCGGACGGTCAGCTCGAAGGTCCTGCCGTCGATGGCGATCGTGCGGATCGGTGGCGGCCCGGCGGCGTAAAGGCTTAAGCTTTTCATAAACCCCTCTTTGTTAATGTTTATCCGGCCAACCGTAACCGCCGGGTTAACGCCCCGCGGGTTCATCGGTTCCCCTTCGGCCGGAGGGCCATGACAGGGCATCAGGACGAGACCGCGCGGCCGGGCCTAGCGCTGGCGGCAGGGGCGCTGGCGGGCTTTCCCGGCCCGGCGCTGCTGATCGGGCCGGCCGGCGCACTCGCGGCCGCCAATGCCGCGGGCGGCACGCTGCTGGCTGCCGCCGCGCCCGAGCTGCGCCTGGCGCTGGCCGCGCTCGCCGAGACGGCGCAGGACGGCGTTGGCGCGCGGCTGGTGGCCATTCCCGCCATGCCCGGCGCCGAGTTGGTGCTGCTGCCGCTGGCCGGGGAGAGGCGCGTGCTGGCGCTGCTGCATGACGCGCCACTGGCACGCAACCTGCGTGAGGCGCTGATCGAAAGCCGGCAGCGCTACAAGGATCTGGTCGAGATCGCCAGCGACTTTGCCTGGGAAACCGACGAGGCCGGCCGCTTCACCTTCGTCTCGCCGCAAGGCGTGCTCGGCTGGGCGCCCGAGGCGCTGCTCGGCCGTGCCGCCGCTGAATTCCTGACCGAGCCGGGCGAGGACAACGTCTTTGCCGCCGCCCTTCCGGTGGCGTCGGCGGAGCTCTGGTTCCGGCGCCCCGATGGCGGCAGCGCCCGGCTCGGCGTCGTCGCGGCGCCGCTGCGCGATGCCGCTGGCCGGACGCGCGGCGCGCGCGGCATCGGCCGCGATCTCACCGCCGAGCGGGAGCGCGACGCCGCGCTCGCCCGCGCCCGCCTGCGCGATCGTCTCTTCACCCATCTCGTCCGCGCCATCCGGGACGAGATCGAGCCGGCGGCGGCGCTCGCCGCCGCGGTCAGCGCCACCGGCCTTGCGCTGGGCGCCGCGGGCGGCGTCATCCTGCGCCGCATCGGCGAGACGCTGGCGCCGGCGGCGAGCTGGGGCGAGCCGCTCGGCACGGCACTGCTCGATGCCGCGCGTGCCACGCTCGCCGCCGCCGACCAGGCGTCGCTGGCGGTGCGGGGCTGGGAGATCGTCGGCCATGCCGCGCGCTACCGCCAGCGGGTGGAGGGTGCGATCCTGCTGTGGCGCCGCGAGGCGGATGGCGGCTTTCCCGGCAGCGACCGCTCGCTGCTCGCCGATGTCGCCGACCAGCTCGGCGTCGCCATCGCCCAGGTGGCGCAGCACGAGCATGTGGTGTCGCTGTCGCGCACCGATCCCCTGACCGGGCTGCTCAACCGCCGCGCCTTCTTCGACGAGTTGGAGCGCCGGCTGCGCCGGCTGGAGCGCGACGCCCGCGCGGCGGTGCTGCTTTATATCGACATGGACAATTTCAAGCGCGTCAACGACTGTCGCGGCCACCGCGCCGGCGACGAGGCGATCCTGGCGCTCTGCCGCCTGCTGCAGGCCGAGACGCGCGGCGGCGACCTGCTGGCGCGGCGCGGCGGCGACGAGTTCGCGCTGTGGATCGACGGGCTGGGCGCGCGCGCCGGCGGCGAGCGCGCCGAGGCTCTGCTGCAGGCCGCGGCGTCGCTGCGCGAGCTCTCGGGCGATGCGCAGCATCCGCTCGGGATCTCCCTCGGCCTGGCGGTGGCGGAGCCCGGCAGCGGCGAAACGCCGGAGCAGCTCGTCGCGCGGGCCGATGCGGCGATGTACCGCGCCAAGACGATGGGCAAGGGCGGCGTCGCGGCGGCGCCGCCGGCGGGGACGGTGCCGGCATGAGGGAGCTGCTGCAGCGCGTCTTCCGGTCGACCGGCCAGGCGATCGACTACGACACGCAGAAGGAGCTGGTGCAGAGCGCCAAATCCGCCGACCGCCGCAAACTCGCCCGGAGCACCAGCGCGCGGCCGGAAGTGCTCTATTACCTCGCCGCGGACATCGACGTCGGCGTGCGCGCCGCGGTCGCCGGAAACGAGGCGACGCCGGTGCAGGCCGATCTGCTGCTGGCGCGCGACCGCGAACCGGCGGTGCGCGTCGATCTCGCCGCCAAGATCGCGCGGCTCGTGCCCGGCCTGTCGCAGGAGGCGCATGAGCGGCTGCGCAAGATGACTTACGAAGTGCTCGATATCCTGCTGCGCGATCAGGTGACGCGGGTGCGCCAGGTGATCGCCGAGGCCCTCAAGGACGTGGCCGACGTGCCGCCGGAGATCATCCGCCTGCTGGCGCGCGACTGCGAGATCGTCGTTGCCGGGCCGGTGCTCGAATTCTCCCCGCTGCTCAGCGACGAGGATCTGCTCGCCATCATCACCGAGGCGCCGATCGCCGGCGCCCTGGCCGCCATCGCCCGGCGGCCGGGCGTTGCGGCGCAGGTCGCCGACGCCATCGGCGCCAGCCCCGATGTCGACGCCGTCGCGGCGCTGCTCGCCAATCCCAGCGCCCAGATCCGCGAGGAGACCCTCGATCGCCTGATCGACCGCGCCCCCGGCGTCACCGCCTGGCACAAGCCGCTGGTGGAACGGCCGCGGCTATCGCTCGCGGTGGCGCGCAAGCTCGCCGGCTTCGTCGCCGACCACCTGTTGCGCCTGCTGAGCGAGCGGCGCGATCTCGATCCCGCCACCGCGCGCGAGGTGTCGGCGGTGGTGAAGCGTCGCCTGGCCGAGAAGCCGCCGGCCGCCGCCAAGCCGCCGCCGGCCGACGGCGACGCCGCACTCGAGCGGGCGCGGCGGCTGAAGCAGCAGGGCAAGCTCGACGAAGCGGCCGTGCTCGGCGCCGTCGGACACGACCGTACCTTCGTCCGCGCCGCGCTTGCCGTGCTGGCGGAGTTGCCGCTCGAGGCGATCGACCGCGTGCTCGGCGCGCATAGCCCCAAGGGCGTCACCGCGCTTGCCTGGAAGAGCGGCCTCGGCATGCGCGCGGCGCACAAGCTGCAGCTCCAGCTCGGCCAGATCGCGCCCGCCGCGGCGCTGAAGCCGCGCGAGGATGGCGGCTACCCCCTCAGCGCCGAGGCCATGCAGTGGCAGCTCGACTTCTTTCTCGGCCTCGGCGCCGGCCGCTGACGAAAGCGGCACCGCCTGGCGGCGGTGCCGTTCGTTTCGCGCCGGTCCGTCGACCTACTGTAGGTTGATCTCGACGACGCGGTTCCTGGGCTCGCGCATGCCGGGCGGGGTCGGCACCGGCGGTTCGCGCTCGCCGACCCAGCGCGTCTCGATGCGGTTGGCCGCGACGCCCATCTGCACCAGCGCATCGCGCACCCGGTCGGCGCGTTCCCTGGAGAGCCGCATGTTGTAGCTGTCGCTGCCGGTGCGGTCGGCCTTGCCCACCAGCACCACATGCAAGCCCGGCTCCTGCTTGGCGAGCGCCGTCACGCCTTGCAGGATCTGCTGCGCCTCCGGCAGCAGGCCGGCCCGGTCGAACTCGAAATAGACGCGATACTCGCGCGACGGTTCGGGCGCCACCGCCGGCTGCGCCGCCGGCTGGAGATGGCCTTCGAGCTGTGCCAGCACCGTCAGGAACTGGTTGTGGCAGGGGCCGTCGGCCGCGCTTCTCCAATCGTCCTCCATGCGTTCGACCCAGCAATCGTAGCTGACCTGGGCGCGCGCGGCGACGAGCGGCAGCCGGTCACGCCCGCCGGCGTCGAGCGCCTTCAGCAGCCGCTCGCGGCCCTCGGCAAGCTGGGTGCGGAATTTCTCGGGCACTTCGAGCGGGATCGCCCAGTTGCTGTTGCGTTCCGGCGGCACGACTTGGCCGTTGGCCGCAGCCAACCCCTTGCGGGCGAAATAATCGGCGTCGGCCCAGTCCTTGATGTCATACTCAAGCGTCTTGGCGAAACTGTCGTAGTCGGAGGCCAGCGCCTGGGGGAAGGTCGTGGGCTTCGTCGGCACGGCCACGCCCAGCTGCCCAAGATTGTAGGGCGCCAGGAAAACGTTGCCGCGCATCGGCGGATCGTACGTCCAGTCCGAGCAGCCGGCGAGGATCAGGACCAGTCCCCACAGCATCGGCCGCGCGATGGCGCGTCTCACATCGGTCATTGCCCCGTCCTTCCCTGCATCGGCTACGGCTTCGCGGGGCACCGCCCCGTCGCCGCGCTTGGCCACCCTCCGGGAAAACGCGCTGTTCAACCGCCAATTCCCGGGGGACATTCTGTCTGTCACGGCTATTATTGCAACAATTATCGGCAGTTCCAGACCGCCGGGCGATCCGCTAGACTGTGTTGAAGCCGAAACGATCGGGCGGCGCGTGATGGCCGCACGGCGGAGGGGTGCATGGCCAAACAAGCGGAGGGCGGCATGGGAACGGGGGGATGGCGAGTGAGGCTTGCCGCGATGCTGGCGCTGATGCTTGCCGCCGGGGCGGCCGAGGCGCAGGTGGTGCGCGCGCCGGACGAGATTCACGCCTGCCTGTGCAAGGAGCAATCGGTGGCATCTCTCAATCAAGAGGTGCAAACGCAGAGCCGCGCCTACGAGTCGCAGCGCCAGTCCTTCGAGGCGCTCGACAAGGCGGTCCAGAGCGGCCGGCCGCAGGTCAATGTCAACAATCCTGCCGATGTCGACGCCTTCAAGCGCCTGCTCGAGCGCCGCGATGCGGCCGCCGACGTCTTGGCCGGCACCGCCACCAAGAGCTATGCCGATGCGGTGCAGCGCTACAACCGCGCGGTTGCCGATTACAACGGCAGCTGTGCCGGCAAGGCCTTCGATCCCGACACGCTGGCGGCGGTGAAGAAGACGCTCTCTTGTCCATAGGCAAACTCCCGCAGGGAGTTTGCCTGGCGGTTGCAAGAGCAACCGCTGACGCCCGCCAGCGACAACGCTTCGCGTTGCGCTACGCGTTCAGCCGGTCGAGCGGGAAGATCGGCCGGTGCAGCCGCTCGAAGCGCAGCCGGCGGTTATCCGAGGTCGTGACGCCCTCGCCGTCGCAGGTAATCGTGGCGCGCGCCAGCGCGCCGAAGCCGGCGCGGTAGTGGATGCGGGATTTCAGCAGCAGGTAGCGCTTGGTCCTGGGGTCGATGCCGACCGAGGTGAAGACGCCCTGGTCCCAGGGCTCGTGATGGCGCGAGACGATGACGATCTGCAGTGCGCCGGTATCGAGCACCGCGGTCGGCCCCATGCTGACCTTGACGCCGGTGTACATCGGCCCGCGCACGATCCATTCGCCGTCGGAGAGCGTGCGCACCCGGCCGGTGAGGGTCAGCGGCTCGCCGGCCAGGCCGATCGAGGGCATGTCGGTCTTGCCGCCGAGCCGCAGCGTCACGCTGGTGCCGACCCCGGCGGCTGCCATCTGGCGCACCGCCGCCGGATCCCACACCGCCGCCACCGCCACATCCTCGAGGCCCTGGCGGAGGACTTCGCGCAGCACCGTCATGACGTCCTGGGTGCCGCCGGATCCGACATTGTCGGCATGGTCGAGCAGCAGCACCGGACCCTCGGTCATCGCCTTGGCGCGTGCCACCGCCTCGTCCAGCGCCTCCGGGTGGTAGAGGAAGTCTTCGCGCCGCTCCCACGCCGCCGCCATCAGCCGTTCCGCCGCCGCCTGGGCCGCATCCGGGTCGCCGTCGGCGATGCAGATCGCCGACATGCCGGCATCCGCCATGTCGGCCAGCGGAAAGCCGCCGAACACGGTGGCGGCGAGCAGTCCGCGCCGCTCTTCGGCGCGCGCCTCGGCGATCAGCCCGCGCATCGGCTCGTCATCGGTGCCCATGCGCAGCGTCTGCGCCAGAAGCGGCCGGCGGGCCCAGCCCATCACCGGCCTGATCTCGCCCTTGATCGCCCGCAGCAGGATGCGCCCGACCTGATCGCCGACCTCGTGCATGTCGACATGCGGATAGGTCTTGTAGCCGATCAGCGCCGTGCAATTCTGCGCCATGCGGTCGGTCAGATTGGCGTGCAGGTCGCAGGTGACGGCGATCGGCAGCTCGGGCGCCACCGCGCGAATGCGCTCCAGCAGACTGCCTTCGCCGTCCGGCGTCGTCTCCGCCACCATGGCGCCGTGCAGGTCGAGCAGCGCGGCATCGCAGCCCTGCCGGACCGCGGCGACGATCGCGTCGCTCATCAGCGCGTAAGCCTCGCCCGCCACCGTGCCGCTCGGCATCGCCTCGGCGGCGACCGGCGTCACTACCTCGGCGCCGATCTCGCGTGCCAGCCGCAGATAGGCGCCGATCGGCATTGCCGTGCCCTGATAGGCGCGCTGCACCTCGGGCCCGACATAGGCGCCCCAGTCGAGGAAGCGCTGCCAGTCCGTCCTGACCGGCGAGAAGGTGTTGGTCTCGTGCTTCATCATCGCGATGACCAGGCGCATCGCTCAATCTTTCCCGTAAAGCTCGCCCGGCGTCACCACCGGCGCGGCGATCTCGACCAGCGCGCCGTCGCGCACGGCGCGGAAGAAGCAGCTGCGCCGGCCGGTATGGCAGGCGACGCCATGCTGGTCGACCAGCAGCAGCAGCGCGTCGCCGTCGCAATCGACACGCATCTCCACCAGCCGTTGCGTCTGGCCCGAGCTTTCGCCTTTGCGCCACAGCGTGGCGCGCGAGCGCGACCAATAGTGGACGCTGCCGCTGCGCAGCGTCTCCTCGATCGCCCGGCGGTTCATCCAGGCGAGCATCAGCACCTCGCCGGTGTCGTGCTGCTGTGCCACCACCGCGACGAGCCCATGCTCGTCGAAGCGCAGTTCGCGCAGCACCGCGGTCATGACGTCGCTCATCGTCCGGTCTCCCTTGCCCCCAGTCTATAGAGGCGCGGCGGCAAAGGGGAGCGGGGCGGAATTTTGCCGGATTCCGGACAGCGTCGCGGACTTGTGCCGGTCCGGGCGAAGGGCTAGCTTGCGCGCAACAGCGAAGAGGGCAGGCCAAGCACCTGCTCTCGCCGGGGGCCGAGGTTGGGCGACTATATCCTGGAGACCGAAGGTCTCACCAAGGAGTTTGCCGGTTTTACGGCGGTGAGAGGCGTCGATCTTCGGGTCCGGCGCGGCTCCATCCATGCGCTGATCGGCCCCAACGGTGCCGGCAAGACCACCGTCTTCAACCTGCTCACCAAATTCCTGGCGCCCACTGCGGGCCGCATCGCGTATAACGGCCGCGACATCACCGCGCTGCGCCCCGCCGATGTGGCGCGGCTCGGCATGGTGCGCTCGTTCCAGATCTCGGCGGTCTTCCCGCATCTCAGCGTGCGCGAGAACGTGCGCCTGGCGCTGCAGCGCCCGCTGGGGACGTCCTTCCAGTTCTGGCGCTCGGAGCGCAGCCTGGAGCGGCTCAATCCGCGCGCCGACGCGCTCATCGCCGCGGTCGGCCTTGCCGCCGACACGCTCTCCACCGCGGCCGAACTGCCCTATGGCAGGAAGCGGGCGCTCGAGATCGCCACCACCCTCGCGCTCGATCCGGAGATGCTGCTGCTCGACGAGCCGATGGCCGGGCTCGGCCATGAGGACATCGCCCGCATCGCCGCGCTGATCCGCGACGTCGCCAAGAGCCGCACCGTGCTGATGGTCGAGCACAACCTGTCGGTCGTCGCCGATCTCTCTCACACCATCACGGTGCTGACCCGCGGGCATGTGCTGGCGGAAGGCAGCTACGCCGAGGTCTCGGCCAATGCCGAGGTGCGCGAGGCCTATATGGGCACCGGCGCAGGAGGGGCGGCCGGCCATGCCTGACGCGGCGGTACGACAGAAGGAGCTGCTGCGCGTCCAGGACCTGCAGGGCTGGTACGGCGAATCGCACGTCCTCCACGGCATGAGCTTCAGCGTCGGCGAGGGCGAGGTGGTGACGCTGCTCGGCCGCAACGGCGTCGGCAAGACCACGACGCTGAAGGCGATTCAGGGCATCCTGGCGCAGCGCCGCGGCTCGGTGGCGTTCGAGGGCCGCGAGCTCATCGGCCTCGCCTCCAATCGCATCGCCCGGCTCGGCGTCGCCTATTGCCCGGAAGAGCGCGGCATCTTCGCCAGCCTGAACGTCGAGGAGAACCTGCTGCTGCCGCCGCAGGTGCGGCCGGGCGGCATGAGCGTCGAGGAGATCTACACGCTCTTCCCCAATCTCGCCGAGCGCCGGCGCAGCCAGGGGACCAAGCTGTCCGGCGGCGAGCAGCAGATGCTGGCGATCGGCCGCATCTTGCGCACCGGGGCGCGTCTGCTGCTGCTCGACGAGCCGACCGAGGGGCTGGCGCCGGTGATCGTGCAGCAGATCGGCGGCGTCATCCGCATGCTCAAGCGCAAGGGCTTCACCATCCTGCTGGTGGAGCAGAATTTCCGCTTTGCCGCCACCGTGGCGGATCGCCATTATGTCGTCGAGCACGGTCAGGTCATCGACGAAATCGCCAATGACCGGCTCGACCAGAACATCGGCAAGCTGCACGAATATCTGGGTGTCTAGGGAGGTCTGGAAGATGCAAGCGAAAATCCTTTTGGCCGCGGCGGCCCTCGTTGCGCTCGGCGCCGCCTCCGCCGGCGCGCAGTCCGGCCCGGTGAAGATCGGCGTCCTCAACGACATGTCGGGGCTCTATTCCGATGTCGGCGGCAAGGGCTCGGTCGTGGCCGCGCAGATGGCGGTCGATGATGCCGGTCCGGTGCTGGGCCAGAAGGCGGTGGTGATCTCCGGCGACCACCAGAACAAGCCCGATGTCGGCTCGAGCATCGCCCGCCAATGGTACGACCAGGACGGCGTCGACATGATCACCGACGTGCCGACCTCGTCGGTGGCGCTGGCGGTCACCGAGGTTGCGCGCGAGAAGAAAAAACTCGCGCTGTTCACCGGGCCGGCCAGCTCCGACCTTACCGGCCCCAAATGCAACGCCTATGCCGCAGCCTGGGTCTATGACACCTATTCGCTCGCCCATGTGACCGGCGGCGCGGTGGTGAAGAGCGGCGGCGATACCTGGTTCTTCATCACCGCCGACTACGCCTTCGGCCACGCGCTCGAGCGCGACACCGGCGACGTCGTCAAGGCGGCGGGCGGCAAGATCCTGGGCGACGTGATGGTGCCGCTCAGCACCGCCGATTTCTCCTCCTACCTGCTGCAGGCGCAGGCCTCGAAGGCGAAGATCATCGGCCTCGCCAATGCCGGCGGCGACACCATCAACTCGATCAAGCAGGGCGCCGAGTTCGGCATCGTCGAAGGCGGCCAGAAGTTCGCCGGCCTGCTGATGTTCATCTCCGACGTGCACAGTCTCGGACTCAAAGTGGCGCAGGGGCTTCAGCTCACCAGCCCCTTCTACTGGGACATGAACGACCAGACGCGCGCCTTCTCCAAGCGCTTCGCCGAGAAGACCGGCCGTCCCCCGACCTTCGACCAGGCCGGCGTCTACAGCGCCGTCGCCCACTACCTCAAGGCGGTCAAGGCGAGCGGCACCAAGGATCCGGACAAGGTGATGGCGGAGATGCGGGCGCTGCCGATCAACGATTTTATGACCAAGAACGGAAAGCTGCGCATCGACGGCCGCGTGGTGCGCGACATGTATCTCTTCGAGGTCAAGAAGCCGTCGGAGTCGAAGGCGCCGTGGGACTACTACAAGCTGATCCAGACCGTCCCCGGCGACGAGGCCTATCGCCCGCTGGACAAGGGCGACTGCCCGTTGGTGAAGAACGGCTGATGCGCCGCTCGTCGATGACGTTGGCGTGCTGTGGCCTGCCCCTCTCCGCCCCTTCGCGGCGGAGAGGTTGGGAGAGGTGGGGCTGTCGCGACGCCGGTCCCATCGTCGCCGAGGCGCATGGCGGGCGGCGGCAGTGGCGGGGCCGCCGACCCCATCCTGAATCCTTCTCCACCCTGAAGGGCGGAAAAGGGCTTCGGGGAAGTGGCGCAGGCGTTGCGAGATGCGTGTGTCCGCCCCTTGACGGCAGGGAAGGTCGCTGACGACGATGCTCTCCTTCCTTCCTCATATCGCGCTGCCGCCGACGCCGGCGCTCTTCGCGCAGCTGCTCATCGGCCTCATCAACGGCGCGTTCTATGCCATGCTGAGCCTCGGGCTTGCCGTCATCTTCGGCATGCTCAACATCATCAACTTCACGCATGGCGCGCAGTACATGCTGGGCGCGTTCTGCGCCTGGCTCGCGCTCAATTATCTCGGCATTGGCTACTGGCCGGCGCTGATCCTGGCGCCGATCGTGGTCGCCGCGGCGGGGATGGTGCTGGAGCGCCTGTTCCTGCGCCATGTCTACAAGCTCGACCATCTCTACGGGCTGCTGCTCACCTTCGGGCTGGCGCTGATCATCGAGGGGCTGTTCCGCCAGTATTACGGCTCGTCCGGCCAGCCCTATTCGATCCCCGACGGCCTCACCGGCGCGCGCAATCTCGGCTTCATGTTCCTGCCGAACTATCGCGCGTGGGTGATCGTCGCCTCGCTTGCGGTGTGCTTCGGCACCTGGTTCCTGATCGAGCGCACCCGGCTCGGCGCCTATCTGCGCGCCGCCACCGAGAACCCGACGCTGGTGCAGGCCTTCGGGATCAACGTGCCGCGCATGGTGACCCTGACCTATGGCTTCGGCGCCGGGCTTGCGGCGCTGGCGGGCGTGCTCGCGGCGCCGATCTATCAGGTGAGCCCGCTGATGGGTTCCGACATCATCGTCGTCGTCTTCGCCGTCGTCGTCATCGGCGGCATGGGCTCGATCGTCGGCGCCGTGCTCAGCGGCTTCGTGCTGGGCCTGGTCGAGGGCCTGACCAAGGTGTTCTATCCGGAGGCGTCGAACACGGTGATCTTCGTGGTGATGGCGGTGGTGCTGCTGGTCAAGCCCGCCGGCTTCTTCGGCAGGACCGCCTGACATGGCCGGCACGCAGCCCGCCCGCTCGCCGCGCCAGGCCGGGCTGCCGCGGCACTGGCGGCTGATCCTCGGCGCGCTGCTGCTGGCGGCGGCGGTCGCCGGGCCCTTCCTGTTCTACCCGGTCTTCCTGATGAAGGCGCTGTGCTTCGCGCTCTTCGCCTGCGCCTTCAACCTGCTGATCGGCTACGTCGGATTGCTCTCCTTCGGGCATGCCGCCTTCATGGGCACCGCCTCCTACATCACCGCCTATACAGTGAAGGCCTGGGGCTTCGAGCCGCTGGTCGGCATCCTCGCCGGCACCGCGGTGGCGGCGGTGCTCGGCACGGGGTTCGGCTGGCTCGCCATCCGCCGCCAGGGCATCTACTTCGCCATGGTGACGCTGGCGCTGGCGCAGATGGTGTATTTCGTGGCCTTGCAGGCCAAATTCACCGGCGGCGAGGACGGCATCCAGGCAGTGCCGCGCGGCCGCCTGCTCGGCCTCGTCGATCTCGGCGATCCCCTTGCCATGTATTATTTCGTGCTCGTCGTCTTCCTGATCGGCTATGCGTTGGTCTACCGCACCATCCATTCGCCCTTCGGCCAGGTGCTGAAGGCGATCCGCGAGAACGAGCCGCGCGCCATCTCCCTGGGCTACCGCACCGACCGCTACAAGCTCCTGGCCTTCATCCTGTCGGCGACGCTGGCCGGGCTCGCCGGCTCGACCAAATCGCTGGTCTTCCAGCTCGCCTCGCTCACCGACGTGCAGTGGCAGATGTCGGGCGAGGTGGTGCTGATGACGCTGCTCGGCGGCCTCGGCACCGTCTTCGGCCCGGTGGTCGGCGCCTTCATCGATGTCGGCATGGAGAACTACCTGGCGCAGTACGGCTCCTGGGTGACGGTGATCCAGGGCGTCATCTTCGTCGTCTGCGTGCTCACCTTCCGCCGCGGCGTGGTCGGCGAGATCATCCATCTGGCGCAGCGCGTCACCGCCGGCCGCACCGAAGCTCCGCCCCCTGCAGCGGTGGCGCAGACCGCACCGGGAGAGTAGGGCGGGCGGCCAGCTGTCGTCCGCGCCCGCTACGGCCCGTGCGCCACCTCGAGATGGCGGATGGCAAAGCCGTGGCGCTCGGCGAGCAGCTCGGCGACGCGGTGGCGATGGCAGATTCGGCAGTCCGCCTCGTAGCACAGCAGGCAGCTTGGCGCCTCGGCCGCCAGCGCCGCCGCCCGCTCCAGCGCGTGCTCGGCCTCGGGCGTGGCGAGCTTCGCCTCGACGATCTCCCAGAAGCGTGGCCATTGCCTTCTTCGATTCGCCTCGCGTCCCTCGGGCGGCGTGCCCAGCGCCTTGAGATGCACATAGCCGATGCCGTGGCTCTCCAACCCCGCCTCGAGCTGGCGCTTGGAGAAGCCGGCGCGGCGCGACAGCGGCCGGTCGCGGACGTCGATGACGCGGCGGATTCCGGCGGCGGCCAGCGCCGCCAGCACCTCGGCCTGGCTCGCCTTCTCATAGCCGATGGTCGAGAGCACCGGCGCCGTCATGTCAGCTCCGCCAGCGCAGCACGCGGTCCTTCACCGGATTGACGAAAGCCCGGCGCTCGGCGCGTGCGCGCGCATATTCGTTCTTGAGCCGGTAGTACCAGCGCGCCTGGGTATCGGCGTCGTTGATCAGCATCAGGCTCGGCTGGTGGCTGAGCCCCGTCGCCTGCCGTGCCATGATGTCGCGATCCTGGCGCAGGAAGGCGCGCGCGAACGGCCGCAGCAGCGGCTTCAGCGGCGTGAGGTGCGGCAGGGTCCACCAGATCGCGTGATTGACCGCGCATTCGCTTTCCGACAGTGGCGTCACCGCGGTGAGGTTGACCAGCGCGTGGCGGCCGACGCGGATGTGCTCGATGCGCACGCTCGGCAGGCGGAAGACGATCTCGGTCTCGGGCGCGCCGCCGAGCAGCTTGTAGGCTCTGGAGTTCCGCGACGGCGCGTGGCGCAGCATGGTGAAACCGAAGGGCGACGCGGCAAACGCCTTCGCCTTCTCGTGGATCGACCGCCGCCCGCGCCACCACCAGGCGCGATGCACGAAGGGGCCGTGCGCCGGGTCCATCAGCCCGACCACCGCATGATCGATGCTGCAGGGAAAGCGCATGCTCTCGAACAGATCCGGCGCGCGCTCGCCGATCGCCGGCATCACCGGCACCTCCGGCGCGCCGTCGGGATCGTCGCCGAAATAGATCCAGAGATTGCCCTGCACCTCGCGCACCGGATAGGCCTTGACGCCGATGCGCCCGATGTCGAGCTCCTGGCCCGGGACCAGCGAGGGAATGGTGGTGCACCGGCCGCTCGCGTCGAAGCGCCAGCCGTGATAGCAGCATTCCACCTCGCGCCCGTCGAAGCTGCCGCAGGACAGCGGGATGCCGCGATGCGGACAGATGTCGCGCAGCGCGAACGCCGCGCCGTCGCCGCCGCGGCAGAGCAGCAACGGCTCGCCCAGCAGCGTCGTTGCCAGCATCCGCCCGCGCCGCAGCGACGCGGCGGGCAGCGCGAAATACCACATCTCGCGCAAGGGCAAGGCGCTGTTGGGTTCCATGGCGGGCGGAGCTTAGCCGCGCGCGGGCAGCCGCGGAAGCGCTTTCGGCCCTCCCGCCGCGGCGGGCGGAATGCTACCGTCGCCGGAAGAAACAGGAGCATCCATGGCCCGGAGCGACGATCTCATCCGCCTCACCGCCCGCCAGGCGCTGGCCCTTCTCGAGCGGCGCGAGGTCTCGCCGCTCGAGCTCATCGACGCCGCGCTGGCGCGCATCGAGGCCGTCGACGGCGCGGTGAACGCGCTCCCCATCCGCTGCTCCGACCGCGCCCGCGAGCACGCGCGGCGGCTGATGGCGGCGCCCGCGCCTGAGGACCGGCGGGGCTGGCTCGGTGGCCTGCCGCTCGCCATCAAGGATTCGATGGATGTCGCGGGCGTGCGCAGCACCCATGGCTCGCCGATCTACGCCGATCGCGTGCCGGAGCGCTCCGATCTCCAGGTGGAGGCGCTGGAGCGCCGCGGCGGCGTCGTGCTGGCACGCTCGAACGCGCCGGAATTCGCCGCCGGCGCCAACACCTTCAACCCGGTCTTCGGCAAGACGCGCAATCCCTGGAACACCGCGATGAGCTGCGGCGGCTCCTCGGGCGGCGCCGCGGTGGCGCTCGCCGCCGGCGAGGTCTGGCTCGCCAACGGCACCGATCTCGGCGGCAGCCTGCGCATCCCCGCCAGCTTCTGCTCGGTGGTGGGGCTGCGCCCGAGCCCCGGCCTGGTGCCGCAAGGCCCGGGGAAGAACCTCTATGACGGCCTGGCCGTCGCCGGGCCGATGGCGCGCAATGTCGGCGATCTCGCCCTGATGCTCGACGCCATGGCGGTCTTCGATCCCCGCGACCCGCTGTCGGTCGCGCCGCCGGCCGAGTCCTTTCTCGACGCCGTGCGCGACGCGCCCGCCCGCGCGCCCCGGCGCATCGGCTTCTCGCGCGATCTGGGCTTCCTGCCGGTCGAACCCGAAGCCGCCGCGCTGGCCGGCGCGGCGGCGCGGCGCTTCGGCGAGCGCGGCGCTGCGGTCGAGGAAGCCTGCCCCGATTTCAGCGGCGCCGCCGAGATCTTCCAGACGCTGCGCGCCGTGCGCTTCGCCGCCAATTACGCGCCGCTCCTGGCGGAGCACCGCGACCGCCTCAAGCCCGAGATGATCTGGAACATCGAGAAGGGCCTGGCGCTCGACGGCGCGGCGGTGGGGAATGCGATGCGCGAGCGCGCGCGGCTTTACGAGCGCGTCGCCGATTTCTTCGGCGAGTATGATCTGCTGGCCACGCCGGCGGTGATCGTGCCGCCTTTCGACATCGAGCAGCGCTATGTCGAGGAGGTGGCCGGCCACCGCTTCGACAATTACGTCGACTGGCTCGCCATGAGCTATGCCGTGACGCTGGCGGGATGTCCCGCCCTGTCGCTACCCTGCGGCTTCACCCGCGGCGGCCTGCCGGTCGGGCTGCAGCTGGTGGGCAAGCCGCGCGGCGAGGCGGCGCTGCTGGCCGCGGCGGCGCTGCTCGAGGAGCAGCTCGGCCTTGCGGCGCTGCTGCCGATCGACCCGCGGTCGGGGCGGGTTTGAGGGGGTTCTCGCAATTGCGAGACGAATCCCCACCTCAGGCGTTAAACAAGCAGCTTGGATTCCATGGGCTTGCCGCCGGCCGGTGCGGCGGGTAAGTTGCGTTGCACCCGCCTTGGCCGCCCTGGCCGCGCGACTGCAGCAAGCTCGTTGTCCTTCCGAGGTGCCTGTCATGGATGATGTTCGCGCCGGACGCCCGCGTGAGCGCGGTTATGCCCTGGATGACCTGACCATCGGCATGACCGCCGCCTACGAGCACGTCGTCACCGAGCAGGATGTGGTGCAGTTCGCCGACATCTCCGGGGATCGCAACCCGGTGCATCTCGACGAGGACTACGCCCGCACCACCCGCTTCAAGGGCCGCATTGTCCACGGCATGCTGTCGGCGAGCTTCCTCTCCACCACCATCGCCTCGCGGCTGCCCGGACCCGGCACGATCTATCTCACGCAGAATCTGAGCTTCCGCGCCCCGGTGCGCATCGGCGATCTGGTCGAGGCGCGGGTCACCGTCACCGAGATCATCCGCGACAGGGCGCGCGTCGTGCTCAAGACCGTCTGCCGCGTCGGCGAGACGGTGGTGGTCGACGGCGATGCGCTGGTGGTCGTGCCCGCGCGCGGCTGAGGCCGCCGGCGCCGCCGCCCTATCCTTGGCGCCGCGGGCGGGATATTTTCGCGGGCGACAGCGAGGAGCTTGAGCCCGGTTTCATGCGCATCTTCCGCCACGACAAGGTGGCCGCCGGCGACCGCGGCGCGGTGGTCGCCCTCGGCAATTTCGACGGCGTCCATCTCGGCCATCAGCGCGTCATCGGCGAAGCCGGCGCGCTTGCCCGCCGGCTCGGCGCGCCGCACGCCGTGCTGACCTTCGAGCCGCATCCGCGCAGCGTCTTCCGGCCGCAGGACCCGCCTTTCCGCCTCACCCCTTTTCGCGTCAAGTCGCGCCGCATCGAGGCGCTCGGCGTGGATCTTCTCTTCACCTTGCATTTCGACCGCGACTTTGCCCGGCGCAGCGCCGAAGACTTCATCGACAGCGTGCTCGTCCGCGGGCTCGGCGCCCGCCACGTCGTGGCGGGCTACGATTTCGTCTTCGGCCACGAGCGCCGCGGCACGTCCGCGCTGCTCGCCGAGCGCGGCGCGGTGCTGGGCTTCGGCGTCGACGTCGTGGGGCGCGTCGATGCGGCCGACGGCGCGGTCTATTCCTCGACGCGGATCCGCGAGCATCTTCTGGGCGGCCGGCCGCGCGAGGCGGCGGCGCTGCTCGGGCGCTTCTGGGAGATCGACGGCCGCGTCGAGCGCGGCGACCAGCGCGGCCGCACCATTGGCTTTCCCACCGCCAATATCTTCCTTCAGGATTATCTCCGACCGGCCCCCGGCGTCTACGCCGTGCGCGCCGGGCTGGTGGCGGGCGGCAAGACGCGCTGGCTCGACGCGGTCGCCAATTTCGGCAATCGTCCCACCTTCGGCGGCAGCGACCTGCGCCTCGAAGTGCATCTTTTCGATTTCGCCGGCGATCTCTACGGCCGCCATCTGCGCGTCGCGCTCATCGATCATCTCCGTCCCGAAACCAAGTTTTCCGGCATCGAGGCGTTGAAGGCGCAGATCGCCGAGGACGCCGCGCGGACGCGTGCGCTGCTGAGTGCGGTTCCCGCCTTTCAGGAATAGTTTCCGCCGCACGCAATCGCTTCTGCCGAAGCACGCTCCAGGGAAAGTGCGGAGTCTGTTTCTCCGATTTATTTTTATTCGCCGCGAATATCGCCGCACGCGAGACGCAGGATCGTCTTGACGATGGCGCGCAAGCTTCCGATAGTCGAGAAGCAAGAAGAATGCTGCGCTCAGCGGCACATATAAATTTTTTGTTCACTCTGGAGTAAGTGGAAATGGCGAGAAAGAAAGATCGCGATATCGCATGGGAAAACGCACCGACCATCCGGGGAAAGAATCCGCGCGCCTGGCGCCGTGACAGCCGTGGCAATCGCATTCGCTACGGCTCTTTCGAGACCCGCGGCAAATATGCCTGGACGCTCGAACGGGGCAAGCCGGTGAGCACCGCGTCCCATACCTGAAATCGACAGGACCCGACGGTCTCGAAGCGCCCGCCCCGATCCTTCGCGGCGGGCGTTCTCGTTTCGCCGCCGCCCCGGTTGACGCCTCGATCCCCCTTCCTTATGGTCGCCGCCATGGTCACGGCAGTATGGCGGCGGAGCCGGCGAATTAGCCGCCCGGTCCTCGGCTGAGGGCCGGGAACACCCCGTCTCGTCCGATTGCGCCGCTTCCGGCGCGCGCCCCTGCAAATCGTTGAGGCCATGGCCACCGACTACAAATCCACCGTCTTTCTGCCCCAGACCGACTTTCCCATGCGCGGCGACCTGCCGCGGCGCGAACCGGCGCTGCTGGAGCGCTGGGCGCGGCTCGATCTCTGGCGCCGCCAGCGCGAGATCGCCGCGGGCCGGCCCAAATTCATTCTTCATGACGGTCCGCCCTACGCCAACGGCAACATCCATCTCGGCACTGCGCTCAACAAGATCCTCAAGGATGTGATCAACCGCGCCCAGCAGATGCTCGGCAAGGATGCGATCTATGTGCCGGGCTGGGACTGCCACGGCCTGCCGATCGAATGGAAGATCGAGGAGGAATACCGCGCGCGAAAACAGTCGAAGGACGCGGTGCCGGTGGTGCAGTTCCGCCGCGAGTGCCGCGACTTCGCCGCACATTGGCTCGACGTGCAGCGCCAGGAGTTCAAGCGCCTCGGCGTGCTCGGCGATTGGGACCACCCCTACACCACCATGTCGTTTGCCGCCGAGGCGCAGATCGTGCGCGAGATCGGCAAGTTCGCCATGAATGGCGGGCTCTATCGCGGCTCCAAGCCGGTGATGTGGTCCGTGGTCGAGCAGACCGCGCTGGCCGAGGCCGAGATCGAATATCACGACCACCGCTCGACCACGGTCTGGGTCCGCTTCCCGGTGGCGCGGCCGTCGCGGCCGGAGCTTGCCGGCGCCGCGGTGCTGATCTGGACGACGACACCCTGGACCCTGCCGGGCAACCGCGCCATCGCCTATGGCGAGGCGATCGAGTACGTGCTGGTCGAGATCGTGCGTACCGACGAAGGCAGTCTCGCCCGCGTCGGCGACAAGCTGCTGGTCGCCCTGCATCGCTGGCCCGAGGTCGAGAAGGATCTGCGCGCCGGCGGCGTGATGCTGGCGGCGTTCAAGGGTGGCGACCTCGCCGGCACCGTCTGCCGCCATCCGCTGCACGCCGGCGGCTATGATTTTCCGGTGCCGCTGCTGGCCGGCGAGTTCGTCACCGACACCGACGGCACCGGCTTCGTCCATATTGCGCCCGGCCACGGCGCTGACGACTGGGAGCTCGGCCAGAAGCACGGCATCGAGGCGCCGCAGACGGTCGCCGGCGATGGCACCTATTATCCGCAGGTGCCGCTCTTCGCCGGTCGCCACGTCTACTGGCCCAACGGCAAGACCGGCGACGCCAACGGCGCCGTCATCGCCGCCATCGCCGAGGCGGGCGCACTTCTGGCGCAAGGCGCGCTCGTCCATTCCTACCCGCATTCCTGGCGCTCCAAGGCGCCGCTGATTTTCCGCAACACGCCGCAATGGTTCATTTCCATGGCGGCGAACGGGCTGCGGCAGAAGGCGCTCGACGCCATCGCCGCCACGCGCTGGATCCCGCCGCAGGGCGAGAACCGCATCCGCGCGATGATCGAGACGCGGCCCGACTGGGTGATCTCGCGCCAGCGCGCCTGGGGCGTGCCCATCGCCGTCTTCGTCGACAAGCGCTCGGGCGAGCTGCTGCGCGATCAGGGCGTGATCGACCGCATCGCCGAGGCCTTCGAGCGTGCGGGCGCCGACGCCTGGTACACCGCCGATCCCCGACAATTCCTCGGCGACCGCGACCCCGCGGATTACGAGCAGATCAAGGACATCGTCGATGTCTGGTTTGACAGCGGCTCGACCCACGCCTTCGTGCTGGAGACGCGGCCCGACCTGCATTGGCCGGCGGATCTCTATCTCGAAGGCTCCGACCAGCATCGCGGCTGGTTTCATTCCTCGCTGCTGGAATCCTGCGGCACGCGCGGCCGCGCGCCCTACGACGCGGTGCTGACGCACGGCTTCGTGCTCGACGAGCAGGGGCGCAAGATGTCGAAGTCGCTCGGCAACACCGTGGCGCCGCAGGACGTGGTGGCGCAGAGCGGCGCCGATATCCTGCGGCTCTGGGTGGTGGCCTCGGACTACACCGAGGATCTCCGCATCGGTCCCGAAATCCTGAAATACCAGGCCGATGCCTATCGCCGGCTGCGCAACACGCTGCGCTATCTCCTGGGCAATCTCGCGGGGTTCTCCGCGGGCGAGCGCATCGCACACGACGCCATGCCCGAGCTCGAACGCTACGTGCTTCACCGCCTCGCCGAACTCGACGCGGTGGTGCGCGGGGCGGCTGCGGCTTACGATTTCCACGGCATGTTCACCGCGCTGCATAATTTCTGCGCGGTCGATCTCTCCGCCTTCTATTTCGACGTGCGCAAGGACGCGCTCTATTGCGATCCGCCCGCCGCGCCGCGCCGGCGCGCCGCGCGCACCGTGCTCGACCGCGTCTTCGACTGCCTGGTGCGCTGGCTGGCACCGGTGCTGTGCTTCACCGCGGAGGAGGCGTGGCTCAGCCGCCACGGCGACACCGCGGAGAGCAGCGTGCATCTCGAGACCTATGCCGAGGTGCCCGCCGCTTGGCACGACGACGCGCTCGGGCGGAAATGGGCGCGCATTCGCGAGCTGCGGCGCGTCGTCACCGGCGCGCTCGAGCTCGAGCGCGCGCAAAAGCGCATCGGTTCGAGCCTGCAGGCGAGCGTCGCCATCCACGCCGCGGCCGAGGACGTCGCGCTGCTCTCCGGGCTCGATCTCGCCGAGATCTGCATCACTTCCGACGGGACGCTCGGCACCGCGCCGCCGCCGGCCGGCGCCTTCACCCTTCCCGACGTCGCCGGCGTCGCGGTGGCGGTCGGCCCGGCGCCCGGCGACAAGTGCCAGCGCTGCTGGCGCGTCCTGCCCGAGGTCGGGTCCGAGGCGTCCCACCCCGATCTCTGCCGGCGCTGTGCCGATGCGGTGGCGAGGGCGGCCTGATGTTCGGGCGCGGCCTTGCCGTGGCGGCCGTCGTGGCGCTCGCCGATCAGCTCGCCAAGACATGGATCCTGTCGCTGTTTTCGGTCCGGCCGTCGGGCGACATCGTGCCGGTGACCGGATTCTTCAACCTGGCGCTGACCTGGAACCGCGGCATGAGCTTCGGCCTCTTCAACAACCGCGCCGCCATCAACGCCGTCGTCTTCACCGCGTTGGCGGCGGTGATCGTCGCCGGGCTGCTGGTCTGGCTGTGGCGGGCGCGCGAGCCGCTGGTGGTCTTTGCCGTCGGTCTGGTCGTCGGCGGCGCCGTCGGCAACGTCGTCGACCGCTTGTGGCGCGGCGCGGTCGTCGATTTCCTCGATTTCCATCTCGGCCGGTGGCATTTTTACGATTTCAATCTGGCGGATGCGGCGATTTCGGTCGGAGTCGGGCTGATGCTGCTGGACAGCTTGCTTGCGCGCGCCAAAGCGACTAATTAGGCGGGGTGGAATAGGGTTTGTGCCGATGCGACACTGCGCCGGTCTGGTATCCTTCGTGGCGGTTGCGGCGCTCGCGCTCGGCGGCTGCGACAGTCTCGATCGCGCCTTCGGCATCGAGAAGGTGGTACCCGACGAGTTCGCCGTGGTGTCGGGCGCGCCGCTCGCCATCCCGCCGGACTATGCGCTGCGCCCGCCGGAACCCGGCGCCGCGCCGGCGCATGAGGTTTCTCCCACTGAACAGGCCAAGCAGACCATCTTCCGCGCCGGCGACGACAAGGCGTCGGCGCTGCCCGGCGCCGAACAGCGCAGCGAGGGCGAGAACGTCCTGCTGCAAGAGGCCGGCGCTGCCAGCGCCGCGCCCGACATCCGCCAGACCCTGGCCCGGGAGGCGCAGGCCGGCGACAAGCCACTCGACCAGAGCTTCGTCGACAAGCTGCTGTTCTGGCGCGGCCCCGACAAGCCGCTGGCCATCGATCAGGTGATCGATCCCAATCAGGAGGCGCAGCGGCTGAAGGGCAGCCAGGCGGCGGCGAACGCTCCGGCGACGCGTCAGGGCCTGACCGGCGCGCCGGTGATCGAGCGCGCCAAGCCGCCGACCATGCTCGGAACCTTCTAGACCCCATCGCCGGCATCCGCGCCCGCAGGGAGGAAATCGTGGCGAGAGCGCTGCTGTCCGGCTTTGTCATGCTGCTCGTGCTGGCGCTGCCGGCGGTGGCGCGCGCGCAGCAGGCCAGGCAGTTCAACGCCCGAAGCTTCGCCCTGGCCAACGGGCTGCAGGTAGTGGTGATCGAGAATCACCGGGCGCCGATCGTGACGCAGATGATCTGGTACAAGGTGGGCTCGGCCGACGAGCATCGCGGCAAGACCGGGCTCGCGCACTTCCTCGAGCATCTGATGTTCAAGGGCACGACGGAGACGCCGCCCGGCGCCTTCTCGCGCCTCGTCGAGCAGAATGGCGGGCGCGAGAACGCCTTCACCACCGCCGACTACACCGCCTTTTACCAGAACGTCGCTTCCGACCGGCTCGAACTCGTCATGAAGCTCGAGAGCGAGCGCATGACCGGCCTGGTGCTGACCGACGCCGTGGTGCTGCCGGAGCGCGACGTGATCGTCGAGGAGCGGCATACCCGCATCGACAACAACCCCTCGGCGCTGCTGAACGAGCAGGTCAACGCCGCGCTGTTCCTCAACCACCCGTACCACAATCCGGTGATCGGCTGGGAGAACGAGATGCGCCGCCTGACCACCGCCGACGCGCTCGCCTTCTATCGCCGCTGGTACGCGCCCAACAACGCCGTGCTGGTGATCGGCGGCGACGTCACGCTCGAGCGGGTTCGCGCGCTCGCCGAGAAATATTACGGACCGATCCCGGCGCGTCCGGTGCCGGCGCGCAACCGCGCCCAGGAGCCGCGCAAGGTGGCCTCGACCCGCGTGGTGATGAAGAGCCCGCGCGCCGGCGAGCCGTCCTGGTCATGCTCGTATCTCGCGCCGAGCTACACCGCCGGCGATCGGCAATACGCCTATGCGCTTCAGGTGCTGGCCGAGGCGCTGGGCGGCGGCGTCACGTCGCGGCTCTACCGCACGCTGGTGCTGCAGCAGGGCGTGGCGCTCGCCGCCGGCGCCTTCTACGACCCCGGCGCCCTCGACCTCGCCACTTTCGGCTTCTACGCCACGCCCAAGAAGGGCGTCGCCATCGCCGATCTCGAAGCCGCGGTCGAGGCGGTGGTCAAGAGCGCGCTCAAGGACGGACTGACGCAGGAGGAAGTCGACCGCGCCAAGCGCCACATGCAGCAGCAAGCGGTCTATGCCCGCGACAGCCTCGACGGCCCGGCGCGCGTCGTCGGTGCGGCGCTCGCCACCGGGCGCAGCCTCGACGATGTCGAGACCTGGCCGCAGCACATCGGCGCGGTCACCCTGGACGAGGTCAACGCCGCCGCGCGGCTGGTCATCCACGACGATATCGGCGTGACCGGCGTGCTGCTGCCGGAGCCGACGTCGTGAGCGTCGCCAGCGCCCTCGCCACCGCCTTCCTGTTTCTGCTCGCGGCGCTGCCGGCCGAGGCGGCGACCGAAGTCGAAGCGGTGACCAGTCCCGGCGGCATCACCGCCTGGCTGGTCGAGGATCACAGCCTGCCGGTGGTGACACTCGATGTCAGCTTCCGCGGTGGTGCGGCGCTCGATCCCGCCGACAAATCCGGCCTCGCCACGCTGACCGCCGATCTGCTCGACGAGGGCGCCGGCGAGTTCGACAGCGAGGTCTTCCAGGGCCGCCTCGAGGACCTTGCCGCCTCGCTCGACATCGATGCCGCCGAGGACGAGATCGGCATCTCGCTGCACAGCATCTCGGCCAATCTCGCGCCGTCGCTGGAGCTGCTGCATCTGGCCCTGACCGCGCCGCGCTTCGATGCGCCGGCGGTGGCGCGCGTGCGCGGCCAGCTGCTCGGCGAGATCGAGCGCGATCGGCAGCGGCCGCAATACATCGCCGGGACGCTGTGGTTCCGCAACGCCTTCGGCGACCACCCCTACGCCCGCCCGCGGCGCGGCACGCCCGAAAGCGTCGCTCGGATCGGCGTCGACGACATGCGGGCGCTGGTCAAGAGCCGCTTCACCCGGGCTGCGCTGCTGATCGGCGTCGTCGGCGACGTCACGCCCGAGGCGCTGAAGCGGCTGCTCGACCGCACCTTCGGCGACCTGCCGGCCGAGGCGGCGGCGGGGGCGGTGGCCGAGACCACGGTCGCAGCGGCGCGGCCGCTGCTGCTCGCGCGGCTGCCGATCCCGCAAAGCGTCGTCACCTTCGGTCAGCCCGGCATCAAGCGCGACGACCCCGATTGGTACGCGGCCTATGTCGTCAACCACATCCTCGGCGGCGGCGGCTTCTCCTCGCGGCTGACCAAGGAGGTGCGGGTGAAGCGCGGCCTGGCCTATTCGATCTACAGCGCGCTCGATCCGCTGCGCCATGCCGGCCTGATCATCGGCAGCGTCGCCACCGAGAACGGCCGCGTCGCCCAGTCGATCGAGATCGTCCGCGCCGAATGGCGGCGCATGCGCGATGACGGTCCGACGGCGCAGGAACTGGCCGACGCCAAGACCTATCTCACCGGCTCCTTTCCGTTGAGCCTCGATTCCACCGGCCGCATCGCCGCGACGCTGGTCGTCATCCAGCGCGACCGGCTTGGCATCGACTATCTAGCGAAGCGCAACGCGCTGATCGACGCGGTGACCATCGACGACGCCCGGCGCGTCGCCCGCAAGCTCCTCGATCCCGCGAAGCTCTCCTTCGTCGTCGTGGGCTCGCCGGATAAGCTGCCTGGCGCCGTGGAGGTGCCGCCGGACGGCGGCTGACGGCGATGCGCGACTCGCCGCCCGCCGGCGGCGCCAGCTTGAGCTTGGCGACTCGAAGCCCCTTGGCGCACAATATCCCCATGTCCATCCGCCAATTGCCGCCCGTGCTCGTCAACCGCATCGCCGCCGGCGAGGTGGTCGAGCGTCCCGCCTCGGCGGTGAAGGAGCTGGTCGAGAACGCCATCGATGCCGGCGCCGCCCATATCGAGGTGGTGCTGCGCGACGGCGGCCAGAGCCTGATCGTGGTCGGCGACGACGGCCAGGGCATGAGCCGCGACGAGCTGGTGCTCGCGGTCGAGCGGCATTGCACCTCGAAGCTGCCCGACGACGATCTCCTGCGCATCACCAGCCTCGGATTCCGCGGCGAGGCGCTGCCGTCCATCGGCGCGGTCAGCCGGCTGAGCCTGGCGAGCCGGCGGCGGGGTACTGCCGAGGCGTGGTCGCTGGCGGTCGAGGGCGGCGCCAAGGGCGCGCCGCTGCCGGCGGCGCAGCCTTCAGGCACGCGGGTCGAAGTGCGCGACCTCTTCTACGCCACCCCGGCGCGGCTCAAATTCCTCAAGACCGCGCGCAGCGAGCGCGACCAGGCGGTCGATGCGGTGCGTCGCCTCGCCATGGCCTATCCCGCGATATCCTTCACCGTGCTCGGCGACGAGGACCGGGTGCTGCTACGTCTCTCCGCCCAGCGCGGCGATCTCGCCGAGGCCGATCCCGGCGCCGCTCGCCGCGCGCGGCTTGCCGCCATTCTCGGCCGCGACTTCGCCGACAACGCGCTGACGATCGCCGCCGAACGCGAGCGCGTGCGGCTCGGCGGGCTGGCCGGGCTTCCTACGCTCAACCGCGCCACCGCCCGCGACCAGTATCTCTTCGTCAACGGCCGCCCGGTGCGCGACAAGCTGCTGGTCGGTGCGGTGCGCGGCGCCTACCAGGATTTCCTCGCCCGCGACCGCCATCCGATGGTGGCGCTGTTCCTCGACCTGCCCGAGGACGAGGTTGACGTCAACGTCCACCCGGCCAAGGCCGAGGTGCGCTTCCGGGATGCCGGGCTGGTGCGCGGCCTGATCGTGGGATCGCTGCGCCAGGCGCTGGCCGCCGCCGGCCACCGCGCCGCCACCACCACCTCCGCCGATGCGCTCGCCGCCTTCCGCCCCGGCGCACCGCTGTATTCGCGCGGCGGCTGGGGCGCCGCCGCGCCCGCGCCCGGCTTGGCCGAGGCGGCGGCGCTCTACCAGGCGCCGCTGCCGGCCGGGCTCGGCCTCGACCTGCCGTCGGCCCGCCCGACCGCGCCAGCGGAGCAGAGCGAGGCGGCCGAGAGCTACCCGCTCGGCGCCGCCCGCGCGCAGCTCCACGACACCTACATCGTGGCGCAGACCGCGCGCGGCATGGTCATCGTCGACCAGCACGCTGCCCATGAGCGGCTGGTCTATGAGCGCATGAAGGCGTCGCTCGCCGCCAACGGCGTGGTGCGGCAGATCCTGCTGCTGCCGGAAGTGGTCGAGCTCGAGGAGGCCGCGGCGGCGCGCCTCGGCGTCCGCGCCGCGGAGCTGGCCGAACTCGGCCTGCTGCTCGAGCCTTTCGGCACCGGCGCCGTGGTGGTGCGCGAGGTGCCGGCGCTGCTGGGCGAGACCGACGTACAGGGGCTGGTGCGCGACCTCGCCGACGAATTGGCCGAGCTCGGCGACGCGCTGGCGCTGAAGGAGCGGCTCGAAGAGGTCTGCGGCACGCTCGCCTGCCACGGCAGCGTCCGCGCCGGCCGCCGCCTGACCCAGGCCGAGATGGACGCGCTGCTGCGCCAGATGGAGCGCACGCCGCATAGCGGCCAGTGCAATCACGGCCGCCCCACCTATGTCGAGCTCGGCCTCGCCGAGATCGAGAAGCTGTTCGGACGGCGGTAGGCTGCCGGGCCACGATCAGTTTGCGCGGCGCCCGGTTCAAGACGATACGCGGATGTCGACCTCGTCGTAGCGCTTGAGGCGGTAGATCGCGAACGAGCCCAGCCAGCTTGCGCCGAAAAGCCCGATGATGACATATCCGAGCGTGCCCCAATTGTCGTTGAGCGTGCCGATCATTTTCCAGAACGCCCCACGCAAATTGAACTGGTCGGCGATCAATCCAAGCGTCTCGATTCCGCCGATGGCGATGGCCACCGCGACGGATACCAGCGTGATGGACATGTTGTAAAAAAGCTTGCGGATCGGCTTGGTGAACGCCCAACCATAGGCGCCCACCATCAAGATGCTGTCCGTGGTATCCACGAGCGACATGCCGACGGTGAAAAGCGCCGGAAACACCAGGACCAGGGACAGCGATAACCCTTTGGACGCCTGCGCTGCGGAGATTCCGAACAGGCCCACCTCCGTCACCGTATCGAATCCAAGGCCGAACAGCAGACCAATCGGCAGGAGACGCCAACTCCGGCTCACCATCCGGAACAGCGGGCGAAAGAGACGCGCCAGAACGCCTCGGCCGTTCAAGAGCGTATTCAGCTCCTCTTCGACCAGACCCTCTCCCCGCTTCACCGCGCGGAACGTGCGGTAGACCGAGGTGAAAATCAGCACGTTGACGGCGGCGATCGTAAACAGGAAGAACGCGGACACGCAGGTGGCAACCACGGCGCCGATCGCCTTGAAAGCCTCGAAGCGCGATTGCGCCGCCGCGGCCGCTACGGCAATGGCCACGGACGTCGCCAGTACCACGGCGGAATGGCCGATGGAAAAGAAGAAGCCGGCGGCGATCGGGCGCTTGCCCTCCTGCATCAGCTTCCGCGTGACGTTATCGATGGTGGCGATATGGTCGGCGTCTACCGCGTGCCGCAGGCCGAAGGTGTATGCAAGAATCGCAGTCCCCAACAGGGTCGGGTAGTCGCGCAGCACCGCAAGTGCCCAGGCCCAGGCGGCCAGATTTGCGCCGACGAGCACGGTATAGAGGGTGAAAATCCGGCGTTGCAGGTTTGCGGCGCCGTCGTTCAGCAGAATGCCGGATAGGGAGGTGCGCATGATCAATGCCCATCGCATGTCGTTGAGGCGAAGCGATGCACGCAGTCGACGGCATGATCGGGTTGCTCTGGATGTTCCTCATCGGTCTGCCCCGCCCGAAGGTTGCGTTTCCGCTTGCGATGGCAGGTGTCCTGGCTTGCGGTTCACCGCCTTTTGCCGACCTTCCCGGTTTCCCAGTGGTCGAGATGGCAAGAGGCTCGCCGCTCACAGTTGCGGGGGCAGCCACGGCTTTGGCCCCTTTTGGGTCGTCCGCACCGTGTTCCCTTTTGATCCCCTGGAATCCATCCGTCGGGGAACCATCGCCCGGGAACCCTAAGCGGGCGCTTCGAGGGGTGTCAATGCGGACGCGCTGAAGCGCGCCACGCCGCTTGCCGCCGCGGCGGCAAGCGGCATCTGGCGGTTGACGATCCCCATCGATCTCCCTAACGTCCCTTACGATGGTTCCCCTCGGGGATCAAAAGGGAACACGGTTGAGGCGGTAGCGCCGCTGCCGTGGCTGCCCCCGCAACTGTGAGCGGCGAGCCGCGCGCCAGTTACGCCACTGGGAAACCGGGAAGGCGGCGCAAGGCAGGGACCCGCAAGCCAGGAGACCTGCCATCGCCGTGGTCAAGCGCGGGCGCGT
>DAHUYF010000141.1 GCA_027315365.1 Rhodospirillales bacterium | reverse complement strand
GTTTGATATGACTATCGCTATTGGCGCGACTATAGCGGCGGCGATCGAAATCGCGGTCACGCCGCCGAGGAGTCGGCGCGGGGTCAATCGGGAATGCGTTTTAGAGATGCTCTGGTCAGTCGATTGCGTCTTCGGACGGCGAAATCACGATGCCGTAGTCTATCGTGCGGCGCAGTCTCTACTCTAACCCCCAACGTCGCGCGCCTGCCCTAGCCGCACCTATTCCCGGTCGCAGAGGCGGCGCAGCTCGTGCTTGGCCTGGTCGAGGACGCGCCGGCGCGCGGCCGGCAGGTTGTGCCCGGCGCGATTGATGTAGAAGGTCAGCATCGACAGGGCGGATCGGTAGGGCGCGGCCTTGCGCCGCCGGCTCTCTTCGGCGGATCGCTTCAGCGAGCGGGCGATGCGCTTGGGATCGCGCCAGGTGAAGACGCCGCGATCCAGGTCGAGCGCGTCGCTCTTGCGCGTGACCTCGTTCGACCAGCGCCGTCCGCGCGGCGGATGCTTCTTGGCGTCGGGCATGCTCCTCCTTCGTCCGACAGAACGCATCGGCGCCGGCGCGCGTTCCGGCGGCGCTGCCTACTGCCAGGAGACCGCGGCGAGATCGTTGGCGAAGATCGGCGAGTTCCGCCACAGCCCGGCCACGCCTTTCTTCGCCACCGTCACCTGCGGCAGCACGTAGAGGAACGCGTTCACCTGATCCTCGGCGAGGCGGCGCTGGGCGGCCTCGAGCCAGCGGCCGCGCTCGCCCGCATCGGCGGCGGCGCCGACCTTGTCCAGGATCGCGCGGAACTCCGCCGAGTCGTATTGGAAGTAGTAGTCGGGGTTGGCGTAGATCGCGAGGTCGCGCGGCTCGACATGGCTGATCATCGTGAGGTCGTAGTTTTTGCGCTTGTAGACGCCGTCGAGCCATTGCGCCCATTCCACCGTCTCGATCCGCGCCTCGACGCCGATCTCGGCGAGCTCGGCGGCGACGATCTGCCCGCCCTGGCGCGCATAGGGCGGCGGCGGCAGGGTGAGCGTCAGCTTGAGCGGCAGGCTCACCCCGGCTTCCGCGAGCAGCGCCCTGGCCTTGGCGGGATCGTAGGGCGAGAGCCCGGTCAGATCGATGTAGAAGGGATCGTTCGGCGTGTAGTGGCTGCCGATCGGCACGCCCATCCCGTTGGACGCGCCGTCGATGACCGCCGTGCGGTCGATGGCGGCGGCGATGGCGCGGCGCACGCGGACGTCGTCGAGCGGCTTGCGCTTGTTGTTGATGGCGAGGATGGTCTTGCCTTCGGTCGAGCCGATGGTGACGGTGAAGCGCGCGTCGCCCTGGAACTGCTTCAGGCTGTCGAGCGCGCCGAAGCGCGGGAAGGCGTCGACATCGCCGGCCAGCAGCGCCGCCGTCTGCGCCGCGGGATCGCTGATGATGCGGAAGGTGGCGCGCTCGAGCCCGATCGCGGCGGCGTCGCGATAGCCCGGCCATTTCGCCAGCGTGATCGAGGCGCCCTTGACCCAGCTTTCGAATTGAAAGGGCCCGGTGCCGATCGGGTGGGTCGCATCGCCATCGGCGCTCTTGGGCTCGAGGATGACGCCGGTGCTTTCGCCGAGACTGAACAGGAAGTTGGGATCGGCGCGCGTCAGCGTGATCGCGACGGTGGCGGGGTCGGGGGTGTCGATCGCTGCGATGTCGGCGAAGACCGCCTTCTCCTTGTTGGTGCTGCCGGGCGCGGCGGCGCGCGCGAAGGAGAATTTGACGTCGGCCGCGGTGAAGGGCTCGCCGTTCTGGAAGCGGACGCCGCGGCGCAGCGCGAAGCGGTAGGTCCTCCGGTCGGGCGAGACCGTCCAGCTCTCGGCCAGCAGCGGTGCCAGCGTGCCCTCGGCGGTGATCCTGGTGAGGCCTTCATAGATGTTGTACTGCGTGACCTCGCCGATCGCCGCGGCGGCGCCGGAGGTGGGATCGAGGCCGGGCGGCTCCAGAACCATGCCGAGGACGAGCGTCGTCTTCTTCTCCTCGGCCGGCGCCGGCGCCGGCAGCAGGGCCAGCGCCAGGGCGGCGATCACGCAGGCGGTTCTCGGCATGTCCTTACCCTCCGGCGCCCGGTCTAGCGGCGCGCCATGCGTGGATCGTAGAGATCGCGCAGCCCGTCGCCCAGCAGGTTGAGCCCGAGCACCGCCAGCATGATGGCGACGCCGGGGAAGAGCGCCAGCCACGGCGCCTGGAAGAGCTGCGCCTGGGCGTCGTTCAGCATGCGTCCCCAGGAGGGCTGCGGCGGCTGCGTGCCGAGGCCGAGATAGGCGAGCGCCGCCTCCCACAGGATGGCGTTGGCGAATTGGATGGTCGCCTGCACGATGAGCGCCGACAGGATGTTGGGCAGCACGTGGACGAGGGTGATGCCGAGGGGAGCGCGGCCGGCGGCGCGCGCCGCCAGCACGAAGTCGCGCTGCCACACCGCCTTGGCCGAGCCGCGGGTGACGCGGGCGAAGATCGGCACGTTGAAGATGCCGATGGCGACGATCGAATTGACGATGCCGGCGCCGAGCAGGGCGGTCAGCATGATCGCCGACAGGATGGCGGGAAAGGCGAAGGTGAAATCGGCGAGCCGCATCGCCGCTTCCTCGACCCAGCCGCGCCGCGCCGCCGCCAGCGCGCCCAGCGCCGTGCCCGCCAGCAGCCCGACCGAGACCGCGATCACCCCCACCAGGATCGAGTTCTGCGCGCCGACCATCAGCATCGACACGACGTCGCGGCCGAGCGCATCGGTGCCGAACCAATGCCGCATCGAGGGCAGCGCCAGCCGATGCGGCACGTCGATCGCATAGGGCGAATAGGGCGTCCACAGCAGCGACAGCGCCGCGGTCAGCAGCAGCGCCAGGGTCAGCGCCCCGCCGATGGCGATGCCGGGATTGCCCGCGGCGCGGCCGGGAAGGGCGGCGGCGATGCTCATGGCCCGCGCAGCGACAGGCGGGGATCGATCGCGGCGTAGAGGAGATCGACCAGGAAATTGACGGCGACCACCATCGCCGCCAGCAGCATCACCACATCGCGCACCACCACGAGGTCGCGGTTGGCGATGGCGTTGAGGATGAGATGGCCGAGGCCGGGCAGCGAGAACACGTTCTCGACCACGATGGTGAGCACCAGCAGGTTGGAGAATTGCAGGCCGAGCACGGTGACGATCGGGATCATCGCGTTGCGCAGCACGTGGCGCCGCAGCACCGCACCCCGGCTCAGCCCCTTGGCGAGCGCGGTGCGCACGAAATCCTCGCGCATGACGTCGAGCGCCGCCGCGCGCGTCACCCGCGCCAGGATCGCGCCCTGCACCGCGGCGAGCGCCACCGCCGGCAGGATCAGCGCGCGCAGGCCCGGCCAGAGCCCGCCGCCCCAGCCGGGAAAGCCGCCGGCGGGAAACCAGCCGAGTTCGACCGCGAACAGCAGGATCAGCAGGATGGCGAGCCAGAAGGTCGGGAGGGCGATGCCGATCTGGCTCATGCCCATGATCGCGACGTCGCCGGGGCGGTTGTGATGCTGGGCGGCGTAGAGGCCGAGCGCCAGGCCCAGCGCGGTGTTGAGCGCCATCGCCAGCGCCGCCAGCGGCAGGGTCAGGCTCAGCGACTGCGCGACGAGATCGCCGGCCGGCGTCGCATAGGCGTAGCTCTCGCCGAGATCGCCCCGCGCCATGCCCTCGACCCAGCCGAGATAGCGCGCCAGCGGCGGCCGGTCGAGGCCGAGCTTCTGCGTCAGCGCGCGCACCGTCTCGGCCGGCGCCTCGGGGCCGAGCATCACCTGCGCCGCGTTGCCCGGCAGCACCTCCATCACCAGGAAGACGATCGCCGACGCGGCGATCAGCGTCGCCGCGAATCCGGCGCAGCGTCTGAGCAGAAACCCGCCCATGCCCCTCGCCCCCTTGCCGCGGCAAGCTTGTCCGCGCCGGCCGGCCGCGTCAACGGCGCCGAGGCTTAAACCGGCCGCCCGGCCGCGCTATCATCGCCGCCATCGCGGCGAGGATCGAGGGCAGCATGGGCGAGAACGCGCTCAAGGAGCGGTGGCGGCAAGGCAAGGCGGCGGTCAATGGCTGGCTCGCCATCCCCTCGGCCTTCTCCGCCGAGGTGATGGCGCAATGCGGCTGGAACAGCGTCACGGTCGATCTCCAGCACGGCGTCCAGGACTATCTCTCGATGATCGCCTGCTTCCAGGCGATGCAGGCGCATCCGGTGACGCGGCTGGTGCGCGTGCCCTGGAACGAGCCCGGCATCATCGGCAAGGCGCTCGACGGCGGCGCCTATGGCGTCATCTGTCCGATGGTCAACACGGCGGCGCAGGCCGAGGCGCTGGTCGCCGCCTGCAAATACCCGCCGCGCGGCAGCCGCTCCAACGGCCCGGTGCGCGCCGCGATCTATGCCGGCGCGGGCTATCAGCAGACCGCCAATGACGAGATCCTGGTGATGCCGATGATCGAGACCCGCGAGGCGCTCGACAATCTCGAGGCCATCCTCGACGTGCCCGGCATCGACGCGATCTATGTCGGTCCCTCCGATCTCGGATTCTCTTTGGGCTTCGCGCCGAAGCTCGACCGCGAGGAGCCGGAGATACTGGCGATCTACGAGCGCCTGCTGCGCGAGACCGGAAAGCGCGGGATCAAGGCCGGCATCCATTGCGCCGCCGCCGATTATGCGCTGCGCATGCTGCGGGCGGGCTTTCGCCTGGTCACCGTCGGCAATGACAGCGGCCTGATGGCCAAGGCGGCGCGGCAGGCGGTCGGCGACGTCTGGAAGGGCGCCGCGGAATTGCGCTGACGGGCTGCGGGCCGGGCGCGAACACCGCGCCGCTCTCCTCGGCCCGCCGACATTCACCTGTATCGGGAGGCCTCGTCGACCACGGCGAAAAAGCCGGCGGACTGCCAGGCATCGAGCACCTGCCGCCAGCCGCTTTTCGGCCGGTAGTGTCCGCTGCCGAAATCGAGGACCACGGTTCCCG
>DAHUYF010000130.1 GCA_027315365.1 Rhodospirillales bacterium | reverse complement strand
GTTCGGGGAGGGTGCCGATGTCGTTCCGCTCGTTGTCTCTGGCCGTGCTCATGCTGGGGCTGGCGGCGCCGCTGGCGCTGGCGCAGCAGAAGCCGGTCAAGATCGCCTTCATCCAGGACAAGACCGGGCCGCTCGAACCCTATGCCGCGCAGGAATCCCGCGGCTTCATGCTGGGGCTCGAATACGCCACCAAGGGCACGATGACGGTGGCCGGCCGCAAGCTCGAGGTGATCGAGAAGGACAGCCAGAACAAGCCCGATATCGGCCGCAACCTGCTCTCCGAGGCCTTCAACGACGACGATGCCGATCTCGCCGTCGGCGGCACCAATTCGGGCGTGGCGCTCGCCATGCTGCCGGTGGCGGGGGAGGCCAAGAAGATCCTGATCGTCGAGCCGGCGGTGGCCGACAGCATTACCGGCGACAAATGGAACCGCTACGTCTTCCGCACCGGGCGCAACTCGTCGCAGGACGCGATCTCCAACGCGCTCGCCATCGGCCGGCCTGGCACGGTCATCGCCACGCTGGGGCAGGACTACGCCTTCGGCCGCGACGGCGTCGCCGCCTTCAAGGCGGCGCTCGCCGGCACCGGCGCCAGGCTGGTGCATGAGGAATACGCGCCGCCCGCCACCACCGACTTCACCGCGCCGCTGCAGCGCATCTTCGATGCCCTGGCGAAGGAGCAGGGGCGCAAGGTGCTGTGGGTGATCTGGGCCGGCGGCAATCCCTTCCCGGCGATCAAGGCGGCCGATCCCGGCCGGCTCGGCATCGAGGTCTCGACCGGCGGCAACATCCTGCCGGCGCTCGCCGCCTACAAGGATTTCCCCGGTCTCGAAGGGGCGACCTACTACTATTTCCAGATACCCAAGAATCCAGCGAACGACTGGCTGGTCGCCGAGCACGAGAAGCGCTTCAACGCGCCGCCCGATTTCTTCACCTGCGGCGGCATGGCGGCGGCGATGGCGGTGGTGGAGGCTTTGACCAAGACCAAGGGCTCGACCGATACCGAGACGCTGATCTCCGCGATGGAGGGCATGGGCTTCGACACGCCCAAGGGCAGGATGATCTTCCGCAAGGAAGACCATCAGGCGATGCAGGAGATGTACGCCTTCAAGATCAAGGTCGACCCGAAGGTCGCCTGGGCGATCCCGGAGCTGACCCGGGTCATCGCCATCGACGACATGAAGGTGCCGATCGAGAACCGCCGCTGAGCCGCGCGCGGCGGAGCTGGGGATGGCAGGCGCCGCGCCGATCCTGGAGACGCGCGACCTCACCATCCGCTTTGGCGGGCATGTGGCGGTGGACGGCGTCTCCTGCGCCTTCGAGCGCGGCACGCTCACCGCCATCGTCGGCCCCAACGGCGCCGGTAAGACCACCTATTTCAACCTGATCTCGGGGCAGCTGCGCGCCAGCGCCGGCGCGGTGCTGCTGAAGGGCGCGCCGATCACCCGGCTGGCGGCGCCGGCGCGCGCCCGGCTCGGCCTCGGCCGCGCCTTCCAGCTCACCAACCTCTTTCCCAATCTGAACGTGCTGGAGAATGTCCGCCTCGCCGTCCAGGCGCGCGCCGGCACCGGCCTCGATTTTCTCTCGATGGCGGCGCGCCGCCGCGATCTCGCGGCCCGCGCCGAAGCCTGCCTGGCGCGGGTCCGGCTTGCCGAGCGCGCCCATGCCAGCGCGGCGGCGCTGTCGCATGGCGACCAGCGCAAGCTCGAAGTGGCGATCCTGCTGGCGCTCGAGCCCGACATCTTCATGTTCGACGAGCCCACCGCCGGCATGAGCGTCGACGAGGTGCCGGTGATCCTCGACCTGATCGAGGCGATCAAGCGGGAAGGCGACAAGACCGTCCTGCTGGTCGAGCACAAGATGGATGTGGTGCGCCGGCTCGCCGACCGGGTTATCGTGCTGCACAACGGCGCGCTGGTCGCCGATGGCGAGCCTGCCGCGGTGGTCGCCTCGCCGATCGTGCAGGAAGCCTATCTCGGCATCCGCACCGCGCCATGACCCCAGGAGGAAGCGCCATGCCGTTCGCACTCGAGACCGCCGAACCCTCGAGCCTCGGTTTCCGCGTCGACACGCTGAACCGGCTCGGCCGCATCATCGAGGGGCATATCCGCGAGAACCGTTATCCCGGCGCGCAGATCGCGCTGGCGCGCCACGGCAAGCTCGCGCTCTACAAGAGCTTCGGCGAGGCGCGGATCGAGCCCAACGCGGCGCCGGCCACGGACGACACGCTCTGGCTGCTCTATTCCAACACCAAGGTGGTCACCGCCGCGGCGATCTGGGTGCTGGTGGAGGAGGGGGCGCTCACCTTTCACGACCGGATATCCGAGCACATCCCGGATTTCGCGCGCCACGGCAAGGGCGAGATCACGCTGCTGCAGGTGCTGACGCATCAGGCGGGCTTCCCCGGCGCCGGCATGGCGCTGCCGCGCTCCTCCTGGGAGGACCATGACGAGCTGCGCGACCAGATCTGCGACTTCACCCTCGAATGGACCCCGGGCTCGCGGCTGGAATATCACCGGCTCGCCGCCCATTGGGTCGCGGCCGTGCTGATCGAAGCGGTGACCAAGACCGATTTCCGCGACTTCATCCATCAGCGCGTGATCAAGCCGCTGGGCCTCGAAGGCGAGCTTTATGTGGGACTACCCGAGCGCGAGAATGGCCGCGCCGCCGACATGCACGGGCCGTCGGAGGACGGGCGCAAGCAGCTTCGCTTCGCCCAGGAGAACGACGCCGCGTGGCGCCGCGCCGGCGTTCCCGGCGCCGGCGGCTTCGCCACCGCCCGCGCCATGGTCGCCTTCTATCAGGCGCTGGTGCAGGGCGGCACGCTCAACGGCACGCGGCTGGTCTCGCCGCGCATGATGCAATACGTGACGCGCAACTACACCGGCGATCGCGTCGACCACTTTATGGGCATGCCGATGCATCGCGGCCTCGGGCCGCATTCGCGCGGGCTGACGCCCAACATCCGCGGGCTGGGCTCGCTCGCCTCGCCCGCGACCTTCGGGCATGGCGGCGTGGGATCTTCCTATTGCTGGGCCGATCCCGAGACCGGCGTCTCCTTCGCCTACATCACCAACAGCCGCGTGCCCGATCCCTGGCATTCGCGCCGCCTCGACATCGTCAGCAGCCATGTCCATGCGGCGATCGAGGACATTGAATGAACGACGGCGCGGCGCTGCTGCGGCTTGCCGGAGTCCATACCCATATCGGCCGCTATCACATCCTGCACGGGGTCGACCTGGCGGTGCGGCGCGGCCGGCTCACCATGCTGCTGGGCCGCAACGGCGCCGGCAAGACCACGACCTTGCGCACCATCATGGGGCTGTGGCGCCGCAGCGCCGGCGAGATCGCCTTCGACGGCGCGCCGATCGGCGCGCTCGATACCCCCGACATCGCCCGCCTCGGCATCGCCTACGTGCCGGAGAGCATGGGCATCTTCGGCCAGCTCACGGTGCGCGAGAACCTGCTGCTCGCCACCGGGCCCAAGGGCTTCGACGCGGCACGGCTCGACGATGTGATGGGGCTTTTCCCGGCGCTGCGCCAGAAGTGGCACAACGGCGCCGGCTCGCTCTCCGGCGGCCAGAAGCAGATGCTCGCCATCAGCCGCGCCATCATCGAGGAGCGGCGCCTGCTCATCGTCGACGAGCCGACCAAGGGTCTCGCGCCGGCGGTGATCCAGCTGCTCATCGACGCCTTCCTGCGCCTCAAGCAGACCGCGACGACGATCCTGCTGGTGGAGCAGAATTTCCACATGGCGCGCTCGGTCGGCGACGAGGTGGCGGTGATGGATGACGGCCGCGTCGTCCATGCCGGCGCCATGGCCGACCTCGCCGCCGACGAGGCGCTGCAGCGGCAGCTCCTGGGCCTCAGCCTGGCGAGCCATCAATGAGCGGCGCGTTGGCGCGCCTGCGCGCCGGCGACTGGAGCGCCTATGCGCTGCTGCCGGCGGTGATGCTGGCGAGCCTGCCGATGATGAGCCTTTCCGCCTGGCTCACGCTCACGGTGGCCGGCGTCGCCATGGGCATGATGCTGTTCCTGATGGCGGCGGGCCTCACCCTGATCTTCGGGCTGATGCAGGTCTTCACCTTTGCCCACGGCGCCTTCATCACGCTCGGCGCCTATCTCGCGGTCAGCGTGCTCGGCGCGCTCGCCGGCTGGAGCGTGGCGGGATCGTGGTGGCTCAACCTGGCTGCGCTGGGCGCGGCGCTGGTCGCCGCGCTGATCGCGACCGGTGCTGCAGGCTACGTCTTCGAGCGCGTCATCATCCGCCGCGTCTATGGCGAGCATCTGCGGCAGATCCTGATCACCGTCGGCGGCCTGATCATCGCCGAGCAGCTGGTCGTGGCCGTCTGGGGCGCCAACCCGCTGCCGCTGGCCAAGCCCGCCAGCTTCCGCGGCAGCATCATCATCGCCGGCGCCGCGATCGAGAAGTACCGCCTGCTCGCCGCGGCGCTGGGGCTCGTCGTCTATGCCGGGCTGCAGCTCCTGCTGAGCCGCACCCGTGTCGGGCTGCTGGTGCGCGCCGGCGTCGAGAACCTCGAGATGGTCGAGGCGCTGGGCTATCGCATCCGCCGGTTGTTCATCGGCGTCTTCGTCACGGGCGCGGCGCTGGCCGGGATCGGCGGCGTGATGTGGGCGCTCTACCAGGAGGTCGTCACCCGCAGCATCGGCGGCGACATGACCATCCTGATCTTCATCATCCTGATCATCGGCGGGCTCGGCTCGGTCGGCGGCTGCTTCACCGCCGCCATCCTGGTCGGGCTGGTGACCAACTATGTGGGCTTCCTCGCCCCCAAGCT
This sequence comes from Rhodospirillales bacterium, assembly GCA_027315365.1. GTDB lineage: Bacteria > Pseudomonadota > Alphaproteobacteria > ATCC43930 > CGMCC-115725 > DAHUYF01. The sequence continues at coordinate 4,320 of DAHUYF010000130.1, read as the reverse complement.
GGCGCTGGGCTCGACCATCGTGCTGATGATGGCGGTGCTGATGTGGCGGCCGCGCGGGCTGTTCCCGGTGGGCGCGGGATGAGGCGCGGGGCGGGGCGGCGCCCGCTCGACTGGCTGCTCTCGGGCGACCGGCCCGGCGGCCGCGTGCTGAGCCTGCTGCTGCTGGCGGTGCTGCTGGGCCTCGCTTTCGCGCCATTCCTCTTTCCCGGCACCCGCCCGCTCGGCGTCGCGGCGCGCATCTGCATCTTCATCGTGCTCGCCGCGAGCTACGACATCATGCTGGGCTATACCGGCATCGCCTCCTTCGCCCACACCATGTTCTTCGGCATGGGCGCTTATGGGGTGGCGATCGCGCTCGCGAAGCTCCCGGTCGGCTGGGACGCCGTGCTGCTCGGCGCCGCCGCGGGGGTGGCGCTGGCGGCGCTCGTCGCCATCCTGATCGGGCTCTTGAGCCTGCGGGTGCGCGCCATCTTCTTCTCGATGATCACCCTGGCGGTGGCCAGCTTCGCGCTCATCCTGGCCACCGAGCTGCGCGACCTCACCGGCGGCGAGGACGGGCTCACCTTCTCGGTGCCGCGCCTGCTGACGCCGGGCTTCCGCCTCGCCGCCGAGCCGGTGCTGGGGGTGCGGCTCGACGGCCGCCTCGTCACCTACTACCTGATCTTCGTGCTGTCGCTGGCGCTCTTCCTGGCGATGCTGCGCATCGTCAACTCGCCCTTCGGCCGGGTGCTGCAGGCGATCCGCGAGAACGAGTTCCGCGCCGAGGCGCTGGGCTACCGCACGCTCGTCTACCGCACGCTGGCCGGCGCGCTGTCGGCGGCGCTGGCGGCGCTGGCCGGGGCGATGATGGCGCTGCTGCTGCGCTACAACGGGCCGGCCGTGACGCTGTCCTTCGACGTGATGGTCGACATCCTGCTGATGGTGGTGATCGGCGGCATGGGCACGCTCTACGGGCCGGTGCTCGGCGCCGTCGTGCTGGTGATGGCGGAATACTATCTGCAGCCGGCAATGGCGGCGCTGTCGCGGAGCCTCGCCGGCTGGCCGGTGCTGCCGGTGCTCTTCCACCCCGACCGCTGGCTGCTCTGGCTGGGCGTGCTGTTCGTGCTGATCGTCTATTTCTTCCCGGCGGGGATCGTCGGCTCGCTGCGCCGGCAGGCGCGATAGCCGGCCCGCGGCTCAGGCGGCCTTGCGCGGCGGGGTCGGGGTGTCGAGCGGCGCCAGCAGCGCCCGGCGCCAGAAGCCCAGCATATCGGCGGCGAACAGGCCGAGATCGTCGATCGCGGCCAGGCACAGCGTGAAGGGCGTCGCCGCCGGCGGCGCGATCTCGGCCTCGGCCGCCAGCCGGTTCACCTGGCCGCCGAGGTCGTGGACGATGCGCGGGATGCGGGTATTGTCGGCGAGATAGCCGAAGACCAGCGGCAGATTGTGGTTGGCGGCGTAGTCGAGCGCGTGCTGCACCAGGGTATGGCCGATGCCGCGGTCACGCCGGTCGGCGGCGACGCTCATGCCCACCTCGCCGCGGCGCTCGGCGCCCTCGCCGGAATAGGCGATCTCGATCAGTCCGACCAGCCGCTCGCCCTCGAAGCAGCCGATGAGGTGCGCCTCGCGCCGCGTCATCTCGGCGCAGTATTGCGCGATGCGCGCGTCGCTCGTCATGCCGTGGAAGCGGCAGCGGCGATCCTCCGGCGTCATCGCCAGGAGGTGCTCGCGGATATTCGGGTCATCGGCCGACAGCGAACGGTAGGCGAACATGGGAATACCCGGGCGTGAGGCGCCCCCTCCGCAGGCATCACAGCATGAAGTCGTTGAAACCTGGTTAGCGGCGCCCGCAGCTCGCCGGGCGGGAAGAGGCGCGGGCTCAGCCGCGGATCTCGACGCCCTTGCCCTTGAACACCTCGCCGAGCTCGCCCGCCTCGAACATCTCGCGGACGATGTCGCAGCCGCCGACGAACTCGCCCTTGACGTAGAGCTGCGGGATCGTCGGCCAGCTCGAGAATTCCTTGATGCCCTGGCGGATCTCGGGATCGGCGAGCACGTCGATGCCTTTGAACTTGACGCCGAGATGGGTGAGGATCTGCACCACTGCGGCGGAGAAGCCGCATTGCGGGAAGACCGGCGTCCCCTTCATGAACAGCACCACCGGGTTGTCGGCGATGTCCTGCTTGATCCGGTCGATGACGGTCGGGTTGGTGGTCGTGCTCATGTCGTGTCCCTTTGCGCTATCGGCTCAATCTTCCGGTGGGCTGGTCTGCAACGCCAGCGCGTGCAGCTCGCTGCCCATGCGGCCGCGCAGCGTCTGATAGACCATCTGATGCTGCTGCACGCGGCTCTTGCCCTTGAAGGCGGCGGAGACGACATGCGCGGCGTAATGGTCGCCGTCGCCGCGGAGATCCTCGATGGTGACCTGGGCGTCCGGCAGGCCGTCCCGGATCAGACGCTCGATCGTCGCGGCATCCATCGCCATAAACTGCCTCCGGCTGCGGGGTTCAGGGCGCTGCCATGTATCGGGGCAGCCACGCCTCGTTGACCTGCCGCAACTCCGCGATGGATATGGCACCCCCACCGTCCACTGTCAACGCATCGCCGCCGGTGGCGCCGAGCCGCCGCACCGGCACGCCGGCGGCCGCCAGGCGCCGGGTGACGCGGCCGGGATCGCTCGTCGTCAGCAGGTAGCGGGCCTGGTCCTCGCCGAACCAGAAGGCATGCGGGTAGGGGCCGGCCGGCGCGGCGAGCGTGGCGCCGATCCCGCCGGCCATCGCCATCTCGGCCACCGCCACCAGCAGGCCGCCATCGGACAGGTCGTGACAGGCGCTGATCTCGCCGGCGCGGATCGCGGCGCGCACCGCGTCGCCGTTGCGGCGCTCGGCGGCGAGGTCGACCGGGGGCGGCGCGCCGTCCTCGCGCCCGGCGACCTCGCGCAGGTAGAGCGAGCTGCCGAGATGGCCGGAGGTCTCGCCGACCAGCAGGATCGCCTCGCCGGCGCGCTTGAAGGCGAGGCTCGCCGCCGCCGCGGCGTCATCGATCAGGCCGACGCCGCCGATCACCGGGGTCGGCAGGATGCCGCTGCCATTGGTCTCGTTGTAGAGCGACACGTTGCCGGAGACGACGGGATAGTCGAGCGCCAGGCAGGCCTCGCGCATGCCCTCGATGCAGCCGGCGAACTGGCCCATGATCTCGGGCCGCTCGGGATTGCCGAAATTCATGTTGTCGGTGATGGCGATGGGCAGCGCGCCCACCGCGGTCAGGTTGCGCCAGCTCTCCGCCACCGCCTGCGCGCCGCCGCGCCGGGGATCGGCGGCGCAATAGCGCGGCGTGCAGTCGGCCACCAGCGCCAGCGCCTTGCGGCGGCCGGGAATCCTGACCACCGCCGCGTCGCCGCCCGGCCGCTGCACGGTGTGGCCCATGACGAGATGGTCGTATTGCTCCCAGATCCAGCGCTTGGAGGCGAGATCGGGACAGCCGATCAGCGTCCGGAGCGCGGCCATGAGATCGCTGGCCGGGATCTCGGCGGCGGCGATGTCCGGCCGCCTGGGCGCCTCGACCCAGGGGCGCTCATAGACCGGTGCCTCGGTCACCAGCGGCCCGACCGGCAGCTCGGCGGCGACTTCGCCGTCCTTGCGCAGCACCAGCCGGCCGGTCTCGGTCACCCGGCCGATGATCGCGAAGTCGAGTTCCCATTTCTCGAAGACCCGGCGCGCGGCATCCTCGCTGCCCGGCTTCAGGATCATCAGCATGCGCTCCTGGCTCTCGGAAAGCATGATCTCGTAGGCGCTCATGCCGGTCTCGCGCACCGGCACGCGATCGAGGTCGAGCTCGATGCCGAGCCCGCCCTTGCCGGCCATCTCGACCGAGGAGGAGGTGAGCCCCGCCGCGCCCATGTCCTGGATGGCGACGATGGCGTCGCCCGCCATCAGCTCGAGGCAGGCTTCGATCAGTAGTTTTTCGGTGAAGGGGTCGCCGACCTGCACGGTCGGGCGCTTGGCCTCGCTGTCCTCGGAGAACTCGGCCGAGGCCATGGTGGCGCCGTGGATGCCGTCGCGGCCCGTCTTGGCGCCGACATAAATCACCGGATTTCCCGGTCCGGCCGCCTTGGAATAGAAGATCCGGTCGGCGCGGGCCAAGCCGACGGTCATGGCGTTGACCAGAATGTTGCCGTTGTAGCTCGGATGGAAATTGCATTCGCCGCCGACCGTCGGCACGCCGACGCAATTGCCGTAGCCACCGATGCCGCGCACCACGCCGTCGATCAGATGCCGGGTCTTGGGATGGTCCGGGCTGCCGAAGCGGAGAGCATTCAAGTTGGCAATGGGCCGCGCGCCC
>DAHUYF010000044.1 GCA_027315365.1 Rhodospirillales bacterium | reverse complement strand
GCTGCCCGCGCCCCCGCGCCCCGCGACCTCCCGCCGCCGCCGCCGCGCGAGCGCGAGCCTGAGCGTGACCACGAGCGCGAGCGCGGCCCCTGGCTCTCTGGCCGCCACGCCGTGGCGGCCGCACTCGCCAATCCGGCGCGCCGGGTGCGCCGGCTGGTGGCGCTGCCCGAGGCCGCGGCCGAGCTGCGCGGTCTCGCCGCCGCCGCCGCGGCACGGCTGCCGCCGGGCGCGCCCGAGGTGCTCGACCGCCGCGGCTTCGACCTGCTGCTGCCGCAGGGCGCGGTCCATCAGGGCATGGCGCTCGCCGCCGAGCCGCTGCCGGTGCGCGACATCGACGACGTGCTCGACGGCATCTCCGAGGCCGTCGGCCCGCAGGTCGTCGTGCTGCTCGACCAGGTGAGCGACCCGCACAATATCGGCGCCATCCTGCGCTCGGCCGCCGCCTTTGCCGCGCGCGCCGTGGTGATGCCGGAGCATGGCGCGCCGCCGGTCACCGGCGCGCTCGCCAAGGCCGCGTCGGGCGCGCTCGAGGCGGTGCCGCTGCTGCGCGTGACCAACCTCGCGCGCACTCTCGACCGGCTCAAGGAGGCGGGATTCTGGTGCCTCGGCCTCGATGAGGGCGCCGAGAAGACGCTGGCCGAGACCGATGCCGGCAACCGCATCGCCCTGGTGCTCGGCGCCGAGGGCGGCGGCCTCCGGCGGCTCACCCGCGAGCGCTGCGACCTGCTGGCGCGGCTGCCGACGCGCGGCGAGCCCGCCTCGCTCAACGTCTCGAACGCGGCGGCGATCGCCCTCTACGAGCTCACCCGGCGCGGATGAGCGCGCGCCGCACGCTGGCGCGCCGCTGCGCCGTGGCGGTGATGGCGACGCCCGACGGCCGCTATCTCATGCAGCTGCGCGATCCCGACCCGGCGATCCTGCTGCCCGACCATTGGGCCTGCTTCGGCGGCTCGATCGAGCCCGGCGAGAGTGCCGAGGCGGCGCTCCACCGCGAGCTCCGGGAGGAGCTCGACTATCGCGCCGCCGACGCCCGCTTCTTCATCGAGCTCACCATCGACCTGCCCTTCGCGCCGCCGCGCACCGACCTCATGATCTTCTTCGCCGTGCCGATCCTGCCGGCGGATGTCGACCGCATGGTCCAGCGCGAAGGCGCCGGCCGGCGCCTCTTCACCCCGGAGGAGCTCGCCGCCGAGACGCGCGTGGCGCCCTGGGACCTCGCCGCGGTGCTGATGCATGCGCGCCGCGACGTGCTGTTCGCGGCGCGCCGAGGGTAGTGACGCCGATCACCCCGGCGGCCGGCCGGCGCCGCCCACTTTCCGGAGCGAGACAGACAGCGGCGGCCGATCCTTCGGCCGGCCGCGGCTCCGGAAGGAAAATTCGCCATGTCGGCCCGCACCCGTTTCGCCCGCCTGCCCCGCCTCCTGCTGCTGTCGCTGGCGCTTGCCGCGCCGGCCGCGTGCGCGCCGGTCGCGCCTTCCGACGACTCTTACGTCTTCGGCCTCGTGACCCTCGCGCCGATGGTTCATGTGCCGATATCCGGCAGCGCGACCTACGCCCAGCTCATCCGGCAGCTTCGCTCGCAAGGCTACGGCGACATCACGCTGACGCCGCTCTCGCCCAACCTCTTCGACCCGCGCCCCGAGCTCACGCATCCCGATCTCGACTTCGTCTCCCCTGCCGATGCCGGCGCCGGGGAAACCCAGGTGCATCCCGGCTGGAACGGCACCGCGGCCAGGGACGGGCGATCGGTCGACGTCTATGTCGATCGCGCGCCGCGCTGATCCGCCCACCGCGCGCCGACCGGCGCCCGCAAGGGCCTCGCCGCCGGGCAATCCTCTCTTAACAAGTTTCCTCTAAATCAAGGGATCATCGACGGTGTCGGCGCCCCGCCGGCGACCGCGCTTGCCTGACAGCCGCTGGGAGGGAACCGGCAATGGGAAAGGTGCTGGGCCTCGTCGCCAATCGCTCGATCGCCGCCAAGCTCGCGATCATGGCCGCCGTCGAGGCGTGCCTCATGGTGGTGATCGCGGTCATCGTGCTGTTCTTCGCCCGCCAGGCGATGGTCGCCGAGCGGATCGAGAAGGCGCATGCGGTGGTCGACAGCGTCTACAGCATCGCCGACACGCTGCACCGCGCCGCCGCCGCCGGCACCATGAGCGACGACGAGGCGAAGCAGCGGTTCCTCGCCGTCGCCAACGGCATCTGGTTCGAGAACCACGCCAACTACACCTTCGTCTACGACCTCGCCACCGGCAAGTCGCTGGCCAATCCCGGCATTCCTAATCTGGTCGGCGTCGACATGCGCCAGAAGACCGACGCCTATGGCGTTCATTTCGCGCAGAACATTCTCGGCATCGCGCGCGACCCGGGCCAGGGCTTCACGCGCTACAACTTCCAGAAGGTGCCGAACGGTCCGCCGCTCGCCAAGGTCACCTTCGTCCGCGGCTTCGCGCCGTGGAACATCTCGATCGCCGCCGCCGAGTACATGGACGATGTCGACGCCACGGTCTGGCACCTCGCCAATTCGGCCGCCATGCTGATCGGGCTCATGCTGGTGCTGTCGCTCGCCCTCGCCTGGGGCGTCAGCCGCGGCATCGTGCGCCCGCTGGCGGCGCTCAAGGACTACATGGCGCTGCTGAGCGAGGGCCGGATCGACGCGCCGGTGGTCGAGGCCGGGCGCGCCGACGAGATCGGCGCGATGGCCCGCTCGGTGCAGGTGTTCCGCGACAACGCCATCGCCATGCAGCGCCTGCAGGCCGAGCAGGAGACGATGAAGCGCGAGGGCGAGGCCGAGAGGAAGCGCGCGCTCGGCGAGCTCGCCCGGACCTTCGAGAGCCGGATTCGCGGCATCGTCGAGGCGGTGCTGGCCGCCGCCGGCGACATGCAGCGGAGCGCGCGCGGCCTCGCCGGCGCCGCCGACGGCACCCGCCGGCAGACGCTGGCGGTGGCCTCGGGCGCCACCGAGGCGACCAGCAACGTCGAGACCGTCGCCGCCGCCGCCGAGGAGCTCGCCGCCTCGATCGGCGAGATCGGCCGGCAGATGGCGCAGGCGGCGGCCACCGCCAGGCAGGCTTCCGAGGAGAGCGAGCGGACGAACGAGAGCGTCTCGGGCCTCGCCGAGGCGGCGCAGAAGATCGGCGAGGTGGTGGCGCTGATCAACGACATCGCCAGCCAGACCAACCTGCTGGCCCTCAACGCCACGATCGAGGCGGCGCGCGCCGGCGAGGCGGGCAAGGGCTTTGCCGTGGTCGCCTCGGAAGTGAAGTCGCTGGCCAGCCAGACCGCCAAGGCGACCGACGAGATCCGCGCCCAGATCGCCGCCATCCAGGGCGAGACACAGGCCGCGGTCGAGGCCATCCGCCGCATTTCCGGCACCATCCTGGCGGTGAACGAGATCTCCTCCTCGGTAGCCTCGGCGGTCGAGCAGCAGAACGCCGCGACGCAGGAGATCACGCGCAACGTGCAGCAGGCGGCCGGCGGCACCCGCGAGGTCTCGCAGAACATCACCGGCGTGAGCGCCGCGGTCGATCAGGCGGGCACCACCGCCGGCGAGGTGCTCAAGGGCGCCGACGCGCTGCTCGCCCAGGCCGACGCGCTGCGC
>DAHUYF010000123.1 GCA_027315365.1 Rhodospirillales bacterium | reverse complement strand
TCAAATCGGATCAGGCGCTGGTCAAGGTCAGGGAAGCGGAAAAGGAATTCGCCGAGACGACCTATGAACGGTGGCGGGATTCGCCCAAGGGCGTCGTCTCCATCCAGGAACGGGAGTCGAAGCGGGCGGATTACGGCACGGGCGTAGCTAATCTCAACTCGGCCTTGGCGAACGTCAATGCGGCGCAGGGCGAGGTCGACCGGCTGGCGGCGCTGGAAGGTTTCAAGCGCATCATCGTACCCTTCGACGGCGTGGTGACCGCGCGCGAGACCGACATCGGCGCGCTGATCAACGCCGGCAGCGGGGTCGGGGGCGGCTCCGGACCGGAGCTGTTCCGCGTCGCGGACGTGCACGAGATGCGGGTTTTCGTGCAGGTGCCGCAGCAGATGTCGGCCGGGATCCATAACGGCCTGACCGCCACGCTCTATCTGCCGCAATATCCGGACAAGACCTTCAAGGCGGTCGTCGCCACCACCTCCGAAGCGATCAGAGCGGCCTCGCGTACCATGGTCGTGGAGTTGCATGCGGATAATCCGGGCAGCCTGCTGCAGCCCGGCGCCTATGCCGAGGTGCATTTCGAGCTGCCGGGCAATCCCACCATGGTCCGCGTCCCGACCAGCGCCTTGCTCTTTCGCGAGCATGGGCTGGAGGTCGCCATCGTCGGCCCCGACGACAAGATCATCCTGAGGCCGGTCACGCTCGGACGCAATCTCGGCACCGAAGTCGAAGTACTGAAGGGGCTCACGACGGCCGATCGTATCGTCAAAACCCCGCCGGACTCGCTGGCTGCGGGCGATGTCGTACGCATTGTCGCCGGCCAGGCGACCGGCGCGGCAGCGGAGCTCGACCCGGCGGCGGAGAACAAGAGCAATCCGTGACGCGAACGAGGACAGCCTCCTCCCTTTCTAACGCCGATTTAATGACTCGGCGGCGCCTCAAGCCGTTGAAAGTCGCGGCCGTCCCGTCCCATCTCTTCTTCTAGCAACAGGACTGTCAAATTCTGCCCGGCCGGTTTGAGCGCGGCCGAGAAGACGCCACGGGAATGGAGATTGCCATGTTCCGGTCATCCGCGTCAGCGTTGCTGATCATCGTGATGCTCGCTGCCTTGCTGCCGGCGCTCGACGCCTGCGCCGGTTTGCCGGGCGCCGAGCACAGCGAGTCCTCCGTTCTGCCGAATCCGATCTGAACCTTCGCTGCGGCACCGGCCGAGCGACGACGGATAACCCGCAGAACGTTGTCAGGGGTCAGGCGAGGTCGTTCGTCAACACCTCGGTTCCAGTGATGAGGTCGAGCAGCTCCGTGGTGATCTCCGTCTGCCGCGCCTGCCGCTCCCCCTGACGCAGCTGCTCGAGCTTCTTCGAGACGTTGTCGTGCGCCGACTCCATCGCCGCGAAGCGGGCGGCGTTCTCGCTCGCGATCGATTCGACGCTCGCCTCGGTCAGACGGGCGAAGACGTATTCGGCCGCCAGCCGTTCGAGAAGCGCCTGCGGCGCCAGATCGTGCAGCGGCGGCAGCCGCAGCGGTGCCGCTGCCAGCGACGCGACATCGAGCGGCAACAGCGCATGGCACTCGATGTCGGGCGTGCCGCCCTGGCGGTAGCGACCGTACATGACCTCGACGCGGGCGATCTCGCCGCGCGCGATGCGGGCATAGAGCTCCGCCGCGAGGCGGTTGATCGTCTCGGGCGTGCCCGCCGGCCGCGTCGCCATCGGCTGCGTCCACACCGCGTGCCGGCCGCGTTCGATGGCGAGCGCGGCGCCGCGGCTGCCGAGCACGAAGAGCGCGTCGGAAGGCCCGAGCGCGGCGGCTGCGGCTTCGATCAGGCGCTCGTTGAAACCGCCGACGAAGCCATGCTCGGCGGCGCACAGGACCAGCGCTCGGCGCCCCGGCTTCGCCGGCGCCTCCGATTGCTGCGGCGGCATAAGCAAAAGGGTGGTGCCGATCGCCGCCGCCATCGACCCGGCATAGCCGCGAATGCCGGGAAGCGCCCGCTGCGCCTCCTGCACGCGCATGCCGGCGAGCGAACGCATCGCGCCGACGATGTCCAGCAGCTCGCTCATGCTGGCGATGTGACCTTGGATCTCGGCGAGACGCATCACGGTTCGGCTTGCATCGGTGCGATCGAGCGGGCGAGCGCCAGCAGCGCCGCTCTGAGCCGCTCCCGGACGTCGTCCGGGAGCGCCTTCGCCGTGTCGTCGAGTGCCGCGACCACCGGGCAGTGCTCGGCCAGCCAAGCCCCGAGCCCGCCGCGAAATGCCTCGATACGGTCGAGCGGAATGCCGTCGAGCACGCCGTCGCCGAGCGCACACAGCAGCGCCACCTGCTCGCCGAGCGCGAGCGGCGCGAATTGCCGTTGTTCGAGGACGGCGCGGATGCGCCTTCCATGCTCGATCACCTTGCGCGTGCGCTCGTCCACCATGGTGCCGAAACGCGTGAAGACCTCCAGTTCGAGGAATTGGGCGTAGTCGAGCCTTAGGCTCTCCGACAGTGATTTCAGCACCGGGGCCTGGGTCTTGCCGCCGACGCGCGACACGCTGCGCCCGACATCCACCGCCGGCTTCTGATCCTCATAGAAGAGGCGGGGATCGAGGTAGATCTGGCCGTCGGTGATCGAAATCAGATTGGTGGGAATATAAGCGCTGATATTGCCCGCCTGGGTCTCGGCGATCGGCAGCGCCGTGAGCGAGCCGCCGCCGCGCTCGGGCGCAAGCTTTGCCGCTCGTTCCAACAGCCGCGAATGGATGTAGAAGATGTCGCCGGGATAGGCTTCGCGACCCGGCGGTCGCCGCAGCAGAAGCGATATCTGACGATAGGCCGCAGCATGCTTGGTCAGGTCGTCGATGACCAGCAGGACGTCCCGCCCGCGCGCCATGAAATGCTCGCCCATGGCGCAGGCGGCGTAAGGTGTCAGCCATTGGAGTCCGGGCACCGCATCGGCTTCGCCGACGACGAAGATGCAGCGCTCGGGCGCCCCGTAGCGCCGTACCGCCTCGATCACCCGCGCCACCGAGGACGCCTTTTGACCGACCGCCGCGTAGATGCAGATCACGTCGCTCGCGCGCTGGTTGATCATGGCGTCGACGGCGATCGCGGTCTTTCCCGTGCCGCGGTCGCCGATGATGAGCTCTCGCTGGCCTCGGCCCAAGGGGATCATGGCATCGATCACCAGAAGCCCCGTCGCCAGTGGCTGTACGACCAGCGAGCGGTCGATGATCGCTGGGGCCGGAGCTTCCACAGGCGCGAGTTGCCTGGTGTCGGGCGGCTTGCCGCCGTCGAGCGGCAGGCCGAGGGCGTCGACCACGCGGCCCAAGAGCGCGTCCCCAACGGGTGCGCGCGCCACCTCGCCCGTGCCGCGCACGACGCTCCCGGCCGAGATTCCGGTGGCTTGGCCGAGCAGGACGCAGCCGATCGATTCTTCGCCGAGATCGACGGCGAGCCCGCGGACCCCCCCTTCGAAAACGAGCAGTTCGTCGAGGCGCGTCTCCGGCAGGCCGCGCACGGTCGCCACGCCGTCGCCGATATGGTCCACCCGGCCGATATGGTCGAGTCTGGGTTCGAGCGACAGGGCGCCGAGACGCTGCCGGCTCTGATCGAGCCACTCGTGGAGATCGTCAGTGAGCGTGGGCATGAATGCCAATCTCCGATTGCGCGGCCTCGAGCGCGCTGCGCAGCGAGAAGCTCAGAACGGCGGCGGGGAAATGCAGCTCTGCGCCGGCGATCAGCGCGGGGTCGACCTCGAAGGAAGCGGCAACGCCGTTGCCCAAGAGCCGGCGCAGCCGGCCGCGCCAGTCCTCGCTGGTCGCCGGCGCCAGCGGCGCGGCGGTCACGACGGTGAGCGAGCCGCCCCCGGCGAGTTGACCGGCGAGGGCATCGATCTGCGGCTTGGGCAGCGCGTTGACATGTTGCTCGATCCGCTGGATCCATGCTTCCGCGCGGAGCTGCATCGGTACGTCGGCCAGGAGGCGGCGGGCGAACGCGGCTCCGAGATCGAGAGCGACGCGGCGCGCCTCGTCAAGCGCGACCTCGCGCTCTTCCGCCAACGTCCTGCGCGTCGCATCGAGGAGCGCCTGAGCCTCGCGTTCGGCCTGAGTGCGGCGGGCCGTCGCCGCGTCCTGCGCCTGCGCCTGCGCCGCTTTGAGCGTGGCCTCGCGCTCGGCGACGATCCCCGCTCGTTGCGCTTCGATCGCCGCAAGACCGGCCTTCGCCTTCTCCGCCGCCGCCGCGGCATCGTCATATTGCCGCTGAACCCCGACCTTCCGGGCGTCGATCACGCTCAGTATCGGCCGATAAAGGAAGCGATGCAGCAGCCAGACCAGAATGGCGAAGTTGACGATCTGCAGCGCGATGGTCCATCCGTCGAGATGCATGGTCAGCCGGTATAGGGATTGGCGAAGAGCAGCAGCAACGCCACGACAAGGCAGTAGATCGCCATGGTCTCGATCATCGCGAGACCGACGAAGAGCGTGCGCGAGACCGTGCCGGCCGCCTCGGGCTGGCGCGCGATCGCGTCCATGGCCGCGGCGACCGACCGCCCCTCGGCCAGCGCGGGGCCGATCGACCCGATCGAGACGGCGAGGGCCGCACCGATGATGGAGATGAGCTTGGCGTCCATGGAACCTCCTTTATCCTGCTTTGGCGTCGCCGAGCGCGGCGCCGATGAAGACGGTGGCGAGGATGGTGAAGATGTAGGCCTGCACCAGGCCGACCAGGATCTCGAGGGCCATCAGCGGGATCGGAACGAAGAGCCCGGCCAGGGCGACGACCAGGGCGATGACGAACTCGCCGCTCATCACGTTGCCGAACAGGCGCACCATCAGCGAGAAGGTCCGCGTCACCTCGGACAGGACGTTGAGCGGCAGCATGATCAGCTTCGGCTCGGCGAAGCTGGCGAGATAACCGCGGAACCCACGCGAGCGTATGCCGAAGTAATGCACCGAGAAGAACACGATGAGCGCCAGCGCCGCCGGCGTCTCGATCGTCGCGGTCGGCGCCTTGACGCCCGGCAGGAGGCCGGAGAGGTTGGCGGTGACCAGAAAGATGAAGAGCGTGCCGAGCAGCGGCAGGAAGGGCCTGGCGTCCTTGCGAATGACGTCCTCGATCTGCCCGGCTATGCCGGTGACGATGATTTCCAGCACTGCCTGACGGCTGTCCGGCCGTGGTCGCAGTCGGCGCGTCGCCGCTCGGCAGGTGGCGGCGAGGCCGAGCATGATCGCCCAGGTCGTCACGACCGGGCGCGTGATCGCGACCGGGCCGAGATGGAAAAGAACGGCGCTGGTGAGCGGCGATGCCTGCATCAGCCGGCCCTCCGCGCGGCGCGCAGCGCCACCGCCCGCGCCGCCAGGAAGCCGACGAACGCCGCGAGCAGAGGGAGGGCGCCAAGCTTCGCGGCGAGGAGGAGAAAGAGCGCAGCCGCTGCGAGGCGGCCGAGCGTAAGCGCTATCGGACGGTGCCAGTCGGCGCTCGTCGCCAGGACAGCGATGCTGCGGCGCAGCGCCGCGAAATAGGCCAGGCCGAAGGCGAAGCCGGCGGCCGCCAGTGCCGCCGAAAGCGATGCGACCGAGATCAGCGCGGCATGGGTCATTCGCTCTGCATCCTTTTCCAGGCCAGGGCACAGCCGATCGCCAGGCCGGCCACCAGCAAGCCCAGTGTCCAGAAAATTCCCGTGCCGAAATGCCGGTCGAGCCACCGTCCGGTGAACATGCCGATCAGCGTCGGCGCGACGATGGTCCAGCCGAGAGCGCCGATCATCGCCAGATTCTGGCCGAGCGACCGTTCGCCCTCGCGCTGCCAGCGCGCGCGCCGCTCCCGCCGCGTCTCGACCGCCTCGCGAAGTTTTTCGCCGTTATCCGGTTTCTGCGTCATTGATCGAGACCGTCGAAGGGCATTTCGCGCGGCCCACCGGATGTCTGGATGCGGTCGGGCTTCAGGAGACGGAAGACCTGTCGGATCGCGGCGAGATAGAGTCGCCGCGCATCGGTGCGCGCGGCCTGCTCTTCCTCGACCCGTCGGCGGAAGGCGGCAAGCACTTCGGTTTCGAGGCGGTGCAGGTCGTCGTCGGCAATCGCCTCCCGTGTGGCAATGGTGATCGTCGTCCCGCCATGGACGTCGAGCATGCCGCCGCGCACGGCCAGGTGATGCTCGCCGCCGCTTCGATCGCGCCAAGTCACCACCGACGGTGCGAGAGCGGTCAGGAAATCGGCATGGCCCGGCAGGATGCCGAACGCCCCGGTCTCGTCTTCGGCGCGAAGATGCGCCACATCCTGCGCCTCGGCAACCACGGCGAGGGGGGTGGTCACGGTGAGTCTCATACCGCCGGCGTCGCAGCGGCTTCGCGCCGCCGCGCCTCCTCCAGGTCGCCGACCATGTAGAGCGAGCTCTCCGCCCAGTCATCGGCCTCGCCGTCGAGAATGGCGCGGCAGCCGGCGAGGGTGGCGTCGAGCTCGACCGAGCGTCCGGGCTTGCCGGTGAACGCGACGGTGACCATGAAGGGCTGCGTCAGGAAGCGCATGAGGCGCCGGGCCTGCTTGACCGCGCGGCGGTCGGCGGCGCTCAGCTCTTCGATGCCCAGCAGTGCGATGATCTCCTGCAAGTCGCGGTAATGGGCGATCGTCTTGCGCACGTCCTGCGCGATCCGGTAATGCGCCTCGCCGACCATGCGCGGGTCGAGCAGGCTCGAGGTCGAGGCGAGCGGGTCCACCGCCGGATACATGCCCTCGCTCGCCATATCGCGTGACAGCACGATCGACGAATCGAGATGGCTGAAGATCTCGGCGACGGCCGGGTCCGTGAAATCGTCGGCCGGCACGTAGACCGCCTGAATCGAGGTGATGGCCGCGCCGGCGACCGAGGCGATGCGCTCTTCCAGCTCGGCGATCTCGGCGGCGAGGGTCGGCTGATATCCCACGCGCGAGGGCAGGCGGCCGAGCAGGCCCGATACCTCGCTGCCCGCCTGCACCAGGCGATAGACATTGTCGATGAGCAGCAGCACATTCTCGTGGGCGGTATCCCGGAAATGCTCGGCAATGGCGAGCGCGGTCAGTCCGGTCCGCCAGCGCGCCCCCGGCGGCTCGTTCATCTGTCCGAACACCAGCGCCGTGCGCGCCAGCACCCCGGACTGGCGGAGTTCAAGGAGCAGCTCGTGTCCCTCGCGCGAGCGCTCGCCGATCCCGGCGAAGACGGAGATGCCGGAATGCCGCTCCACGGTCGTGCGGATCAGCTCCATGATCAATACGGTCTTGCCGACGCCAGCGCCGCCGAACATGGCTGCCTTGCCGCCCTTGACCAACGGCGCCAGGAGATCGATGACCTTGATGCCGGTATGAAACATCTCGAGCCCTGCACCGAGCCGGTCGAGGGTGGGCGCAGGCGCGTGTATCGGTCGCCGCGGCGTGTCGACGGGGAGCGGCGGCCCGCGATCGGCGGGCTCGCCGGTGGCATTGAGCAGCCTGCCGAGTACGGCGTCGCCGACCGGCACGAGAATGGGGGCGCCGGTGGCGCGCGCCGCGGTGCCGCGGCGCAGCCCGGCGGTATTGTCGAGGGCGACGGCGCGTACGGTCGTCGGGCCCAGATGCTGTTGCACCTCCACCAGGAGCGGCGGCCCCGCATCGGAGGCGATGGCGACGCAGTCCTGGAGAGCGGGGAGTGCTCCGGCAGGGAAGGCGATTTCGACGACGGAACCGTGAACCGCGACGACGCGGCCTGAGGCCGGTCCGTCGCCGGCATTCTTCGGACTTGCGGTCATTGGCGCTTCCCATAAGAACCGCGACCCATCGCCAGCCCGCGCCGCGGGCCGACAAGCCAATGTTTATCCCGGGAAGCGCCCCCGGGCTTTGATCTGGCTCAAGGCGGCTCCGGCGACGGCCGCCGTCGGGATATCGTCGCGCTCCGCACCGGGTACTCTGTCGCACCGGGTACTCTTGTGGTTGCACGGCCGATAGACCAATCTGTCGCCGGCGCGCGCGGGCCGGGGGCGGCGTTCGGACGGGGCGAGCCCCGTTCATGATGCCGCCGACAAGCTTGCGCCGGGCATTCAACCGGGCGAGGCGATCATCCCATGACCGACGAACTCGTCTTCTATACCCATCCGATGTCGCGTGGCCGTATCGTGCGCTGGATGCTCGAGGAGGTCGGCCGTCCCTATCGCACCGAGCTGCTCGGCTTCGGCACGACGATGAAGGCGCCGGAATATCTTTCCATCAATCCGATGGGGAAGGTGCCGGCCATCCGCCATGGCGACGCCGTCGTCACCGAGTGCGCCGCCATCTGCGCCTATCTCGCCGATGCCTTCCCTGAAGCCGGCCTGGCGCCGCCACCCGGCCATCGCCTGCGCGCGCCCTATTACCGCTGGCTGTTCTTTGCCGCGGGGCCGGTCGAGGCCTCGGTTACGAACAAGGCGCTGGGGTTCGTGGTGCCGGAGGGACGCGAGCGGATGGCGGGATATGGCAGCTTTGCCGAGGTCATGAGCGCGCTCGAGGGTGCCGTGTCGGAAGGCCCTTATGTGGCCGGCGACAGCTTCACCGCCGCCGATGTGTATCTCGGCTCCCAGATCGGCTGGGGCCTGCAATTCGGCACGATCGAGAAGCGGTCCGTCTTCGAGCGGTATTGGCAGCACATCAGTCGGCGCCCGGCCGCGCTCCGCGCCAAGGACATCGACGACGCACTGGTGGCCGAGCGGCGCTAGCGGCGTGAAGGCGCCGGACGCGACCGCGATGAAAGATCTGCCGCTGGCCAAGGTCTACCAGCTGCTCGAACCCGGCCCGGTCGTGCTGTTGACGACCGCCCGCCGCGGTCGCGCCAACGTCATGACCATGTCCTGGCACATGATGGTCGAGTTCGAGCCGCCACTGGTCGCCTGCGTCGTCAGCACCGCCGATCACAGCTTTTCCGCCTTGCGCGCCACGCGCGAGTGCGTCATCGCCGTGCCGGCGGTGAAACTGGCGGCCAAAGTCGTGGCGATCGGCAATTGCTCGGGGCGCGACCGCGACAAATTTGCGGCTTTCGGCCTGACGCCCTTGCCGGCCAAGCGCGTGGCGCCGCCGCTGGTGGCCGAGTGTTTTGCCAATCTCGAATGCCGGGTGGTCGATACCCGCCTCGTCAACCGGTACAATCTGTTCGTGCTCGAAGTGCTCAAAGCCTGGACCGACCCGGCGCAGAAGCGTCCCAGGACCATCCACCACCAGGGATATGGTATCTTCGTCGTGGACGGCAGGACGATCAGGCTGCGCTCGAAGATGCCATGATGCCGACTGGAGCATGAATCCCCAGGATTCCGAGCGACCCGCCATGGTCTCGCTGCCCGAAATATCCAAGGACGCCGCGGATACTCGCCTGTCCGACGGTCTCGCCGCCGCAGAGGCGCGCCGCCGGCTGGACGAGATCGGTCCCAACGCCATCCCCGACGCCGGGACGACGGCATGGCGCCGCGCGGCGCGCAAGTTCTGGGCGCCCGTCCCCTGCATGCTGGAAGCCGCCATCCTGCTGCAACTCGCGCTCGGCGAATATGTCGAGGCCGCCGTCATCGCCATGCTCTTGGTGCTCAATGCCGCGCTGGGATTCTTCCAGGAGGGCCGGGCGCAGGCGACGCTGGAGGCGCTGAAATCGCGCCTCGCGCTGAACGCCTCGGTCCGGCGCGACCGCGCCTGGCAGACGGTGCCGGTGGCGGAGCTGGTGCCGGGCGACATCGTCAAGCTGTCGCTGGGCGCCGTCGTCGGCGCCGATGTGCGCTTGCTCGACGGCGAGGTGCTGCTCGACCAGTCGATGCTCACCGGCGAGTCCCTGCCGATCGAAGGCGGCCCGGGCCTGGAGACCTATGCCGGGGCGCTGGTGCGGCGCGGTGAAGCGGTGGCGGAGGTGACGGCAACCGGCTCGCGCACCAAATTCGGGCGTACCGCAGAGCTGGTCCGCACCGCGCATGTCGTCAGCTCGCAGCAAAAGGCCGTGCTGCGCGTGGTGCGCAATCTCGCGCTGTTCAACGGCGCAATCGTCGTGCTTCAGGTGGCCTATGCCTCCTTCCTCGGCCTGCCGGCGACGGAGATCGTGCCGCTGGCGCTGACCGCCATCCTGGCGGCGATCCCGGTGGCGCTGCCGGCGACCTTCACGCTCGCGAGCGCGCTCGCCGCCCGCGCGCTCGCCGGGCGGGGCGTGCTGCCGACGCGGCTCTCCGCGGTCGACGAGGCGGCGACCATGGACGTCCTGTGTGCCGACAAGACCGGCACGCTGACCCAGAACGCGCTGGCGGTGACGGCGGTGCGCGCCATGTCGGGCTTGGACGACCGGCGCGTGCTGGCGCTGGCGGCGCTGGCGAGCTCGGAAGGCGGCCAGGACCCGGTCGACGGAGCCATTCGCGCCGCCGCCCAGCGCGCGCCGGGCACCGATCTGCCGCGGCTGACGAAATTCGTCCCTTTCGATCCCGCCAACAAGATGTCCGAGGCGCTGGCGCGCGATGCCGCCGGCGATGAGCTGCGCGTCGTCAAGGGCGCCTTCGCGCGGGTGAGCGGGCTCGCGCCGCCGTCGCCCGAAGCGGTCGCTGCCGCGGAAGAGCTCGAGGCGCAGGGCTTCCGGGTTCTCGCCATCGGCGCCGGTCCGCCGGCGGCGCTGCGGTTGGTCGGACTCGTCGCGCTCAGCGACCCGCCGCGCACCGACTCCGCCGCGCTGGTCGCCGAGCTGCGCCAGATGGGGGTGCACACCGTCATGGTCACTGGCGATGCGCCGGCCACTGCCGCCGTCGTGGCGCACGCCGTCGGGCTGGACGGCGCCGTCTGTCCGCCCGGAAAGCCGCCTGCCGCGGTGCGTCCCGAGGAATTCGCCGTCTTCGCTGGCGTCTTTCCCGAGGACAAGTTCCACATCGTCAAAGCGTTCCAGGAGGCCGGCCATACCGTCGGCATGTGCGGCGACGGCGCCAATGACGCGCCGGCGCTGCGCCAGGCGCAGATGGGAATCGCCGTCTCCACCGCGACCGATGTGGCGAAATCGGCGGCCGGCATCGTTCTGACGGAGCCCGGCCTCGGCGGGATCGTCGCCGCGGTGCGGGAAGGGCGGGTGGCGTTCCAGCGCATCCTGACCTACACGCTCCGCTCCGTCACCACCAAGATCGATCAGCTGCTGTTCCTTACCGTCGGTTTGGTCATGACCGGGCATGCCATCCTGACGCCGCTGCTGATGGTCATCCTGATGATCACCGGCGATTTCCTGTCGATGTCGTCGACCACCGACAATGTGCAGCCGTCGCTCCAGCCCAACGCCTGGCGCATCGACGATGTGACGATCGCCGGGATCGTCATGGGCCTCTGCAACCTGCTGTTCTGCAGCCTCGTGCTCGCCATCGGCAAGTTCGGGCTGGGTTTCGGCACGGGGGCGCTGCGGACGCTTTCCGCCGTGACCCTGGTGTTCAGCGGTCAGGCGGTGTTCTACGTGGTTCGCGAGCGTCGCCGCCTGTGGAGTTCGCGTCCGAGCCTCTGGCTGGTGCTGTCCTCTGTCGCCGATGTCCTGATCATCGTGACGCTGGCGAGCGGCGGCATTCTGATGGCGCCCATCCGGCTTTCGGTGATCGCCGGCATCCTGGTCGCGGCGACCGCCTTCGCTGTCCTGCTCGACCAGGCCAAAACCGCGGTTTTCCGGCAATTCAGGATGGCATAGCGGCGGCGCGACGTCGGGTCGTCATCCCCGCTCCTTGACGATGGGCGCGGCAGCCTTCAGCAACGCGCGGCGGATAAGGGCTTCGAACAGCGGCGTCTTATAGGCGTTCTTGGCGAGTGGCGTGGCGCCGGCAAGCGCGGCGCGCGCGGCCGCGCCGGCGGTGCTTTCGTCGATGTGCTTGCCGAGTAGGGCGTTCTCGGCCGGCTTCGCGCGGTGCGGCACCGGCGCTGCGGCGCCGAGAACGATCGACGCGCTCCTGCAGATACCCTCCGGCGACAGGTCGAGCAGGACGGCGACATCGGCGAGCGGCCAGTCGAAGGCATCCTTCTCACCCTGTCGCAGATGCACCATGCGCGCGCTGGTCGGCAGCGGCGGCAAATTGATGGCCGTCAGGATTTCGTGCGGCCTCAGATCGTTCTCCCGCTGGAGATCGCGCTCCGGTGGCAGGAAGAAATCTTCGAGCGACAGCCGGCGCACGGCGCCTTCGGCGTCGATCAGGTCGACGGTCGCGCCGAGCGCCACCAGCGCCGTTGCGACCGTGGACGGGTGGACGATGGCGCAGGGACGGTTGCCGAAGATCGCATGATACTGGTTTTCGCCCGGGATCGCGAAGCAATTGCCGCCGCCCTTGCGCAGACAGCGATATTCCGCCGCGCGGAAGTACCAGCAGCGCGGTCGTTGCAGCAGATTGCCGCCCAAGGTGGCGAGATTGCGGATTTGCGGGCTCGCCGATTCTCCAGCCGCATCCGTCACCGCGGGATAGCGCTGGCGTAGCAGGGGATGAGCCGCGAGGCCTGCCAGCGTCGCCATCGCGCCCAGGCGGCAGCCGCTATCCGCCTCCTCGACGATCGCATCGAGGTCCGGGATATCCCTCAGGCTTGCCACCCTGGCCGGCACCAACAGGTTCTCCTTCAGCAGGTCGAGGATATCGATGCCGCCCGCCTTCACGATCGTACCGTCGCCCGGGCCGGCGGTTTCGGGGAGCGCGGTCATGGCATCGGCGACTATCGTCGATGCCGCTGCGGCGGCTTCCGCAATCGTTCTGGCGGTCGCCCAGGTAAAACGGTTCATGGCCTCAGCTCCTCGCAGGAAACTTGCCGAGCGCGGCGAGGACCGCCGCCGGCGTCATCGGCAGCGCGCGCAGGCGTAGGCCGATCGCGTTGTAGACCGCGTTTGCGATCGCGGGAGCGGTGGCGATGTTGGCGGGCTCGGCGATGCCATAGGCGTCGGTGGCGCTGTTTGCCTGATAATTCTCCAGGACCACGACATCGATCGCAGGCGTGTCGCACGCACCGGCAAGCTTGTATTGCTCGAGATTCGGGTTGACCATGCGGCCGGTATGACGGTCGAGGATGCGCTCCTCGAAGAGGGCATAGGAGAGCCCCATCAGAACGCCGCCTTGCACCTGGCTTTCGATCAGCAGCGGGTTCATCGGCCGGCCGCAATCCTGGACCGCCACCACGCGCTCGACGCGGATGACGCCGGTCTCGGTATCGACCGCCACCGCGGCGAATTGGACGCCCCCGAGATCCTGCCGCGCCTGCGCCGCATCCGCCATCCGCCACCGGAATCCGCCATAATCGTCGCTGCGGGAGGCGACCGCGCTGATACGGTCGGTGCGCAGCCGGGCGGCGGCGTCGCGAAAATCGATGCTTCGCCCGGAATCGCCGCGGACGAGGATGCGCCCGTCGCGCACGGCCATATCTTCCGCGGCGGCATTCAAGGCGAGCGCCGCCTCGCGGAACAGGGGTCGGAGGACGCGCCAGGCCGCGGCGCGGGCCGGCGGCGTGATCGAGGCGGTGGTGCGGCTGCCATAGGAAGGCGGCCCCGCCGGGAATTCCGTGTCGCCGATGCGGACCGTGATCGCCTCCGAATGAAGCCCCAGCACCTCGGCGACGGTCTGGGCGAGCACCGTGCCGATACCGGTTCCGATATCCTGCACGCTCGACAGCACCTCGACGGAACCGTCGCGCATCACCCGTACCTCGCACGCCGAATTGGTCTGCACATTGGCGCCCCAAAGCGATTGCGCGACGCCCATTCCGCGCTTGATGGGCCCGGGATCGGCGCCCGGTGCGTGCCGTCGTCGCCAACCGATCCGTTCCGCGCCGATGCGCCGCTCCTCGCGCCGCACCGGGCTCGGATCGATGTGGTCGCGCAGCGTCAACGGATCGAGCTGCAGCCGCTCGGCCAGCTCGTCGATCGCCTGCTCGAGCCCGAAGGCGCCCGGCGCATTGCCGGGTGCGCGCATGGCGCAGCCGGGGCTGGCATTGGTGAAGACGTCGTATTGCGCGGCTGCGAAATTGGGGCAGGCGTAAAGCGCCTGCGCGACATTGCCGACGCCCGCGCCGAGTGCGACACCGGCGGTACCATAGCTCACCAGGGAGATCGCCGTAAGCGAGCCGTCCCGCTTCGCGCCGATGCGAAGGCGCTGCCAGGTTGCAGGACGGTTGCCGGAATCCATCTGCTCTTCTTGCCGATCGAGCACCAGTCGTACCGGCGCCTGCGCCTGGCGCGAGAGCGCGACCGCGATGCGACCGTAACTGCCGAGCGTTGATTTCGAGCCGAAGCCGCCGCCCATGCCGTCGACGATCACGCGCACGCGGTCGAGCGGCAGGCCGAAGGCCTCGGCAAGCTCGTGCCGGACGCCGGCGGTGAACTGGGTGGACATGTAGACGGTGAGCCCGTCGGCCCGCCAGTCGGCTACGATCGCGTGCGGCTCGAGGCAGCAATGTGTCTGCACCTGAGTGCGATACTCGCCCTCGACGACGAGGTCCGCCTCGGCGAAGCCTTCCGCTGTATCGCCCCTTCCGTCGGTGGCCGGTCCGCGCACATTGCCGTCGAGCGGCAGATTGAGCCGCGCGGGAAAGCCGGAAGCATAGCCGGCGGGAGCCGAGGCGGCATCGAAGACCGGTGGCGCTGTTGCGTTGCGCGCCTCATCCATGTCGGCGACGAAGGGAAGCGACTGGTAGTCGACCCGGATCAGGCGCAGCGCCTCCGCCGCAGCCACCATGGATACGGCAGCGACCGCGGCCACGGGCGCGCCAACATAGCGCAGGGTCGCTCCCGTCAGCTCGTCCGGCCGGGCGACGACCAGAACGGCCCGGGTGCCGGGGTGGCGTGCGGCTGCGGTGACGTCGATGCCGTGGATCTCCGCATGCGCCAGCGGCGAGCGCAGGATCCGGCCGTGCAGCATGCCCGGCAGGCTGATATCGACCGTGAAGCGGGTGGCGCCCGTGACTTTGGCGCGGCCGTTCTGTCGCGGCACCGGCCTTCCGATCACGGCAAGATCGGCATTGGGCGCGAGCGGTGGCGGTTCGTCCGGTGGGAGCTGTCGCGTCACGACGCCGAGCCCGGCGCCTACGATGCCGAAGGGAAAGCGTTCGGCGTGCGGCTTGTCGTCGCTCGCCATCGTCATTCCTTTCGCGTTCTGGCCGCAGCGAGCGTCGCGGCAACGACATGCGGGTAGGTGCCGCAACGGCAATAATGGCCGCTGATCGCGGCGCGGACGTCGTCGGCCGTCAGGTCGGGCTGGCGCTCGACGAGCGCGGCGCAGCTCATCACCATCCCCGGCGTGCAGAAGCCGCATTGCAGGGCGTCATGCGCGATGAAGGCCGCCTGCACCGGATGCAGTGCGTCGCCTCGCGCGAGACCCTCGATCGTCGTGACGCGGCGCGTGCCGATCTCGACGGCGAGGACTGTGCAGGAGCAGATGGGAACGCCGTCGAGCCAGACGGTGCAGGCGGAGCATGCGCCACGATTGCAGGCGATCTTGGTGCCCGTGAGGCCGAGCGGCCCGCGCAGCGCCTCGGCCAACGTCATGCGCGGCTCTACCTGCAACGAGCGAGCGGCGCCGTTGACCGTCATGGCGATGGCCAGCGGGTCGGGCCCGACGCTCGGCGGGGCGGCGCTATCCGGCG
The DNA here is from genome assembly GCA_027315365.1 of Rhodospirillales bacterium. GTDB lineage: Bacteria > Pseudomonadota > Alphaproteobacteria > ATCC43930 > CGMCC-115725 > DAHUYF01. Next base: position 65,288 of record DAHUYF010000123.1, on the reverse strand, counting down.
CTTCCGCCCGGCCTGTGAGCGCTGATACGGCATTGATCATGATTGCTCCTGTGCCGGTCACGGCAGGCCGCGAAGAAAGGAGCGGCGCGACAGATCCTGCGGCGCTGCGCGGCCCGAGGGGAAATCGGCATGTCCGGGCCTCTCTTGCTGCCGCTTCCGGCCGGATCGAAAGCGATGTTCGCATCACCGACATCTCATCGACCGGATCGAGAACGCCCATCATCACCCGCCGGCGCCGGCTAGGCGGCCTCGTTCAACCCGGCATCGTGCCGGGCCTGCAGGTACCAGACGGCAAAGAACAGCGCCGCGAGCAGCAAGCCGGCGATCGCCAGCACGGCTGACGCGATCGAGAAGCCAAGAACCGGTCCGCTCGGCCAGATGATCTCGGACGGACCGTCCGGGCCGACGATATCGGCGGCGCCGGCGGCAAGCAGACCGAGGCTGGCGAGACCGTTGAGGAAGCACATGCGCCGCCACGCCGCCACGCGGCTGCGCGCGCGCCAGACGGCGACGGAGGTGGCGACGATGGCGGCGAGCCACATCGCCCCGAGGGAGCTCCAGCCGCCGCCGAGCGTGGCCGCCGCGGCGGCGTGGATCAGCGCGGACAAGGCGATCAGGAACCATGCCATGAGGAGTGCGACGAGCATGCGGCCGGGAAGCGCGCTGCCGCCGGCAGGGCCTTTCCGTGCCGTCGTTGGCGATTTTTCAGGGGCGGCGCCGGGCGCGCCACGGATCGTTTGCATTGCCGGGTGCTCCGCAGGGCGTGGAGAGCGGCTGTCTTGCGTAGCATTCGCCGCGCGGGCGCCGGCCGCCTTGATCCATGTCAAGCTCGACGCGCGGCGGTCCGCCTAGCGTGAGGACGTGCCGGCCAGATCAGGCGCGCCGAGCGAGCGAGGCGACATCATGCACTTACGACGGCAATTAGCGGCGCTTGCCATGGCATGGGTCTGCGCCCTGGCGCTTTCGGCGCCGGCCACGGCCCAACATGTCGGGTCGCCGGGACACTGGGGCGGCGGCGACGGCGTCTGGCACGCGCATCCCGGCTGGCATGGCGACAGTCGCCATTTCGATTACGGCTATTGGGACAGCGGCCATTGGTGGCATGCCCTTATGGCGGTCGCCTTGGCTGGTGGTGGATCGTCGGCCCGAATTGGTACTGGTACCCGGGGCCGGTCTATCCCTATCCGGCGCCGTTCCTCCCGCCGGGCGGCGTCGCCGGCCGGTGGTATTGGTGCGATGCCTATCGGCAATACTACCCCTATGTCGGCGCCTGCCCCTCGGGATGGCGGGCCGCGCCGATGCAATGAGGCGTCTGGCGCAAGCCCCCGTGCGGCGATGCATCTCAGCTTTGCGCTAGGTCAATGCGCTCCATCACGGGAAACGCCCTGATGCACCTCACGATGTGGAGGTGAACATGCGTTTCGTCATGGTCCTGATTCTAGGTTGCCTCGCAGCGGCGTGCGCGTCACCTGCACCGAGCGAACCCAACCCGCCCGATGTCTTTTCCATGCCCAGCCCCTCCTACACCGGGCCGCAGCGGGCGGTCGGCGGAGAGATCCTGCACGGCATCCTCCCCTAGGAGCCTGCGCGACAGACGAACCGCCGAGGGACCGGGGAACAGGCTTGGCGGCTCGGTTGACCCACATCAAGGAAGCGACCGGCGCTTTCGATTAGGGCCAAAAGCATGGAAAAGCAAAGCGCCGTCACCGAGTTGCCGCCGCCTGCCGCGCCGCCTGCGGGGCGCGGCGAGGTGCGCGCGCCGCCCCCGGCGCCGTCGACGGTCCGCGGCCGCACGCATTCGAGGCCCCGCTGGATCGCGGTTGCCGCTCTGGCCATCCTTGCGGCGGTCGGCGCGGCCGCATGGGAGTGGCATGCTACTTGGCAAGGCTGGCTTGGCCTGTCGATCCCGCGGACCAGTTTGACCGTATCGGGCAACATCGAGGCTCACGAGAGCGTGGTCGGCTTCAAGACGGTGCAGTCGCGCATCGTCGAGCTGCCCTTCGACGAAGGCCAGTGGCTTGCCGCGGGGACGCTGATCGCCCGGGTCGACGATTCCGACTATCGGCAGCAGGTGGTGATCGCCGACGCGGCGCTGGACGTTCAGCGGCGTCAGCTCGCGATGGCGGAGCAGAATCTGGTGGCCGCCCAGAAAACGGTGGTCAGCGATCAGGCCGATCTTGCGCTGCGCAAGCTCGACTACGACCGCTATCAGTCCCTATGGAGCCGCGGCAAGATCGTTTCCACCCAGACGCGCGACCAGGCGGCGGCGGTGCTCAAGCAGTCGCAGGCTGCGCTGGAGCGCGACCAGGCGCTCGAGCTCGCCGCCATGCGGAACATCGATCTCGCCCAGGCGAATATCCATAACGCCGAGGAGTCGGCGGCGTTGGCCCGCATCGTGCTCGGCTACACGACGCTCGTCGCACCCTTCGACGGCGTGATTCTCGTGCGTCAGGCCGAGCTCGGCGAGATCGCCGCGCCGGGTACGCCGGTGGTGACCTTCGCCGATCTCGACCATGTGTGGCTCAGGGCCTACATCAACGAGACTGACATCGCCCGCGTGCGCCTTGGCGCCAGCGCGTCGGTCACGACCGATACTTATCCCGGCAAGGTCTATCGCGGCCGCGTCTCCTTCATCGCTTCGAGCGCCGAGTTCACGCCCAAGACGGTCGAGACCCATGCCGAACGCGTGACGCTGGTCTATCGCATCAAGATCGACATCTACAATCCCACGCACGAGCTCGTTCCTGGCATGCCGGCGGATGCCGCCATCGACCTGCCGACGCCATGAGTGCGCCGGCGGCCGCTCAAATCGAGGTGGCGGGGCTGGTCAAGCGCTTCGCCGGCGTCGCCGCCGTCGCGGATCTGGAATTTGCCGTGGCGGCGGGGGAGATTTTCGGCCTCGTCGGTCCCGACGGCGCCGGCAAGACCACGGTGATGCGCATGCTGGCGGGGGTTATGCCGCCGGAGAGCGGGCGGATCGTCATCGACGGCATCGACGTGATCGCGGATCCCGAACGCGCCAAGCAGCATCTGAGCTACATGCCGCAGCGCTTCGGCCTCTATGAGGATCTCACCGTCGACGAAAACATCCGCTTCTACGCCGATCTTTTCGAGATACCGCGCCGTCTGCGCGACGAGCGCATCGGACCGCTGCTGGCCGCCTCCAACATGGCGCCGTTCCGCCGCCGGCTCGCCGGCCAGCTCTCCGGCGGCATGAAGCAGAAGCTCGGCCTCATCTGCGCGCTCATCCATACCCCCAGGATACTGCTGCTCGACGAGCCCACCACCGGCGTCGATCCGGTGTCACGCCGCGATTTCTGGCGGATTCTCTACTCCTTGCGCGAGAGCGGCGTCACCATCCTGATCTCGACCGCCTATCTCGACGAGGCCGAGCGCTGCACCCGGCTCGCCTTGCTTCATCAGGGACGGCTCAAATATTGCGACACGCCGCGCCGGCTCAAGCAGCTGATGCCCGGCGTGCTGCTCACCATCGCCTCGCCGGATGCCCGCGCAGTGCGCGATACGATCGCGGGTCTGGAGGGGGTCTCCGGCGTCCTGCTGGTGGGCGACGGCGTGCGCGCCGTGGTCGACGACGAGGCGCGCCGCCTGCCGGAGCTTCGCCGGGCGCTTGCTTCGGCAGGCGTCCCCTTTGGCGCCGTCGCGCGTACGGAGCCCACTATCGAGGATCTCTTCGTGGCGCTCCTCCGGCAGGACGAGGAGGCAGCGTGACCGCCGCACTCGAGACGCCGATCATCGCGCAGGATCTGGTCAAGCGCTTCGGCCGCTTCACCGCGGTCGATCATGTCAGCCTCCGCATCGCCCGCGGCGAGATCGTGGGGTTCCTGGGCCCGAACGGCGCCGGCAAATCGACCGTCATCCGCATGCTGTGCGGTCTCCTGCGACCGACTGAAGGCCGCGCCGTCGTGGCGGGGATCGACGTCGCGCACGATCCCGAAGGCGTGCGCGAACATATCGGCTACATGTCGCAGAAATTCTCGCTCTACACCGACCTCACCGTGGGCGAGAACCTGCGCTTCTTCGGCGGCATCTACCGCGTCCCGCATGCGCTCCTGGCCGAGCGCATCCGCTTCTCGGTCGAGATGGCAGGGCTGACCGGCCGCGAGGATCATCTGGTCTCCACGCTGGCGGGCGGATGGAAACAGCGGCTGGCCCTGGGCTGCGCCATCCTGCACCGGCCGCCGATCCTCTTCCTCGACGAGCCGACTTCAGGTGTCGACCCGGAATCGCGGCGCCGCTTCTGGGACCTCATCCACGCGCTCGCCGCGGAGGGGATCACGGTGCTGGTCACGACCCACTACATGGACGAGGCCGAGTATTGCCATCGCGTGGCGCTGATCGACCGCGGCCGGCTGATCGACATGGCGAGCCCCGGCGCGCTCAAGAAGCGCAAGCTCGGCGGCGATCTCCTGGTGCTGGAATGCGACCCGATCGGGGCGGCGGTAACGGCCCTGCAGGAGGCGCCCGGCGTCGGCGACGTCGCGGTGTTCGGCAACGCGCTTCATCTGCTGGTGGAAGACGCGACCGCGGCGCTTTCGACGCTGCCGGACCATCTTGCGCGGCGCGGCGTCGCCGTCGCGCGGATCGAGCGCATCGAACCGACCATCGAGGACGTCTTCGTCCAGCTGGTGGGCACGTCGTCGGCGGGGCAGGGGACGCGCCCGTGAGAGTTCGACGCATCAAGGCGATCGCGGTCAAGGAAGTGTTGCAGGTCTGGCGCGACCCCATCAGCCTGATGATCGCGCTCCTCATGCCGTTCATGCAGATGATACTGCTCGGCTACGGCATCAGCCTCGACGTCAAGCATCTGCCGGTCTGCGTCTTCGACCGCGAGGCGAGCCAGCTCAGCCGGGATCTGATCAAGCGTTTCCAGGCATCGGAGTATTTTTCGCTCGTCGCCGGCTTCGATAACTACCGGGACGTTACCCGCGCACTCGACCGCGGCGAATGCCAGCTCGTCCTGGTCATTCCGATCGACTTCACCGAGCGTCTCAGCGACACCGGGACGAGCGCGGTGCAGGCGGTGGTCGATGCCACCGACACCAACACAGCCAATATCGCGATCGGATATGCCGAAGCAGTGGTGGGTGGCTTCTCCAGCGACGTCCAGGTCGAAGCCTCGGCGATGAAGGGCGGCGCGACCGACGTGGTGCAGCCGGTCGACGCCCAATCGCGCGTCTGGTTCAACGAGAACCTCGAAAGCCGGAATTTCATCATCCCCGGCGTGGTGGCGCTCGTCATGGCGCTGGTGGGCGCCCAGCTCACCTCGCTCACCATCTCGCGGGAATGGGAGCGCGGGACCATGGAGCTGTTGGTGTCGACGCCGGTGACGCCAATGGAGCTGATGCTCGGCAAGCTCGCTCCCTACTTCGTCATCGGCCTGCTCGACGCGGTCTTCTGCCTCGCCTTCTCCGTCTACTGGTTCACCGTGCCGTTCCGCGGCACGCTCGTGACCCTCTTCTTCACCACCTCGTTGTTTCTGATCGTCGTCCTCGGCATCGGCTACCTGATCTCGACGGCGATCCGTGACCAGGTCGGCGCGGCTCAAATCGGGCTGCTGGTGACGTTACTGCCGACGACGCTGCTTTCCGGCTACGCCTTTCCCATAGACCAGATGCCGCTGCCGGTGCAGGCGATCACCTATGTCGTCTTCGCGCGCTATTACGTCACCATCCTCAAAGCGGTTTTCCTCAAGGGGTCAGGTTTCCTCGATCTCGGCGCGCCGATCCTGGCGATGATCGTCTATGCCGGTGTCATCGCGTACCTTGCGGCCCGCGCCTTCCGCAAGCAGCTGGATTGAGCGGCCATGTTCGAGCGCATCTGGCATATGCTGGTCAAGGAATTCATCCAGCTCAAGCGCGACCGCTGGGCGCGCTTCCGCCTCATCGTTCCGCCGCTGGTCCAGATGCTGGTCTTCGGCTATGCGGCGACCTTCGAGGTCTATCACGTCCCGACGGTCGTCCTCGATCGCGACCATTCGCAGGAGAGCCGCGAGCTGATTTCGCGCTTCAGCTTCAGCGACCGGTTCCGGGTCGTGAAAATCGCGCGGAGTGACGCCGAGGTCGAGGATGCCATCAACCGCAGCGACGCTGCGCTGGCCATCGTCGTGCATGCCGGATTCGCCGAGCTGCTGCTCAAGGGCCAGAGCGCGCCGCTGCAGGTGATCGTCGACGGCACCAATTCCAACACGGCGCTAATCGCGCTCGGATATCTCAATCTCATCGTGCAGCAATACGCCGCGGACTACGGCGCCGATCTGCTCCGGCGCGGTGTCGGTGCACCCGGCGCCGGGATCGTCCAGGTCGGGATCGAGCAACGCCCGTGGTACAACGCCGATCTTAATGGAAGGTGGTTCTTCGTGCCGGGGGTGGTCGGGTCGCTGACCCTGGTTCTCGTGGTCAGCCTTACCGCTTCGGCCATCGTCCGCGAGCGCGAGATCGGCACGCTCGAGCAGATCATGGTGACGCCGATCCGTCCGGCCGAATACATCCTCGGCAAGACCGTGCCGTTCTTCATCATCGGCCTCGCGGAAGTGGCGCTGGTGGCGCTCTTCGGAACATTATGGTTCGGCGTCCCCTTCGTCGGAAGCCCGCTGATCCTGCTGCTCGGAACCTGCCTCTTCCTGCTCAGCACCCTGGGGTTGGGGTTGCTGATCTCGACGCTCTCGAAGACGCAGCAGCAGGCGTTTGCCGCGAATTTTTTCGTACTCAATCCGATGTTCACGCTCTCCGGCTTCGCCTTTCCCATCGCCAGCATGCCCGAACCGCTGCAATGGCTGAGCTACCTCAATCCGCTCAGCTATTATCTCGTCGTCATCCGCGCGACCTTCCTCAAGGGCGTCGGGCTCGACGCGCTGTGGCCGGATCTGATCGGCATGACCCTGCTGGGATCGCTACTGCTCGGCATCAGCATTCTTCGCTTCCGGAAATCGCTCGACTGACGCGATGCCCGGGCGTGCGGGCGGGATGCCGCTCGGTGATGACATCATGGCTGGGCGGCGCCGGGCGGGGGCGCGGAACGCGGCGGCTGCGCCCGTGCCTGCGCCGCCCGCTCGAGGAGATCGACGACAATCTGGTCTTCCACCGGCCGGAAATCGGCATAGAAGAGGCCGACCGCGCCGAAATCCTCCGGTGAGGACAGGCAGACGATCTCGTCCACCTCGGCCCGCAAGGCCTCCAGCGTTCCCGCCGGCGCGACCGGCACCGCCAGGACGAGCGTCGCCGGCGTCCGGCTGCGAACGGCGCGAAGCGCGGCGTGCATGGTCGCACCCGTGGCGATGCCGTCATCGACCACGATCGCGGTGCAGTCCCGGATGTCGACCGGCGGCCGACCCTTGAAATAGAGGTGGCGGCGACGCTCGATCTCCCGCCGCTGCCTGCCGATCTCCGCGTCGAGATAAGCGCGTGGGACGTCGAGATCGGCGACTGCGCGGTCGTCGATAAAGGCCTCCGGCGCTGCGCCCTCGGCAATGGCGCCGACGGCCAGTTCAGGCGACCCGGGATGGCCGATCTTGCGCACGAGAACGACGTCGAGGGGAGCGTCGAGGCGGGTTGCGATTTCGAAGGCCACGGGCACGCCGCCGCGCGGCAGTGCCAGGATCACCGGCCGCCGGTCCTTGAAGCGCAGGAGTTCGCTTGCCAGCCGCCGGCCGGCATCCTGGCGATCCGCGAACAGCATGGCCTCATCCTTTCCCGCGTGCGGCCAGATGGTCGAGGAACCAGTGCCGCGCGAGGTCGACCACCGCCTCGAGCGCACCCGGCTCCTCGAAGAGATGGGTCGCGCCCGGCACGATCTCGATCGCGGCCTTGCAGCGCAAGGCGCGGAGCGCCGCCCGATTGAGCGCGAGCACGTCGCTGTCCTCGCCGCCGACGATTAGCAGGGTTGGAGCCGTCACCCGCGGCAGCGCCTCGCCGGCGAGATCGGGCCGGCCGCCGCGCGAGACGACGGCGCCGATCTCATCCCCCAGCCGTGCGGCGGCGATGAGCGCCGCCGCGGCGCCGGTGCTGGCGCCGAAATAGGCCAAGGGCATCGCCCGGGTCGCTGCCGAGGTCTGGGCCCAGGCGGTCGCGGCGAGAAGGCGCTCGGCGAGGCGGTCGACATCGAAGACGTTGGCGCGCTCTGCCGCCTCGCGCTCGCTCAGGAGATCGAAGAGCAGCGTCGCGAGCCCCGATTGCCGCAACGCGCTCGCCACATGGAGGTTGCGTGGGCTGAAGCGGCTGCTGCCGCTGCCATGGGCGAAGAGAACCAGCCCGCTCGCCGGTCCGGCCGGAAGGCCAAGGGCCCCCTCCAGCTGGAATGGCGGTATCCGTACCGTCCTCAGGCGCTCTTCATTGCGGCGAGGCGCATCCGGCGTTTGACCGATCGGCATCGAGCCCTCCTGCTGGTGGGCCAAGAGTGAAGCATAGCGTCCGGCCAACCGTTGCCCTTGAGCTGGATCAAGCCTGGCGGCACGAGGCGCGCTTATTGATCTGGATCAAGCACCGGCCTCGGCGATTATCGTAATCTGTCCGCCATAGACGACAGGGGAAGCGGCGTGGTGGCGAGTTCAATCGGCGATCCTCGCCGAGAGGCCCGCCGCTCATGTCGGTTTGCCCGCAGACTCGGTTGTTTTATGCAGGAGACAGGCTCATGGACAAGCGAACGCAAGCAGCGGCAGGAGGCGCCGGGCGAGACATCGCCGGCTTCCCCGTGTTCAACGGCTTCAACGGCCAGGCGATGCGATTGGCTGTTTGGCCGGTGGAGCTTTGGCTTCAATGGCAGGCCGACATGCTGAAGGCGGTTGCGCCGGCGATGGCGGATTGGGTGACGCGGCGGCGCGAGGGAACGGAGGCCGCACTCCACGCGCTCGAGCGGCTATGCGCGTGCGAGGATGTGGCGGATGCCTCCAAGATCCAGGCCGAATGGATCGAAGGAGAGACCAAGCGTCTGGAAACCGATATGCGCGCGCTGACCGACGCGGCGGTGGTCCGGCGGCGGGAAGCGGCCAGAGCCGGCGCCCGGGAGCAGAGGGCCGGACAGCCGGCGCAGCGCACGACAAGAGTGGGACGCAGCCGCGGCGGCATCGCTTCGACCATATCCTCGTGATCGAAGCAATGGCCGTCGCCGTTTCGTCCAGATGCATTGATTGAGGCAAATCAAAGCTGTCGAGACATCGGCCGCCTATCGTTCGATCGGATGGGGTCCGCCGAAGGCCCCTTCGGATCAGGACGGAACCTGAAGGAAATCGCGAGGCTTTCCATGAGCCCCAAGCTGCAACCCAAAGACCCGACAAAGCCGACGCTCCTGCTCCGCGCGCCGGCGCCGGTTCAGGAGCTTGGCGCCACGCCGAAAGACCGTCTCATGCCGGCGCGCGGCGCCCGCGATCTCACGGCCAATCCGCCGTCCATTCCGGACGAGCCCGAGGCGGATGCGGCACGGGCCGAGGTGGTCGACCGGTTGATGCATGCCTGGCAGGGCCGTCTCACCTTGTCCCTGTCGCCGGCCGGGATGATGGTGGCGTTTTTCGACTGGGCCGCTCATCTCGCGAACGCGCCCGGCAAGCAGGCGAACCTGCTGGAGAAGGCGGCGCGCAAATGGGTGCGCCTGGCGATCTATCTGTCGCGGACGGCGGTCGACCCGGACACCCGGCCCTGCATCGAACCGCTGCCGCAAGACAGGCGCTTCAGCGACGCGGCATGGCAGCAGCAGCCGTTCAGCACGATCTATCAGGCGTTCCTGCTGCAGCAGCAGTGGTGGTACAACGCCACCAGCGCCATTCGCGGCGTCTCGCCGCGACATCAGCGCATGGTCTCCTTCACCGTCCGGCAGATCCTCGACATCTTCTCGCCGTCCAATTTTCCCTTCACCAATCCGGAAGTGCTGCGCCGGACGCTGGAGGAGGGCGGGCAGAACTTCCTGCGCGGGGCGCAGTATTTCATCGAGGATTGGGAGCGCGCCATCGCCGGCCGTAGGCCGGTGGGCACGGGCGCCTTTCGCGTCGGCGAGGAGGTCGCGATCACTCCGGGGAGGGTGGTCTGCCGCAACGAGCTGATCGAGCTTATCCAATATGCGCCGAGCACCGGCGCGGTCCGTCCCGAGCCGGTCCTGATCGTGCCGGCGTGGATCATGAAGTATTATATCCTCGACCTGTCGCCGGAAAATTCCCTGGTGCGATATCTAGTGGGCCAGGGGTTCACGGTTTTCATCATATCCTGGCGCAATCCGACGGCGGAGCAGCGCGATCTCGGCATGGAGGATTATCGCCGCCTGGGCATCGGCAAGGCCCTCGATGCGATCGGCGCGATCTGCCCCGGACAGCCGGTCCACGCCTGCGGCTACTGTCTCGGCGGCACGCTGCTGTCGATCGCGGCCGCGACGCTGGCGCGCGATCACGACGAACGCCTCAAGACCGTGAGCTTGTTCGCGGCGGAAACCGACTTCACCGAGGCGGGCGAGCTCACCCTTTTCCTCGGCAACAGCCAGGTGGCCTATCTCGAAGACACCATGTGGGAGCAGGGGTACCTCGACACGCGCCAGATGTCCGGCGCCTTTCAGCTGCTGCGGTCGAACGATCTGATCTGGTCCCAGGGGATACGCCAATATCTCGAGGGCGAGCGCGTGCCGATGAATGATCTGATGGCGTGGAATGCCGATGCCACGCGCATGCCCTACCGCATGCATTCCGAATATCTGCGTCATCTTTTCGTCGAGAACGAGCTTGCGGAAGGGCAGTATCGCGTCGAGGGGCGGCCAATCGCGCTGACCGACATCCGCGCACCGATGTTCGTCGTATCAACCCGGACGGACCACGTGGCGCCCTGGCTGTCGGTCTACAAGATTCACCTGCTGACCGATGCGCCCATCGACTTCGTTCTGACCTCCGGCGGGCACAACGCCGGCATTGTCAGCGAGCCCGGACATCCTGGCCGCTCCTTCCAAATGGCGCATCGCCCGGCCGGCGGGCGCTATACCGACCCCGAGACCTGGGCGGCGGCGACGCCGGCGAGCGAGGGGTCGTGGTGGCCGGCATGGGCGGCTTGGCTTGGCGAGCACTCTTCCGCGCCCGGGACGCCGCCCGCCCTGGGCGCTCCGGACGCCGGATACCCCGCGCTCGCTGACGCGCCGGGCCGCTACGTGCTGGCGCCATGACCTCACGGTCATGGAGCATCACGCGGAGATTCTGAGGGACGGCAGGTGGTACCGGCAAGCCCCGGGCTGGCGCGATCTTGCCGCCACCGTGCTGGTGCTCGCACTCATCCTGGTTCTCGGCTCGACCGCCCGCCAGATGGTCGCCCCGCTCGGCGCCGCGCGGCAGCCGGACATCACGCTCTCGCCCCTCGCGCTCCCGTTCTACGCGCTGCGCACCACGATGCGGATGCTGGTGGCCATCGCGGCGTCGCTGTTCTTCACCTTCACCTACGCCACGCTGGCCGCCAAGAGCCGTCGCGCGGAGATGGTACTGGTGCCGTTGCTCGACGTGCTGCAATCGGTGCCGATCCTGGGATATCTTTCCTTCACGGTGCTGTTTTTCGTGGCGCTCTTCCCCGGCAATGAGCTGGGGCCGGAGCTCGCCGCGATCTTCGCCATTTTCACCAGTCAGGCCTGGAACATGGCGTTCAGCTTCTATCAATCGCTGCGGACGGTGCCGCGCGACCTCGATGAGGCGAGCCGCAGCTTCCGCTTCTCGGCCTGGCAGCGCTTCTGGCGGCTCGAGGTGCCATTTGCCATGCCGGGCCTCGTCTGGAACACGATGATGTCGATGTCGGGCGGATGGTTCTTCGTCGTGGCCTCCGAGGCGATCGCGGTCGGCGATCTCCAGATCAATCTTCCCGGCGTCGGTTCCTATGTCGCGCGCGCGATCGCCGAGCGCGATCTGGCCGCCGTGGGCTGGGCGATCGTTGCGATGAGCGCCGCGATCCTCGTCTACGATCAGCTGCTGTTCCGTCCGCTGGTGGCCTGGGCGGACAAGTTCCGTTTTGAGCAGACCGCCGCGGCATCGGTGCCGCGATCCTGGGTGCTCGACCTGTTTCGCCGTGCGCGCCTGCTGCGGCGGGTCACCAGCCCGATGGCGGCGGGACTGGCGAGCGCGGCGCGGGCGCGGCTCTCCTTGCCGCCGGCGCTTCACGGCCTCATCGGCTGGGGACCCCGGCGGCGGATCGGCGATCTCGCGTGGTACGGCCTGATCATTGCCGGCATTGGCGCCGCGCTGCGGCAGCTCTACCGCGTCGCCGGCGCCGAGCTGTCGTGGGGCGACGTCGCGGTCGCCGCTGGCGAGGGCGGGCTCACCTTGCTCCGGGTCGCCGTCCTCATCGCGCTCGCGACGGTGGTGTGGGTGCCGATCGGGGTTTTCGTGGGGCTGAGGCCGAAGCTCGCCGAGGCAGCGCAGCCGCTGGCGCAGTTCCTCGCGGCCTTTCCCGCCAACCTGCTCTTTCCGGTGGCCGTGTTCTTCATCCTGCGGTTCGACCTCGCGCCTCGGATCTGGCTCAGTCCGCTGATGGTCCTCGGGACCCAATGGTATATTCTCTTCAATGTCGTGGCAGGCGCGAGCGCGTTTCCAAGCGATTTTCGCGAGGCGGCGGCGAGCTTCCGCATCGGAGGCTGGCGTTGGTGGCGGGAGGTGATGCTGCCCGGCGTCTTTCCCTTTTACGTCACCGGCGCCATTACCGCCTCCGGCGGGGCGTGGAACGCGAGCATCGTCGCAGAAGCGGTGAGCTGGGGACAGACCCGGCTCAGCGCCGGCGGCCTCGGAGCCTATATCGCCGAGCGGACCGCCGCCGGCGACTTTCCGCGCATCGCACTCGGCATAGCCGTCATGTCGCTGTTCGTCATCGCCGCGAATCGCCTGCTCTGGCGTCCGCTCTACGCTTTCGCCGAGCGCCGGACGCGGCTCGACTGAGCGCGCCGATGACTGCGACAGCCGGCGCGCCGACCATCGAGCTGCGCAAGATCTGCCGGACCTTCGCCAAGCCGTCCGGGGAGCCGCTGCCGGTGCTCGCGGATATCGATCTCGCCCTGCGCGATGGCGAGATCCTGGGCCTTCTCGGGCGCTCCGGCTCCGGCAAGTCGACCCTGCTGCGTATTGCCGCCGGGCTCATCAGGCCCACTTCCGGCGAGATCCTCTATCGCGGGGCGCCGCTCGAGGGGCCCGCCGAAGGCATCGCAGTGGTATTCCAGACCTTCGCGCTCTTCCCCTGGTTGACGGTCTTGGAGAATGTGGAGGCCGGACTCGACGCGCTCGGGCTGCCCCGCGCAGAGGCGCGCCGGCGCGCGCAATCCGCCATCGACCTGATCGGGCTCGACGGCTTTCAATCCGCATATCCGCGCGAGCTGTCGGGTGGCATGCGCCAGCGGGTGGGGTTCGCCCGGGCTATGGTCATCGAGCCCCTCGTGCTGCTCATGGACGAGCCGTTCTCGGCCCTCGACGTGCTGACGGCGGAGACGCTGCGCACCGACTTTCTCGATCTCTGGATCGAGCGCCAGATGCCGACCCGGTCGGTACTGCTCGTGACCCACAATATCGAGGAAGCGGTTCTGATGTGCGACCGGACCCTCGTCCTCTCCTCCAATCCCGGCCGAATTGCCGCCGATATCCCGGTTCCGCTCGCGCGTCCCCGCAACCGCCTGGACGACGCCTTCCGGGCCATCGTCGACGAGATCTATTCGATCCTGACCTCGCGCGCGCTCGCCTCGATCAAAGCGCAGGGCCGGCTTCACGGCGGGCTGGCGCAGGCGCTGCCGCGCGCCTCCGTCAACCAGATGCGCGGCCTGCTCGAGACCCTGGCCTCGGCGCCTTATTCCGGCAGCGCCGAACTGGGCGCGCTCGCCGGCGCGCTCTCTTTCGAAGTGGACGATCTCTTCCCGATCGCCGAGGGGCTGCACATCCTGGAGTTCGCCGAGCTGAGTGCGGGGAGCCTCAAGCTCACAGCGGCAGGGCGCACCTTTGTCCGCTGCGAGACGGAGGAGCGCAAGCGGCTGTTCAACGAGCATCTGCTCAAATTCGTGCCGCTTGCCGCGCATATTCGCCGCGTTCTCGACGAGCGCGAAGGCCATCGTGCGCCGCGCGTGCGGTTCGAGTCGGAGCTCGAAGACCACATGATCCGCCGCGACGCGGAACGGACCTTGCGCGCGGTCACGGGCTGGGCACGGTATGCCGAGGTCTTCGAGTACGATGACACGATGCGGATGTTCCGCATCGGAAAGCGCTGACGCGCCTCCTGCCGGGCGCAGCCGGCCCCGCTTGCGTCAGTCTTCCTCCCCGCGACGAACTGCCTCGGCTTGGCTGTCGCGTCGCCAATGGTCCGCGAGATCGAGGACCATGCACAGCGTCTCCGCCTGTCTCCGGCTCAGGCCGTCTGCGATGAGGCGGTTAGACGCGCCGTTATGGACCGACCAGCCGCCGAGGCAGCGCAGCAGCGGCGGCGCCAAGACATACCGGGGTCGAGGCGGCGCTGCGTCCTCCACCGGTGCGGCGCAGGCGCCGGGATCGTGGTCCTGCGCCGCCGGCAGTTTCTGCCATCCGTCTCGCCTCCAGCCGATGAGCCTTGCGATCCGGTCGGCGACCCCTGATGCAATTCGAAGCGTCATTTGACCGTCCCTCCTCGATGGCGGCGGACCGGCGTCCGTCGCGGCCCATTTTCTTCTGATACATCCAGATGCCCGGGCTTGCCTTGATCCGAATCAAAATCGACGCGACATGATGGCTCTTCCGTGCGTGCGGCCGGTCGAGCCGCGGGCTCAATGCATGAGGAAGACGGGCAGCCGCGCCCCGGCAAGGACATGCTGCGTGCACCCGCCGAAGATCAGCTCGCGCATCGGACCGCGGCCATAGGCTCCCATCACCAGGAGATCAGCCCCGCAATCGGCTGCGGCGCTCTCCAGCTGGAGGGAGACCGGCCGGCCGTCGGGGGGTATCCGCTTTGCTTCGGCGGCGATGCCGTGCCATGCCAGGTGCCGGACGACATCGGCCGCGTGCGGGAGCGATTGCGCGCCTTCCTCGATATTCGCGATGACGACGCGCTTGCTCTTGGCGAGCAGCGGCAAGGCCGCGGTGAGCGCGCGAGCGGCCCCCGCCGTCTCCTTCCAGCCGACCAGTGCCGTGCCGGTAAGTCGCCGCGGCGCGCGCGGCGGCGCCAGCAGCAGCGGCCGTCCGCAACCGAACAGGAGACGCTCGATCAGGTCGCGCGGCAGCCCGTCGGCGCCCGACGGACGCCCGGCGATCACGAGATCGTTGTGGCGGGCGCGGAGCATCATGCGCTCGATTGCATCGCCCAGCTCTTCGTGCCAGCTGGCGGAGACCCCCGGGTCGCGGGCCGGCGTGTTCCTGACGTCGATATCGTGCTTGCCGCAGAACGCCCGGAAGTGGCGCTGCGCCGCCGCTGACCGGGCCTGCGCCCTGGCGCCAAGCTGGTGCAGCGCGTCATGCAACCCAGCTCCCTGCATGAAATCGACATGCGGCGTATGCGCCGCCGCCTCGCCCGGGCTGATGCGGGCGTGGAAGAAGGCAAGATGCGCGGCGAGCGGCGCGGCGGCGGCGAAGGCCGTCTCGAAGACGGACGCGTCCGTCTCGCTACCGCCGGCGAGGACAAGGATCGTCTTCATCGCCAGATGCTTTATATCTCTGTCGAAATGCGTTTTGGCGCGTTGTTCGGAGACAACCCCCGGCTTTGCCGCCGCCCGCATCGCACCGGCCGACGGCGGGAGGCTTCCCCCGCCGCTTCGGCTGGCCGACGGATCAGCCCGACTTGATCTCGATCTTCTTCCGCTGCTTTTGCGCCTCGGCCGTCTTCGGCAGGGTCAGCGTGAGCACGCCCTTGGCGAACTCCGCGCTGATCTTGTCTCGGTCGACGCCGTCCGGAATCGAGAAGCTCCGCTGGAAACTCCCGTAGCTGCGCTCGGATACATAGCGATTCTTCTCCTTCTGCTCACGCTCCTGGCGCTTCTCGCCCTTGAGCACGAGCACGTCGCCGGAGACCGATACGTCGATATCCTTCTCGGCGATGCCGGGAAGCTCAGCGGCGATCTTGTAGGCGTTCTCGTCCTCGGTCACGTCCACCGCCGGAGCGGCGACCCCGAACGACGTCTCGTAGTTCCAGAACGGCTCGACGTCGAGCATGCGTCGGAACGACGGGAAGCCGAAGCGATCGAACAACCGATCCATCTCGCCGCGGAACGATCGCCAGACGTCCGGCGTCTGGGCGCGCGTCGGCGCCGGAGCGGTAGCCGTAGCCGTAGCCTTCTTGACCTCGACCGGAGTATCAGCCATGGACCATCTCCCTCAGGTTGAATGTCGTGACCGTGGATGAACCGACGCGGAGCGCCGATTCGAGTCGGCGCAACGTCCTAAAGCCGCTCCCAAAGTCCGGTTTCGTCGTCGAGACGGGCGGTCTCCAGCCCGCGAAAATCGCCATGCGAGACGACGCCGATCGCCTTGCCGCCGGCGACCACCGGCACGTGGCGGAAGCCGCCGTCGCGCATCAGCCGCAGCGCTTCGATCGCGGTATCGGTCGGCGGCATCGTTGCGGGATCGCGCGTCATGACTTCGGCAAGCGTCGTCTCGGCCGCATCCTTGCCTTCCGCCAGGACGCGGCAGACGGCGTCGCGGCCGGTAAAGATGCCAAGCAGGTGGTGATCCCTGTCCGCCACCAGCACGGCGCCGACCCGCCGCTCGCGCATGCGCTCACAGGCATGCTTCACCGTGGTTTTGGGTGGCATTATCAGGGGTTTCTGATCCCTGACGATCTCGGACATCGCTCTCATGGCAACCTCTCGGCATGAACATTAGGACGTCATGCGGCGGTGCGAATTGATGTACGTCAATTGCTTCGTCGCGAACCGTCTCGGGCGATGCGAAAGAATGGGCCAAATGATTGATCCACCTCAATGAGTATTGGCAGACCGTTCCGCAGGATGAGATGATGGAAAGTCCGGTAGAGGAGAGGGGCATGGACATTCGCACAATGCTCGTGGCCGTCAGCGGCGGCGCTGCGAGTTCGGGAGTGGTCGAGCTGGCCTGCCGCCTCGCACGCCGCTTCGACGGTCATCTCGAAGCGCTGCATGCCAGACCCGATCCGCGCGAGATGGTGGCCGCCGCCGCCGATGGCTTCGCCACGCCGCTGAGCGGCGACATCATCGAGCAGGCGATGCGCGATGCCGGCGACATGGCGACCGCCGCACGCCGGATATTCGATGCGGCGGCGGCGCGGCACGCGCTTCCGCTGCGCGCCGCGCCGCCGCTCCCTGGCACGGATCCGGCGCTGCTGCGGCAGGCTTCGGCCTGCTGGCGCGAAGAGACCGGCTATGGCGCCACCACCGTCGCCAACCGCGCGCGGCTCTTCGACCTGCTGATCCTCGGCCGGTCCGGTCGCGTGGTCGATCAGCCCTACAGCGACGCGATCGAAGAGGCGCTGCTGGCCAGCGGTCGGCCGGTGCTGATCGCGCCCGCCGAGCCGCCCAAGCTGCTGGGCGAGACCATCGCGCTCGCCTGGAACGATTCCCCAGAGGCGGCCAGGGCGCTCGCCGGGGCGATTCCGTTCCTGCGCGCTGCGCAATCCGTGCACGTGCTGTCGATCGGCGAGACCGGCGCCGCGGAGCTGGTCAGGCACCTCGGCTGGTACGGTGTGCGGGCGACGGCGGATGCGGTCGATCGGGTCGAGCATGTCGGTCCGGGCGAGCTGCTGCTGGCGGCGGCGCGCGATCGGGGGGCTGATCTGCTGGTGATGGGAGGCTATGGTCATGCGCCCTGGCGCGAACTGCTGTTCGGCGGCGCGACGCGCCAAGTCGTCGCCACCAGCCTGTTGCCGCTGCTGCTGTCGCATTAGGCCGCCGGACGGGCCCGGACGATGGATGCGCCGAAGGTGGCGGGCACCGGATCGCCGCGCCGCGACGGGGAGCCGGCCGGCCGGCTGCGGCTGCGGCGGATACCGGTCGACACCTACCGCGAGGCGGTCGCTTTTCTGCCGCGGCGCTCGGCCATATACCGCCCAGGCGAATTCCAGGCACTGGAAAAGGTGGAACTCGGGAGCGGCGAGCGGCGAATCCTGGCGACCCTCAATATCGTCGATCACGAGGGCTGGCTCGCGCCGGACGAGGTGGGACTGAGCGAGCAGGCTTTCGCGCTCCTCGGCCTGCCGGAGGGCAGCGGCGTCGAACTCGAGCAAGCGGTGCCGCCGAAAAGCCTCGAAGCGGTGCACGCCAAGATCCGCGGCGAAGAGCTGACGCCGGCGGCGCTGGAGGGCGTCATCCGCGACATCGCCGGCATGCGCTATTCCAAGATGGAGATTGCCGCCTTCGTCGTCGCCTGCGCCGGGTTCCTGTCGACGAGCGAGGTGCTGCACCTGACGCGCGCCATGGCCGCGGTCGGATCCCGGCTCAGCTGGCCGGATGCTATGGTGGTGGACAAGCATTGCATCGGCGGTATTCCTGGCAATCGCACCTCGATGATCCTGGTGCCGATCATCGCGGCCCATGGGCTGACCATTCCGAAGACGTCGTCGCGCGCCATCACCTCGCCGGCGGGTACGGCCGATACCATGGAAGTGCTGGCGCGCGTCGACCTCGACACCGAGACCATGCGCGATATCGTCGCCGCCGAGAAGGGCTGCCTGGTGTGGGGCGGGCACGTCAATCTTTCCCCGGCCGACGATATTCTGATTTCCGTGGAGCGGCCGCTCAACATCGACGCCCCGGGCCAGCTGGTGGCGTCGATCCTGTCGAAGAAGCTGTCGGCCGGCTCCAACCGGCTGCTCATCGACATCCCCGTCGGCCCGACGGCGAAGGTGCGCAGTGGGGCGGCGGCGATCCAGCTGCGCAAGCTCTTCGAATACGTGGCGGGCCAGGTCTCCTTGCCGCTTGAGGTGGTGATCACCGACGGCAGCCGACCGATCGGCCGCGGCATCGGCCCCGCGCTCGAGGCGCGCGACGTCCTGCAGGTGCTGAGCAACGCGCCGCAGGCGCCGGCGGAGCTGCGCGAGCGCGCGCTGCTGCTCGCCGGCCGAATCCTCGAATTTGATCCCGCGTTGCGCGGCGGCGCCGGCCTCGTGCGGGCGCGCGAGCTCCTCGAGAGCGGCGCCGCGCTGGCCAAGATGGAGCGCATCATGGCAGCGCAGGGGGCGCCGCCGGCGACGCCGGCGCTTGGCCCGCTCACGCGCGACGTGGCCGCGCGGACCGACGGCGTGGTGGCCGCGGTGGACTGCTATCGCATCGCGCGGCTCGCCCGGCTGGCGGGCGCCCCAGCCGACAAGGGCGCCGGCATCGACCTCTTCAAGCAGCCGGGCGATCGGGTCGAGCAGGGCGAGCCGCTCTATCGCCTTCACGCCTGTCTGCCGGTCGATTTTCGCCTCGCTGCCGAGGAGGCGGCCGAGGACAGCGGCTTCCGCTTCGCCGTCGGTACGGCGCCGCGATGAGCCTGCGGCTGACCTTCCACGGTGCGGCCGGGACGGTGACCGGCTCCTGCACGTCGCTGGAAACGCCCGGCGGCTCGCTGCTGATCGATTGCGGCCTCTATCAGGGGAGCAAGACGCTCAAGGAACTCAATTACGGCGCGTTTCCCTTCGCTCCCGGCGGTCTCGGCGCGGTGCTGCTGACGCATGCGCATCTCGACCATACCGGCCTCCTGCCGAAGCTCGTGCGTCAGGGATTCTCCGGCCGGATCCTCGCCACCGACGGCACGCGCGACCTGCTGGCCTATATGCTGCCGGACGCCGGATATGTGCAGGAAAGCGAAGTCGAGCGCCTCAATCGCCGGCGCCAGCAGCGCGGCGAGCCGCCGGTGACCGCGATCTACACCAAGGCCGACGCCGCGGCGATGCTGCCGCGCATCGCCGCGGTCGCCTATGACGCGTGGTTTGCGCCGCTGCCGGGTGTCCGGGCGCGGTTCTGGCAGGCCGGCCATATCCTCGGCTCGGCCTCGATCGAGCTGGAGGTCACTGTCGCCGGCGGCAAGCCGCTTCGCCTGCTGTTCTCGGGCGATCTCGGCCCGGAGGGCAATGCGCTGCAACCCCCGGCGCAAGCGCCGACGGGATTCGACTGCGTCGTGGTCGAGGCTACCTATGGCGACCGCGAGCGGCCTCACCTCAGCGCCGAGCAGCGGCGCCAGGCGCTGCGCGCCGAGGTAGTGGCCGCGCTCGGACGCGGCGGCAATCTGATCATCCCGGCGTTTGCCGTCGAGCGAACGCAGGAGCTGCTGTTCGATCTGGGCCTGCTGTTCGCGCGGGGCGAACTGCCGGAGACGCCGGTATTCCTCGATTCGCCGCTGGCGGTGCGCGCCACTGAGGTGTTTGCCGCACATCTGGAGGCGCTGGGCGAAGCCGCGGCCGCGCAGAACCCGTTCGATCGCGACAACTTTCATTTCACCGCCGAGGTCGCCGAGAGCAAGGCGCTCAACCGGATCCATTCGGGCGCGATCATCATCGCCGCCAGCGGCATGTGCGACGCCGGCCGCATCCGCCACCACCTCAAGGCGCATCTCTGGCGGCGGCAGTCGACCGTGCTGCTGGTGGGGTATCAAGCGCCGGGCACGCTCGGGCGCCTGCTCCAGGACGGCACCAGATCCGTGCGGATCGAGGGCGAGGAAGTGCGGGTCGCGGCGGAAATCCGCAAGCTCGACGTCTATTCGGCGCATGCCGACCGGCCGGCGCTGGTCGACTGGGTGGTTGCACGCCTGCCGATCGCGCGCGCCATCATCCTCAATCATGGCGAAGGCGGGGCGAGAGCGGGTCTCGCCGCGGCGCTCGAGGCGCGTCTCTCGCCGGCCGTGCCGGTGCTGCTGCCGCTGCTCGACGCCTCGCTCGTCCTGGATCGGCCCGGCGCCCCGCGGCTCGATCAGGCGGCGGTGCGACTGGCGCCGGAATCCCTGTCCGCGCTCGACTGGCACAACCGCCACGCGGCGCTGGCGCTCGCGATCAATGAGCGGCTGCGCCGGACGGGCGATGCAGCGGAGCGCGAAGCGCTGCTGCGCAGCTTGGAGCAGGTGCTGCGCGAGCAGCGCCGGGTGCCGCCCGGCGGGAAGGCGGCCGAATGACCTGGATCAATGCGCCGGGATCGGGGCATGCAAGCATGGCGGCATCGGCTCAGAGGAGGGGTCATGTCTATGTTCGATGACCGCGAAAAAGCCGCGGAGCGGACTTTCGCACGGGAGCAGGAGGTGGCCTTCAGGATCATGGCCCGGCGCAACAAGCTGCTGGGCTTGTGGGCTGCCGAGAAGATGGGTCTCGGCGGCGATGCCGCGGCGCGATACGCGCTCGGCGTGGTCGATGCCGAGATCACCGAGCATGGCGACACCGGCCTTATCAAGAAGGTTTGCCGCGATCTCGCCGCCCACGGCCTGCCGGGGACCGAGGCCGAGATCGGCCAGCAGCTGGCGAGGCTGGGCGCCAAGGCGCGCGCCCAGATCCTGCAGAACGCCTCGGATTAGACCTGATAGCCCGGTCGCCGGGAGCGTTGTGCCTGCTCTCCGGGTCAGCTCGGCCGGGCCGTCCCGACGCTCTTGCAGAAAATCTCGGCTTCGTTGCGGTACCCCGCCGCGGTGAAACGGTGCGGTAGCGACTTTTGCGCGGAGTCGATGCGAACATGCGTGGCGGCGCATTTGAGCTCGCCCGCCTTCGCTTCGGCCGCCTGCAGCAGGGCGCTGGCGGCTTCCTCCTCATTAACCAGATCGAGCGCGATGAACAGGTTGATCGCCAGCACCTTGCCGTGGCGAAGGTCCTGCTCGGCGCGAAAGATGAGGAGGCCGCAGATGTATCCCGCTTCGTTGCGCACGCCTAGGACGCCCGAGGGCGATGAGGTCGTCCCCTCGCCGAGCGAGCGGACGAAACCCCGCCAGGTGTCCAGGTTGATCTCGGGGACCGCCGCGTGCACCAGCGGGAAGACCACCGCGATCTGATCCGGCGTCAGGGCGACGCTGCTGAACGATCTCGTCATCAGACCATCATGAAATTGTCTGTCTCCTGAGGCTTTGACCTGGATCAACGGGGCCGGGCGCTCAGTGCGGCTCGGGGGCGACCCCGGCGGCGAGCGCCATACGGACCAGTCCCGACAGGCTGCGGGCCTGCATCTTGTCCATCACGCGCGCGCGATGGATCTCGACGGTGCGCGGGCTGATGCCGAGATCATAGGCAATGACCTTGTTGGGCCGGCCTGCGACCATGCCCTCGAGCACGTCGCGCTCCCGCGCCGTCAGGGTCGACAGGCGCCGCAGAGTCTCGCCGGCTTCCTCGGTCTGGCGGCTTAACTCCACCGAATGGGCCTGCGCGCGGCGGACGGCGTCGAGCAACAGCGCCTCGGAGAACGGTTTCTCGATGAAATCCGCGGCGCCGGCCTTCATCGCGCGTACCGCGATCGGCACGTCGGCATGGCCGGTCATGATGATGACGGCCAGCCGCGTGCCGCGCCGGTTAAGCTCGGCCTGCAGCTCGAGTCCATCCATGTCGGGCATGCGGATGTCGAGCAGCAGGCAATCGCCCGGCTGCGGCGTCGCCGCCTCGAGAAAGCGGCGGCTCGAGTCGTAGACCCGGATATGCCTGAACCCCGCCGCTTCCAGCAGGAGCTGCAGCGAGTCGCGGATGGCATCGTCGTCGTCCACGATGAAGATCGTCGCGGCCTGCCTCATCGCGTCACTCCGCCCTCCCGGGAATCGGCAGGCTGAAGCGGAAGGTCACGCCGCCGTCCGGATTTGCCCCGCCCTGCAGGCGTCCGCCATGCGCCTCGATGATCGAGCGGCTGATCGACAGGCCGAGCCCCATGCCTTTCGGCTTGGTGGTGACGAAAGGCTGGAAGAGCTGGTTCTTCACCCCCTCGTTCAGACCCGGCCCGGTATCGGCCACCTCGACCATGACCGCCGCGTCGCTGGGCTGGCCGGTGCGGATGGCGAGTTCGCGGCGTTTGCAGCCCGCCAGCGCTTCCGTGGCGTTGCGCACCAGATTGAGCACGACCTGCTGGATCTGGATGCGATCGAGCGTTAGCGGCGGCAGGCCCGCGCTCAGTTCCATGCGAACCAGGATGCCACTCTCCCGCGCCCCCACCAGCGCGAGCGCGCTCGCTTCCTCGACCACCTTGTTGATGTCCTCGAGCTGATGCTCGGTCTCGCCTTTCTGGATGAATTGGCGCATGCGCTGGATGATCTGCCCGGCGCGGCTGGCCTGCGCCACGGCTTTATCCATGACCTCCTGCAGCCGATCGAATTGCGGCGCGTCGCCGCCCATCATGCGGCGGCAGGCCTGCACGTAGTTGATCACTGCGGTCAGCGGCTGGTTGAGCTCATGGGCCAGAGCGGAGGCCATCTGCCCCATGGCGGAAAGGCGGGAGGTGCGGAGCAGCTCCGACTGCAGCTCCTGCAGCCGCTCGTGCGCCGTTTGCCGCTCGGTGATGTCGCGCAGGAAGCCGGTGAAGAGGCGCCGGTCCTTGAGCTTGACCTCGCCCACTGCCAGCTCCATGGGGAAGGTCGAGCCGTCTGCACGCTGCCCGACGACGATGCGGCCGATACCGATGATCCGCCGTTCGCCGGAGCCGAGATAGCGGGCCAGATTGCCGTCATGCTGCTCGCGATAGGGCGACGGCATGAGCATGTTGACATTGCACCCCTGCACCTCGGCCGCGACATAACCGAAGAGGCGCTCGGCTGCGGGGCTGAAGGATTGGATAAGGCCCTGCTCGTCGATGACGATGAGTGCGTCCGGCACCGTCTCGATGATCGAGCGAAGCTGCGCCTCGCTGTCGCGCAACGCCTGTGCTGTCTCGGCCAAATCCCCGCCTTTGCTTTTGCCGGGAGAGTCCAGGGCTCCGGTATTCGCCATATGATAGAGTTCAGACTCCGTTCCTTCGGCGGGTGCCGACGGCGCGACGG
Source organism: Rhodospirillales bacterium (assembly GCA_027315365.1). Lineage (GTDB taxonomy): Bacteria > Pseudomonadota > Alphaproteobacteria > ATCC43930 > CGMCC-115725 > DAHUYF01. The sequence goes on along the minus strand of DAHUYF010000123.1, from coordinate 41,455 downwards.
ACGGTGCAGGCCCATTCTAGCCGCCCTCCCGGAGCAGTCCAAGCACGGGGACAGCACGGGGACGGCACGGGGACGGCGACAGCACGGGGACGGCGGCTCGGTGCCGGCCGGCTGCCGTCGACTGGCCGGCGCCGGCATTGATCCAAGTCAAAGCCGCGACCGCCGATCGCGACCAGCATTCCCCAGAAGATGGGAGGTGCGTCATGACGATGGGGGAGGAACTCTACCTGGCCATGGTGGTGCTCGCCGCGCTGGCATTCATGGGAGCGCTGGCCTGGGCGTCCTGGCGGGATGGTGGCTGAGCGCCGGCAACACCGGGGCAGGGCCGCGCCCGGCGGCTACTGCTTTGCGGTTAGATCCAGGGCGAAGATTTGCCTCGCCTCGCTGACGCCGCGCAAGGGGTAGCGCCCAAGCGGCTCGAGCCGGAGGTTGGCACCTTCGCTTGCGGCGGCGAGCGCAGCCGAGACGAGAACCTTGCGACCCAGTTTCTCGCACAGGGCCTCCATCCGCGCGACCTCGTTGACGGCGGGCCCGATGACCGTGAAGTCGAGCCGATCGGCGGCACCGACGTTACCGTACAGCACGTCGCCGAGATGGAGCGCAAGATCGACCGAGGCGACGGGCTTGGCGGCGGTCGTGCGTGCCGCGGCGAGCGCATCGAGTGCCTGCATCGCCTCGGCCGCGGCGTCGAGGGCGCGACGGCAGGTCGCGGCGAGGCTCGGCGGATCGACGGCAAAGGTCGCCAGCATGCCGTCGCCGAGGAATTTGAGCACCTGACCGCCGTGCCGGCGCAGGGTGGCGGTCAGCGTCTCGAATATGTCGTCAAGCAGCTCGACGACGACCGAACCCGGCGTGGCGTCGGCAATTGCCGTGAAGCCGCGGATGTCGGCGTACCACAGCACCGCGCGCAGGCTCTCCACCGAGCCGCGCGCCACCGCGCCGGCATGGACGCGCCGACCGGCATCCTCGCCGAGATAGGCCCGCAGCAGCCCGGCGGCGATGACGTGACCGACATGCGCCTTCATGGCGAGCGACAATGCCGGCAGGGTTGCCTGCAACAGCATTAGGTCATCGTCGGCGAAGCCGCCGCGCCGGTCGGTGACGAAGGAGTAGAATGCGCCCGACCCGTGCGAGCGATCGTGATGGGCGCCGAAGGTGAATATCTGACCGAAGTAGTCGGTCGCGCCCGCCGCGAAGAACTCGCCGAGCACCGGGAAATCGCGTTCATCCGGGCCGGCGTCGAGCCGCCGGCGCATCGCCGGATTGGGCTCGCCGGCTTCCGCCCGGAGGATGAGCGCGCGCAGCGGGCTGCTCAGCCATTCCGGCGCAGAAAGATCATCGTGGGCATAGTGCTCGGGCTGGAGGGCGTTGAGGTCGCGACGCCAAGTGTGGCCGAAGCCGGACCATTGGGGATGCAGCGTCTCCATCGCGGTATGGGCGCGCCACAGCGCCACACCCTCGACCACCAGACGCTGACAGAATCCATCGAAGAGATCGTGGGCGGTTGCGCCGCGGAGCCCTTCGCGCACCGCCCAAACGTGCATGGCGATGATGCGTTGGCCGAGGGCATCATCGAAGGTGCGCAACTGAGGCGACGTCTGCGGCGCGTCCATGGGCATGGGTCGGTCTTTCGCTGGCCGTCGATTGCGGCCCCGGCAGTCGCTGCCATGTTGCGATCGATCACCGCCGGCGCCTCTGCTCAATTAACTGAAATACCGCCGGAATTCCAGGCGGCATTGGCGCTCTGCAAGTCGCGTCCCTCCGCCGATGCCTGCGTCGATGCCTGCGTCTGGTAATCCCGGTAAACAGGGCTTAGGCTGGCAGAACGCCGCCATGTCCGGAAGGTGATCATGAGACAATTGGTTTTCGCCGCCGTCCTGCTGCTGTGCGCCGCGAGCACATCCGCCCTGGCCGCGGGCGATGCCCAGGCCGGGCGGCAATTGGCGCAGCAGTGGTGCACGGGCTGCCACGTCGTCGACCGCGCGACGCGGGGCGCCGACACCGCGCCGTCCTTTCCGGCGATCGCGCGGCGCGAGGCGCAGCACCCCGAGCGGCTGCGCGCCTTCCTCACCGCGCCTCACCCGCCCATGGCCGGGCTCAATCTGAGCCGGCAGCAGATCGACGATATCGTCGCCTATCTCGCCAGCCTGACGCCGCGCTGACCGCGGGGTCGGGCGGTCGGTGCGAAACCAGAGCCGTCTCGGAGCCGGTGTTCCTCTCAACCGCCGACCTATGGCACCAGCTTATTTGCGAATTCGATGCCGGCCCATCGGCCGCTCCGCCAGGCCACCCTCCCCGGCAGCGGCAGGAAATCAGCGAACGCGATGGTAACCCGACCGCTCTCCGCCGTCGGGCGATCGAGCTGAAGCCGCGCGCCGCGCGAGGAATAGTCCAGAACGACGCAGTTCTCCCAATTTTCGCTGGTTTGCAGCCTGCCGCTCGAGAGGATCGGAACGCGGGCGGCGCGCCGACGTTCGGCCGGAGCGGCCCCCATCTCACGGGCGCGCTCGACGCGCGCCGCGCCGATCAGCAACCGATTGACCGCAAAACCGTCGGAGGACAGCGGCAGGATGAGATTCTCCACCCGATCGACGCTGCTTTGCAAAATGGGATCGTCCGCGACGAAGAGCGGCTCGCACGATGCGCACGCCGCGGCGTAGGCGAGCCGGACGCTCTCCCGGGCCGCGGCAGGGATCGCGCCGAGTCTCTTTCCGGTCAGGTCGATACCAAAGATGACGGCGAGTTCGGTTCCATAGATCATATGCAGGAAATCCCGACCGCCCTCGACCACCTCCACGAGGTGCAAATATCCAAGCCAGGGTCGCAGCTCGAACACGTCGAAATCGTTGCGTGCCGGCATGCGACGCCCGGCCCGCTTGCGGTGCCAGAAATCGAGCAGTTCGCCGAGCCTTGGGTGCATTGGACATGAGGGCACGGGGGGGCCAACGCTCTCGGGCGGGATCGTCGCCAGGAACCGATATGCTGCGGGTCAGCGGCGCTCGTCCCCCGGGCGGGGGCCGACACCTGTAGTCCCGCCGCGAAATGTCGCATCGCCTGGCAATGCGATGTTGTGGGATTTTATCGGCACGGCATCGCTACATACCGAGGACGCGGTTCGCGCATGAAGGTTGTCGAGGAAACGATCACGGTTCTCTGCGACGGCGAACGGCCGGGGATGACGCTGTTCATGGGCGGTTATCGCGTCGCCCTGACGATGGAGGAGGCGCGCTCGCTGGCGAGCAGGGTCAGCGCTGCCTTGTCGGACGCTCCCGGCGGCGGCGCGGCGGCGCAGGCCGCCGCCGCGGACGAGTGCGGTGCCGATCGCGCAGCCATCGTCGCCAACGTCACCGACCAGGTCATCAGCTGGGCGCAGATTTCCGACGCGGTGCAGCGGAAATAGCCTCTCCCGTCACTCCACGTCGGCGCGGTGGCCGGCCTCCAGCGCGGCGAGTGCCCGCTCTGCCGCGTCGTTGAGGGCAGCCAGCATCGCCACGACCTCGGCATTGCCGCCCTCGCGGCAGGCGTCCATCACCGCTCTTGCGGACTCAGCCAGTTGCAGCAATCCCGCCGTGCCGGCCACCGAAACCAGCTCATGGGCCTCGTGCTCGAGCAGCAGGTGGTCCAGGCCGCCCTCGTTCATGCGATCGAGCCGACGCGGCAGATCGTCACGCACCCGGGCGATCAATTCGTCGAGCTTGCGGCGGCCGATATGGGCTTCGATGTCCTGAAGCGCCTCCCGATCCTGAACTGGCAGGCCGATCCTTTCGGGCGGAGCCGTCTCGCCCGGAGCGGGCTGACGCGCGCGAACCCAGCGATCGATGATCGCCAGCAATGCGGCGGCGTCGACGGGCTTCGAGAGATGGTCGTCCATGCCGGCATCAAGACACTTCTCGACGTCGCCTGAAAGCGCGCGCGCGGTCATGGCGATGATGGGAGCGCGGGACGTCGCGGTCCCGAGCCGGCGGATCGCGCGGGTCGCCGCCATGCCGTCCATGCGCGGCAGCTGCACATCCATGAGGATAAGGTCGAATTCATGCCGCCGCACCGCCTCGACCGCCGCCTCGCCGTCGGCTGCTAGCTCTACCTCGTGCCCGGCGCGGCGCAGCAGGGTGATCATCAGCTCCTGGTTCATCAGCGTATCCTCGACCAGCAAGATGCGCACGCCCCGATGGGCGGGCGTGTTCCGCTCGCCCGGCTTGCGGCCGTCGCCGATGGCCGCCTTCAGCGGCACGCTGAACCAGAAATTGCTGCCCAGCCCCGGCATGCTGGTGACGCCGATCGACCCGCCCATATGCTCGACGAGGTTCTTGCAGATCGCCAGTCCGAGGCCGGTTCCCCGCAGGTAGATGCCGGGCTTGTCCTCGATTTGCGAGAACTTTTGGAACAGCCTGGATTGCTGCTCCTTGGCGATGCCGACCCCGGTGTCGGTGACCGAAAATTTGAGGGTCGTGCCGGTTGGAAGGTCCGCGAGCTTGGCGATGGTGAGCACGACGCTGCCTTTTTCCGTGTACTTGATCGCGTTGCTGAGGAGGTTCAACAGGACCTGCCGGATGCGGTTGGGATCGCCGCGCACCAGGTTCATCACATCCGGCTTCAGGACGAAGTTGAGATCCAACCCCCGTTCGCGCGCGGCATGCCACACCACCGTGTTGCAGCTGACGGCGAGGTCGACGACGCTGAAATCGGTCTCGACCAGGGTCAGCTTGCCCGCCTCGATCTTGGAGAGGTCGAGGATGTTGTTGATGATGGCCAGCAGCGAGCTGCCGGCGTCATGGGCAAACGTGGCGTAGCGCCGCTGTTCCGCCGGAAGGTTCTCGTTAAGCAGCAGATTGGTGAAGCCGATGACGCCGTTGAGGGGCGTGCGCAGCTCATGGCTTATGTTGGCGATGAACTCGGACTTCGCCTGGTTCGCCTCTTCCGCCGCATCGCGGGCGCGGCGCAGGTCGTCCTCGATCCGCTTCTGCTCGGAAATATCGGAGAAGACGCTGACATAGGCGTCGACCTGTCCTGCCTCGTCGCGTACCGGGCTGAAATCGAACCTCATCCAGTAGGCGGTCCCGTCCTTCCGGCGCGCGACGAATGTCGTCGACAGCGGCCGCTGCTGCCGCATCGCCTCGTCGATCTGCTTCGCGACCCCGGGGTCGGCGTTCGGCCCGTCGAGCAGTCGCCAGCGTCGGCCGATGAACTCGGCACGGCCGTAGCCGGTGATTTTTGTTGCGGCGCGATTGGCGAAGATGACGGGGTGATCCGGATGATGCGGATCCATGACGACGATCCCGGCATTGGCGGCGTCGAGCATGCGCGCGAACGGTCCATCGCGTCCGTGGACCGGCTCCGCCTCGGCGGCGGCCGCGAAAGTCCCGGCGCGTCCGGTCGCGACCGGGCGGATGACGCTGACGCTTTCCGCCGGCTCGCCGGCCGGACCGCCCGTGATGAGGCGCCGCGTCTCTTCGACTCCGAGCACCCTGCCGTCGCCGCGCCGCATGCGGTAGGCGACGGTGACCGCCGGGCCGCCGGGAACCAGGCCGTGCATCGCATCCTTGACCCGCGCGGCGTCCGCCGCGTCGACGAGCGAAAGCCATGATCGGCCGATCATGTCGTTGGGCTCATAGCCGAGAATGGTCCGAACCGACGGCGAGACATAGAGCCAGCTCTGCTGCGGGCCGATGCTGCCGAGGACCTCGGTGGTATTTTCGGCGAGCAGGCGGTGAAGCACCTCGCTTCGCCGCAGCACTTGCTCGACATCCTTGCGCGTCGTCACGTTGACCACGATCGCCTCCCAGAGGATGTCGCCGCGGCCGGACGGGGCGGGCGTGGCCCGGGCGCGCAGCCAACGTTGCCTGCCGCCGGGCAGCAGGACACGAAACTCGTGCGACCATGGGCTGAGCGAGCGACCTGCCTCGACGAGGGAGCGCCGAAAGGCGGCGCGATCGTCGGGATGGATCGATTGCAGGAATTTTGCGGCGTCGGTTGTCGGGGTCAGCGCGGCATCGCCGAAAATCCGCAACGGATCCGTGGCGTCGAAGGCAAAGCTCATTTCCCCGGCGGGATTGACGGTAATCTGCATCACTGTGCCGGGGACATTGGCCGCGAGCGCCCGCCGTCGTCGCTCGCTCTCGCTTATCCGCCGCTCCGCTTCGCCCCATCGCTGCAGAAACGTGCCCAATACGATGGTTCCGAGCAGGATTCGGGCGGCGAGAGCGAATGCCATGTCGGCCGGCGACGCCCGGAACGCCGACGTCGGAGCAACGAGCAGTGCGGCGCCGAGCGTCAGGCTGAGCGCGAGCACGACCAGTTCTCGCCATCCGAAGCCAGGTCGCTGGCGCCGAAGCGCTTCGGTGACCGCGATGCCGATGACGGCAGCGACGGGAATTTCAGGCAGCGCCGTGTAGGGGGAACTGCCATCCAGCCAGAAGAGTGATGCCGCCGCGATGATGGCGGCCACCACGGTCGCCATGCCGCCGCCGAAAGCCGGCGCGAGGCCGATCGTGACGATACCGTCATCGATGGGCAACGGCCTGCCCGTGTGACGCTGCGCCAGCGTGCAGAGCAAAGCCCCCATTCCCAGGATCGCACCGATGGCGACCTGCCGATGACGCGGGGCCGTGCTCCGCATGATTCCGACCAGGCTGGCATATGCGATCGACACGATCGCGTAAATCGCGGTGCTGCTGGCTAGTTGGCTCATCATGACGCGGAGCGGCGATGATTTTGGCGCTTGCCTGCGGAGAGAGGCGAAGCGGGTTTATTCTTGTGGCGGCTGTCGCTCTGCGTTCCTCAGGAACGCGTCGGCTGCCGTTCAGCGACCGGCTTTATGTTCAGGCGGACAGCGAGCGTATATGGTCAGCCCCGGTCTCGCCGGTTCTCGATGCCGGCGCCTCTTGCGCCGAGGAATTTACCGCCGGCTTGTGCGACGGCGCCGCCGAAGGGGCGGCCGCGAATGGACGCGTCAGCGGGTCCGCCGGGAGTTGCTTCATCCCTTGTACCAACGCGTAGCTCAGCGCGCGGGATTCCTCCGCGCTTAAGGTCAGACGGAATCCTTCCATGATAACCGTGAGTTCATTGCGCTGGGCATCAGGGATGACAGTCACGCGCTCCGGAATGATCTTCATTTTACTCTCCGTGTCAGACAAGACGACATATTCTCAACTCCCGCATGCTCTGCTAACCGGTCAGAACGTCGCGCATCTCGACCCGATCGAGCGGCGTTCATGTATCGTGAGGCCGCCCGCGGCGAATTAGTGGTATGAATTCTGTGGGCTAGTCGGTCCGCGCCGACGCGGCTTGCGCGGCTGCCGGCTCCGGGCAAAGTGACGCACCACCGGACGGCATCCTCAACCTCAACCCGGCCAATCAGCGTGGTGCGACCATTGGGCGCGCGCGCCCGGACGAGGTTTCCATGCCTGATCGGCCCATCGCCATCGTCGACTCGCTTGGAATGCGTCAGCATTTAACGTTCAGAGCTCCTGACCTGGCGGCAGCCTCGCCGCCGAGCCGGGGTGGCTCAGCGGCTTCCCCGGGAGGTGCGGGCGAATATTCGAGGCGCCACTTACGATAGCTCGGCCGCAACCCGGCGGCCGCTACGGCCGGCGATGCCCGACCGCCACGGTCATAAGCCGAGCCCGATGTCCCGCCTTGTGTTAAATTTTGGCGCGGAACTCGTCCGGTCGCGGAGGGGCTCGAGCCGATCCGCCGATCGGCCGGCGCGGGTTGACGCAGATCAATGCGGCGTTCCGTGCGAGTCCCGATGCTGCGGGCCATTCCCCGTGCTTGCGGGGAGCGGCTCTCGGAGGAGATCGCCATGAAGGACGACCTGATCTTGCAGCAGCGGGTGATCGACGAGATGGAATTTGAGCCCAGCGTCAATGCTGCGCACATCGGCATCAGCGTCCGCGGCGGCGTGGTCACGCTGTCGGGTCACGTCGACAGCTTCGTCGAGAAATTCGCCGCGGAGCGCACGGCGCGGCGGGTGAAGGGCGTCAAGGCCGTCGCCCAGGAACTCGAAGTAAGGTTGCCGGGCGACCGCAAGACGGCCGATGAGGAGATCGCGGCGCGCGCGGTGCAGATCCTGAGTTGGGACGCGATGGTTCCCCGCGATCGGATCGGCGTCAAGGTCGAGCACGGCATCGTCACCTTGAGCGGCGACGTCGACTGGCAGTTCCAGCGTGCCGAGGCCGAAGCCGACGTGCGCAAGCTGGGAGGCGTTCGATCCGTCATCAACGACATCGCCATCGCGCCGAAATTGCGCGCCGAGGACGTGCAGGCGACGATCCGCGCCGCGCTCGAGCGCAATGCCGAGGTCGAGGCCGGAAAAGTCACGGTGACGGTGTCCGGCAGCAAGGTCACCCTGGCGGGCAAGGTCAATGCCTGGATCGAGCGCGAGGCGATCGAGCGCGCCGCATGGTCCGCGCCCGGCGTGGCGCAGGTCGAGGATCGCATCGAGCTGGTCCGGCCCTAGCGCCTGTGGCCAAGTGCCTGAAGGTGCCGGTGCCGTTCGCTGCCGCGGCCCCTGCGCCATGCCCCTCGGGCCTCCAGACCGTTGCTAAGGCCTTATCTCGATGGGTGTGCCGTCATCGACCGCGTTCCATATCTCCTCGATGGCGATGTTGCCCACCGCGATGCAGCCATTCGTCCAATCGCGGTAGAAGCGAACCGGATCCGTGCGCCCGAAGGGGGCCGGCATGCCGTGGATCAGGATCGCGTCGCCGGGATCCCTGCCGGCCGTGCGGGCGCGCCTTATGTCGCGCGCGTCGGGATAGGAGATGTGGAGCGCCAGGTGGTAGGGCGTCCGGGCCAGCCGGCCGTCAATGACGTAGAGGCCTTCGGGCGTCCTGCCGTCGCCTTCGCGGCGTTTCGGCCCGCGGGGATGCGAGCCGAGCGCGATCGGGTAGGATTTGAGCACGACGCCGCCGCGCAGCAGCAGCAATCTACGCTTTGCCTTGAGGACCAGGATTCGATCCGCCTTCCCGATCGTCTGCGCCGCGGCCGGTGGCGCCGTCGCGACCGCGGCAAAGATGAGCACGAGGAAAAGTATCGCGACACGTCGGCTATGGCCGCGAAACGGCATGGCAGAGCCCTGCTTCCGGCCAAGGCTGTTCTTGGCGCGGGCTCGGCATACTTGGCGCATGGATGTACGTCAATGCCCGTAGGGTATTGGCGCCGCCCGGTCAGGGTCGCTTCCGCGTCGCCAACCTTGCCGCTCGGATGGCGCCGCCGCCTGGCGCTTGCGGCGAGCATCGCGTTCCTCGCGCTCGATACGCAGGCTCGCGCGCTTGCCGGCGACGTGATCGGCATTCCCGAGATCTATGTGACGCAGAGCCGGGATACGCTGCTCGACATCGCCCGGGATCATGACATCGGCTATGTCGAGATACGCGCCGCGAATCCCGGCATCGATCCATGGTTGCCCGGCGCCGGCAAGGTGCTGACCTTGCCCTCGCAGCACGTTCTGCCCGACGCGCCGCGCCGGGGCATCGTCATCAACCTGCCGGATATGCGCCTTTATTATTATCCGCCTAAGGGCGAGCCGCGGAGCTTTCCGATCGGCATCGGCGACGAAGGCTGGGAGACGCCGGTCGGGCGCACCGAGATCGTGGACAAGCGCGTCCATCCCGTCTGGGTCCCGACGAAATCGGAGCACGAGGAAGATCCCGACTTGCCGCCATCGATCGGTCCGGGGCCCGACAATCCCATGGGCGATTACGCGCTCTATCTCGGCTGGACCGGCTACGCCATCCACGGCACGAACAAGCCTTACAGCATCGGCCGGCGCGACAGCCATGGCTGCATCCGCCTTTATCCCCGGGACATCGAATGGCTCTATCGCGCCGTCGCGGTCGGCACGCGGGTGACGGTGGTGAACCAGCCAATCAAGATCGGCTGGTCGGCCGGCGAACTCTATCTCGAGGTCCATCCGACACAGGCGGACGCGGATAGCCTCGAGACTGAGGGCGTCCCGCGCTCGAGCGAGGCCGCCGACGCCGACGGCCTCGTGACCAAGGCGGCGGGCGAGGATGTCGCCCGCGTCGACTGGTACACCGTCCACCTGGCGGAACTGCGGCGCGACGGCGTCGCGGTACAGATCACGCGGCCGGTTCCCTATTGACCCAGGTCAACGCCGCGGCGGTCGCGGCGGCATAGGCTTTTTTCTCGGTTCGGTCACCGAAGATCGCGGGGAGCGTTTTCCCCTGCGGCAGGAAAAGGAGGGCAGCATGCCCAAACGGCGCATCGTCTGGTTTGTTCTCGCGGATGGCAGCCGCGCGCGCTTCGTGACCCGCCGTGGCGAGGGCTATGAGATCGTCGCGGAATACGACGCGCCGGGGGCGCATGTGCCGACGCGCGACATCGTGAGCGACCGGCCCGGCCGCCAGCACGAAAGCGCCACGACGGCGCACCACGCGGTCGAGCAGCGTTCGGATCCGCATCGCGAGCGCAAGGCGGCCTTCGTCCGACAGATCGCCGGCCGCCTCAACGCGGCGTCCGCCGAGGGCGCCTTCGACGAGTTGGTCCTTTATGCCGCGCCGCGGGCGCTGGCCGAGCTGCGGGTCGGGCTCGACGACGGCACCCGCGCCAAGCTCAAGGCCGAAATCGCCAAGGATCTGACCAAAACTCCGCTCGCCGAGCTGTCGCATCATTTCGCCGACATCGCGTGAGCGCCACCGGGCGCTTCAGTCGGCTATCGGCACCCACGCGTCGCCCGCTCTGCGATAGCGCCGCTTGACCGCGGCCCAGGCGACGCGGTGGGCGATCTCTTCGCGCCGTGCGGGCTCGCGCGCGCCATAGCTGGCCCAGGCGCTGTTGAACGCCGCGCGAAAGATGTCCTGCGCGTGCGGCGGCAGATGGCCGCGGATCGCCAGCGGCAGGTCGTCGTTGCTGGCATAGGGCATGGGCGATCGCCGGGGTCAGGTCTTCGGCGCCGCTTCACGCTGGTCGAAATGATCCTTCATCAGCCAATACACAAAGAAAACGCCGAAGCCCAGCAGACCGAGCCCGAAGGTGAACATGCCGGTGTCGATGGCGTGCGCGGCGAGCACGGCGCCGAGGAGCGCGAGCAGAGCGGCGAAGATACCGAGAAGCGAGCTGGTCATGGCGATCTCCTGGGACGTTGCGCAACGGGCGAGGAAGGCGGCGAGGTGGGAGCGGCCGGTTCGTCGAACAGAATGCGGCCAGCGGCGCCGTCGAGGTCGTCGAACTGGCCGGAGCGGAGGGCCCAGAGAAACGCCGCGAGACCGCCGAGCCCCAGCGCCAGAGCGATCGGGATGAGCAGCAGCAGCCCGTTCACCGTCGCCTCCGGGTCAGCCGCAGCGCGTTGCCGACGACGGCCAGCGACGAGCCCGACATGGCCGCCGCGGCGAGCGGCGGCGTCACCAACCCCAGCATGGCGAGGGGTACGGCGATCACGTTGTAGGCGATGGCGAAGCCGATATTCTCGCGCACGCGGCGGGCGCTTTGCCGCGCGACCGCCAGCGTTTCGGCCACTGCCTCGAGCGACTGTCCCTGGAAGATCACATCGGCGGCGGTCTGGCTGACATCGGCGGCGGTTGCCGGCGACATCGAGACGAAGGCGGCGGCAAGCGCCGGCGCGTCGTTGAGACCGTCGCCGACCATCAGCGCCTTGCGTCCTTCGGCTGCGAGGCCGGCGAGTACCGCGCATTTGGCTTGCGGCAGCAGGCCCGCCTGCCACTCGCCGATGCCGAGATCCCGGGCCAGGGCGGCAACGGCGCCCGCCCGGTCGCCGGACAGCAGCAGGACGCGCTTTCCTCGCTGCCGCAGCTCTCGGACCACCCGAACCGCATCGGGACGGAGGGTGTCGACGAAGCGGAAGCGCTGCGCGGCCTTGCCGGGGCGCCTCAACCACAGCTCCGGCAGCCCCTCGTCCTGAGCCGTGCCGACGCCGCAAAAGGCGCGGCTTCCCAACCGGATTTCGCCCTCGGCGGCTGCTGCGCTGAGCCCCGCGCCGGGATGTTCGCTGGCGCCCGCGAGCGGCGCCGCGTCCGGGCAGGCGCGGCGCAGGGCTTGGCTCAGCGGGTGCCGGCTTGCCGCCGCCAGCGCCGAGGCGAGAAGGAGGTCGCTGCGGTCGATGCCGGGATCCTCGCGCAGCGCCAGTCGGCCGAGGGTGAGGGTGCCGGTCTTGTCGAAGACCACGGTGTCGATGGCGGCGAGCCGCTCCAGTGCCGTCGCCGATTTCAGCAGGATTCCGCGGCGCAGCAGCCGGCCGCTGGCGATCACCTGCACCGCGGGAACCGCGAGGCCGAGCGCGCAGGGGCAGGTGATGATGAGGACCGCCACCGCGTTGAGGAGGGCATCCTGCCAGGGCGCCAGGAATAGCCAGGCGGCGAAGGTGGCAAGCGCCAGCAGATGCACCACCGGTGCGTAGAGTCGCGCGACGCGGTCGGCCAGCACGACGAGCCGCGCATGTCCCTGCTCGGCCGCTTCCATCAGTCGTACGATTTCGGCCAGGAAGGTGCGCTCGCCGGTGGCGGTGACGGTGAGCCGCAGTGGCGCGGCGAGATTGACCATCCCCGCGAGCACGCTACTTCCTGGGCCGACATCGGCGGGCAGGCTCTCGCCGTCGATGAGGCTCTTGTCGACCGACGAGCGGCCTTCGCCGACGCGGCCGTCGACGGCGATGCGCTCGCCGGCGGCGACCAGCACATGGTCGCCCGCCGCGAGCGACGCGGCAGGCGCGCGCCGGGTGTTGCCGGCGGCGTCGATCACCGTCGCGGACTGGGCCATCAAAGCCACCAGGCGCTCGGCGGCGGAGCGGGCGCGGCCACGGGCACGCAGGTCGAGATAGCGGCCGACCAGCAGGAAGAACAGCAGCATCACCGCCGATTCGAAATACGCCTCCGGCCGCGAGCGAACGGTCTCATAGAGGCTCATCGCCGTCGCCAGCGTCACGGCGGTGGCGATCGGCACGTCCATGTTCATGCGCCGGTTGCCGAGCGCGCGCCACGCGGAGCGGAAGAAAGGCTGGCCGGCATAGGCAACCGCCGGAAGCGCGATCAGCGCCGACACCCAATGCAGCAGGTCGCGCGTCGCCCGCCCCATCTCGCCGCCGACGCCGGCCCAGACCGCAACCGACAGCAGCATGACGTTGCCGGCGGCGAAGCCGGCGACGGCCAGCGCGCGCAGCAGGCGCCGCTCCTCCCCGGACGTCTCGCGGGCGCCGCGCTCCGGGTCGAAGGGAACGACGCGATAGCCGAGCCGCTGCACGAGTCCGACGAGCCGCTCGCCTGGCTCGGGACCGCCGCGCCAGGCGAGACGCAGTCGCCGGCTGGTCAGGTTGACGCGCGCCTCGACGACCTCCGTCTGGCGCGCCAGCACGCTCTCGATCAGCCAGACGCAGGCGGCGCAATGGAGGCCGTCGACCATGAGCTGGACGTCGAGCGCACCATCCGGGCGCGTCTCGGCATAGGGCGCAATGGGCGCGGTCGGCTCCTCCGACGGCCGCGGCGCGGGCTGCTGCGGATCGAGGCGGCGGCCGGCGTAGTAGCGCTCGAGACCGAGCTCCTCGATCAGCCGATGGGCGGCAGCGCAGCCACCGCAGCAGAAATCGCTCTTGCCGTCCGCCAGCGCCGCGCCGCAATGGGTGCAGAGCGCGACCGTGCCGGCAAGAGGCGGCGGGTCCGCGGCAAGGGCGAGGGCGGCGGTCATTGCACGATGATGCGCTGGGCGATCTCGAAGAGGTCGGCGCCGCGGCGCGCGGCGAGGCGAACTTCCCACTGGCCCGGCCGGGCCAGCAGCGTGTCGGCGGCATAGCGGCCCGCCGCGGTCTCGGAAAGCGCGACCGTCGCTGCCGGCAGCGACTCGACCGGCCGCACCACATGCGCCGTGACCGAAAGACCGGTGACGGGCCGGCCGTCGCGGTCGGTAAATCGGGCGGTGATCTCGCCTTTGCCGGCCCCGGCGGGGGTGAAGCGCACATCGCCGTGCCAGCCCAGCGCGTCCTGCGCCGCGGCAGCATCGAGCACGCGGTTGTAGCCGTTGCCGGCCTCGAAGGGATGGTCGTTGACCAGTCCGGTGGAGGAGGAGACGGCGAAATAGGCGAGGGCGCCGTTGACGACGACCACGATGGCAAGCGAGCCGGCAAAGGCCCAGGGGATCCAGCGGCAGGACATGGATTGCCCTCTCAATGCTCCGGTCCGCGGAAGGTCGCGTCGTAATGCGCAGTCTCCCCGGTCGCGGCATTCCTCACCATGAAAGTGAAGGGGGTCTCGGGTCCGCCGACCTTCGCCGCCTGTACATAGACGCGAAAGGTGCCGATGCTGTCGCCTCTGACCGCCAGCGTGACGCCGTCCTCAGCCGGCACGGGCGGCCCTTCGGTCTCCGCGACGTGGATCAGCGCGCGACCGAGGCCGGTCACGATCACGGAATAAACCGCCGCCTCGGCGCGCTCGTTTTCGATCTTGAGCGTGTAGCCGTCGCGGATCGAACCGTCGGAAAGCCGAACGAAGAGCGGGTTGCGGTCCGCCAGCACGCTCACTTCGAGGCCCGAACGCTCGGCCAGGGAAACGCCGATCAGCGTCGAGATGAGCAGCAGCACCGCGACATAGACCGCCGTACGCGGCCGCAGAAAGCGGCGGTGCGGCGCTTTGCCGACGAGCGACGCTGCACGGTTGGCGTAGGTGTCGAAGGCGATGAGGCCCTTCGGCCGCCCGACCCGATCCATGATCTCGTTGCAGGCGTCGATGCACAGCCCGCAGCCGATGCATTCGAGCTGCAGCCCGTCGCGGATGTCGATGCCGGTGGGACAGACGGCGATGCAGGCGCGGCAGTCGACGCAATCGCCGCGTCCCCCCCAGCTGTCGCCCTTGCGGTGCTTGCCGCGGGGTTCGCCGCGCCAGTCGCGATAGGTGACGGCGAAAGTCTCCTCGTCGATCATCGCGGCCTGGATGCGGGGCCACGGACACATATAGGTGCAGACCTGCTCGCGCGCCCAGCCGGCCAGAAGATAGGTGGTGGCGGTGAAAAGGCCGATGAAAAAAACCTGCGCCAGGCTCGCCTGCAGCGTTACGAGATCGCGCAGCAGCGTCGGAGCATCGTTGAAATACATCACCCACGCCCCGCCCGTGGCCAGCGCGATGGCCAGCCATGCCGCGTGCTTGGCGGATTTGCGCGCTGCCTTGGCGAGCGACAGCGGCTGCTGGTCGAGGCGGATGCGCTGCGCCCGGTCGCCTTCGATCAGGCGCTCGGCCCAGAGGAAGATGTCGGTCCAGACCGTCTGCGGGCAGGTATAGCCGCACCACACCCGGCCGAAGAGGCTGGTGACGAGGAAGAGCGCCACCGCGCCGATGATCAGCAGCCCCGCGAGATAGTAGAGCTCCTGCGGCCAGATCTCGATATTGAAGAAATAGGCGCGCCGACCGGGCATGTCGATGAGCAGCGCCTGATCGGGATGGTTGGGCCCGCGGTCCCAGCGCAGCCATGGCCCGACATAGTAGAGCGCGAGGCAGGCGATCAGCACCGCCCATTTGAGGCGGCGGAGCGGTCCCTTGACCGAGCGGGGATAGACCTTCTCATGCGGCGCGAAGAACGGGATGTCGTCCTTCTCTTCCTCCTCGCGCGCGCGAACCGCCGCCGTTGCCATGACCGTATCCGATACTGCTACTGGCCGCCGCCCAGGGAATGGACGTAGATGGCGAGCATCTTGATCGTCGTGGGATCGAGCCGCGCGCTCCAGGAAGGCATGCTGCTGTTGCGCGCATAGGTGAGCGTCTCGACCAGCGTCGCCTTGTCGCCGCCATAGAGCCAGATGCCGTCGGTGAGGTTCTTGGCGCCGAGTTCCTGGTTGCCAGTGCCGTGCTCGCCATGGCAGGGCGCGCAGTTCTCGGCGAAGATCTTGCTGCCGCGCCGCGCCGCGTCCGCCGGTGCCGGCTGATGCGACAGCGACATCACATAATCCGCGACGTCGCTGATCTGGGGAGGAGTCAACAGGCCGTCGGCGCCGAAGCGCGGCATCTGCGATTGGCGCGAATCCGGGTCGGCATTGCGGATGCCATGCGCGATCGTCTGATGGATCGCGGCAAGCGTACCGCCCCACAGCCAATCGTCATCGGCGAGGTTGGGATAGCCCTTGGCGCCGGCGCCGCCGGTGCGGTGGCAGGGAGCGCAATTCTCGTTGAAGGCCGAGCGGCCGCCGGTCTCGGCGAAGGCGAGAAGATCCGGGTCCTTGCGAATGTCCTCGAGCGAGGCGTCGCGGACACGGTCGCGGAATTTCGCCTGCTGCGTCGCGGCCTCGGCGGTGCTGCGCGTCAGCGCATCGCGATTGGTATAGCCAAGGATGCCGCGCGTGTGCGTCGAGATCAGCGGGATCGACGGATAGAGTACGGAATAGACGACCGCGAACGCGATGCAGGCATAGAAGACGTAGAGCCACCATTTCGGCAACGGGGTGTCCAGCTCGCGGATGCCGTCCCATTCATGGCCGGTGGTCTCGCGCCCGGTAACGGCGTCCTTTTCTCGCTTGGTCGGCATGGCCGCTCCTCAACCGTCGTCGCGCAGCGGGATGCGCGCGCTTTCATCCATGTCCTTGCGCCGCCGCGGCGCATAGGCCCAGGCGACGATCGCGCAGAAGATCACCAGCATCAGCACCGACAGCGGCGCGTGCAGCCGATCGACGAAATGCAGCCAGTCCATCGCGTCCCCTTATTGCCGGAGATCGTCGGGATCGATGTCGCGGAACTTGACCATCGTCCCCAGCACCTGAAGATAGGCGATGAGCGCGTCGCGCTCGGTGACCTCGTCGGGCCTGCCGCCGACCCCGCCGGTGGCCGCCCCGGGATAGCGCCGCAGCAGGCCGGCGGTGTCGGCCGCCGGATCGACCTGGGCGAGGGCATCGGCCTTGGCGTTGGCGATCATGTCGTCGGTATAGGGCACGCCGACGATGCGATTGGTGCGCATATGGGCGGCGAGCTGGTCGAGATCGAGCGGCCGCGTGCCGAGAAAGGCGTAGGGCGGCATCACGGATTCCGGCACCACATCGCGCGGATTGTTGAGATGCGCCACGTGCCAGTCATTCGAGTACTTGCCGCCGACGCGCGCCAGATCGGGTCCGGTTCGCTCCGAGCCCCATTGGAAGGGATGATCGTACATGCTCTCGGCCGCCAGGCTGTAATGACCATAGCGCTCAACCTCGTCGCGGAACGGACGGATCTGCTGGCTGTGGCAGAGATAGCAGCCTTCGCGCACGTAGATGTCGCGGCCGGCGAGCTCGAGCGGCGAATATGGGCGCACGCCGTGGACGCGCTCGATCGTCGTCTCGATGGTGAAGAGAGGGACGATTTCGACGATGCCGCCGATCGATATCGTGATCAGCGTCGCGATCAACAGCATGACCGCGTTCTGCTCGATGAATTCCTGCAATGAGCGCATGGCCTTGCCCTCACTCCGCCGGCTGCGTCGCAAGGCCGACGCGTGCCGGCAGATCGGCGCTGAGCTCGCCGCGCGCGGTGCGCCAGAGATTGTAGGCCATGATCACCGCGCCAAGGAGAAAGAGGACGCCACCCAGCGCGCGCATGAGGTAGAACGGATGCATCCGGGCGACCACCTCGGCGAAGGAATATTGCAGGAAGCCGTACTGATCATAGGCGCGCCACATCAGCCCCTGCATGATGCCGGCGACCCACATCGAGACGATGTAGAAGAGGATGCCAAGCGTCGCGATCCAGTAGTGGTAGGAAGCGAGGCGGGTGGAATAGAGCCCGCGGCGGTGCCATAGCGCCGGCACGAGATAATAGAGCGCGCCGAAGGTGATGAAGGCGACCCAGCCGAGCGCGCCAGAATGCACGTGGCCGATGGTCCAGTTGGTGTAGTGGCTGAGGCCGTTCACCTGCTTGATCGACATCATCGGCCCCTCGAAGGTCGACATGCCGTAGAAGGCGACGGCGGTTACCGAGAAGCGCAGGCCGGGATCGGTGCGCAGCTTGTCCCAGGCGCCGGATAGCGTCATCAGGCCGTTGATCATGCCGCCCCAGGACGGCATCCACAGCATGACCGAGAAGACCATGCCCAGCGTCTGCGCCCAGTCGGGAAGGGCGGTGTAGTGGAGATGATGCGGGCCGGCCCAGATGTAGAGGAAGATGAGCGCCCAGAAATGCACGACCGAGAGGCGGTAGGAATAGATCGGCCGGTCGGCCTGCTTCGGGATGAAATAATACATCATTCCGAGAAAGCCGGCGGTGAGGAAGAATCCCACTGCGTTATGCCCGTACCACCACTGGATGAGCGCGTCCTGCACGCCCGAGAACAGCGAATAGCTCTTGGCGCCGAACACCGAGACAGGCACGGTCAGGTTGTTGACGATGTGCAGCACGGCGATGGTGACGATGAAGGCGAGATAGAACCAGTTCGCGACATAGATGTGCGGCTCGCGGCGCTTTAGCACGGTGCCGAGGAAGACGCCGAGATAGGCGACCCAGACGATGGTCAGCCAGATGTCGTTGAACCATTCCGGCTCGGCGTATTCGCGGCTCTTGGTGACGCCTTCGAGATATCCCACCGCCGCCATGACGATGAAGAACTGATAGCCCCAGAAGATGAACCACGCCAGCGGGCGGCCGCCCCACAGCGTCGCGCGGCAGGTGCGCTGGACGACATAAAAGGACGTCCCCAGCAGCGCGTTGCCGCCGAAGGCGAAGATCGCCGCCGAGGTGTGCAGCGGTCGCAGCCGGCCGAAGCTGGTCCATTCGAGGCCGAGATTGAGGACGGGGAAGGTGAGCTGGAAGGCGATAAAGACGCCGACCGCGAAGGCGGCAAGACCCCAGAAGACGGTGGCGATGACAAAAGCCCTGACGACGTCCTCATTGTAGCGCTCGGCCGGCAGCGCCGTATCCTTTGTCGTTACCGCAACAGCCATCGCTTCCCTCGCAGCCATCCGCGGGTCCAAAGACCCATATGGGCCGGCAGTTGACAGCACCGCGCCCGCTGCCGCCTTGATCCAGGTCAATGACCCCGGCGGTTCAGTGGGCGAGCCGCAGGGCGAGCGTCGTCAGGGTCGCCGCATTGAGCAGGAAGACGCCGGCGGCGACGGTTTCGGCGGCGGCGCGCCATCGCCGGAGCAGGGCCGTCCCCAGCACGCCGACCACGGCCAGCGCCGGCACCGTGCCGAGCGCGAAGGCGGTCATGGCCAAAGCGCCGGCAAGCAGGCTGCCGGTGGCGGCGGCGGCCAGGAGCGCCGCGTAAAGGAAGCCGCAAGGCAGCAGGCCCAGCACCAGGCCGAGGGGATAGCCTGCGGCCCCCCCGCCGGTGCCGCGCCGCCGCAGCAGCGGCCCGGCCAGCCTCGCGAAGATCCCGGCGAGCGACGCCTCCAGCATGCCCGAGCGTGGCAGCCGCAGGAGGTGGCGTGCGCCTCCCAGTCCCCGCAACAGGAAGGATAGCGCGGCGAGGCCCAACAGCGCCGCTGCCGCCCAATGGAACGGCGCCAGCGCGGCGAAGGATGCGCCCAGCCCTCCGGCAAGCGCGCCGAGGGCGACATAGGTGGTCAGCCGACCGAGCTGATAGTAAGGCAGCGCGCCCCGCGCGAGTCGCCCCAGCATGGGGCGCCCCTGCTGCTGATCGGCGACCTGCATCAGCACGAAAGGGCCGCACATCGGCGCGCAATGGGCAAAGCCACCGACCAGGGCGGCGCCGAAAAGACCGAGCGCGATCGCCGGCAGCGCAACCGGGTCGCCTGAGCCGCAGAGCGCGGCCAAGCCGGGATGATCGAGATGCGGCAAGCCCATGATCGCGTGGTCATAGCCCGCCGCCGTGGCGGATGGCTTTGACCTGGATCAAGCGAAGGCGTTGATCTGCCTCAAGGCCGGATGCGGCGCCGGGCGATAGACAGGGGCAATCCAGCTGAAGGGAGGATCGGCGCGTGAGCGATGACCTGACGCCTGCCCGGCTCGAAAAGTCGGCCCTGGTCGAGGCGGGATCGTCCGCGGCGCCGGCGCCTCCGGCCTCCGGCCGTGCCCTCCCCGGCGGGCAGCTGCGCAAGACCTGCGAGATCGAGGCGCTCGGCTTCGTTACCTCCGCCGAGCTGCCGGAGCTGCCGGGCCTCGTCGGCCAGGAGCGTGCGGTCGAGGCGATCCGCACCGGCATCGGCATCCGCCGGCCAGGTTTCAACGTCTTTGCCTTCGGCCCGCCAGGCGCCGGCAAGCACACGTTGATCGAGCAGGTGCTGCAGGCTGAGGCGGCGACCGCGCCGAGGCCAGCGGATTGGTGCTACGTCAACAATTTCGCCGATCCCCATCGGCCGAAGCGGCTGATGCTCCCCACCGGCCGGGCCGCGGCGCTGCGCGATGCGATGGCGCGTCTCGTCGCTGAGTTGCGCCTGGCGCTCCCCGCCGCCTTCGAGCGCGAGGATTATCGCACGCGGCGCGAGGTCATCGACCAGCAGTTCAAGCACCGCAGCGAGGAAGCCTTCGGCGCGCTGCAGCGCAAGGCGGAGCAGAAGAGCATCGCCCTCATGCGGACGCCCATGGGGCTGGCGCTGGCGCCGGTCCGCAACGGCGAGGTCATCCCCCCGGACGTCTTTCAGCGGCTGGCGGCCGAGGACCGCGATCGCATCAGGAACGACATCGAGACGCTGCAGGCCGAGCTCGAGGCGATCATGCGCAAGGTGCCCGACTGGGAGCGCGAGCATCGTGACGCCGTGCGCCAGCTCGGCCGGGATACCACGGCGGTGGTGGTCCAGCACCTGCTTCAGGAGGTGCGCAAGGCCTTTGCCGATCTCGCCGAAGTGGTCGCCTATCTCGGGGCGGTCGAGCACGATATTCTCGAGCATGCCGAGGAATTCCTGGCGCAGCGCCAGGAACCCGGTGAGGCCGATGGAAGGGAGGCGGCGATGCCCTCCTTCCGCCGCTATCAGGTCAACGTGCTCGTCGACAGCAGCGGTCGAACCGGCGCGCCGGTGGTCTATGAAGACCACCCGACGCATCAGAACCTGGTCGGCCGGATCGAGCACCTCGCCCGCTTCGGCGCTCTCGTCACCGATTTCAACCTTATCGTCCCCGGCGCTCTCCATCGTGCGAATGGCGGCTATCTCGTGCTCGACGCGCAGCGGCTGCTGGCGGCGAATTTCGGCTGGGACACGCTGAAGCGCGTATTGCGGGCGGGCGAGATCCGTACCGTCTCGCTCGAGCAGCTGCTGAGCCTGCAGAGCACGGTCTCGCTCGATCCCGAGCCGATCCCGCTCGAGGTCAAGGTAGTGCTGATCGGTTCGCCGATCCTCTACTACCTGCTGGCCGAGATCGACCCCGATTTTCCGGCGCTGTTCAAGATCGCCGCCGATTTCGACGACCGCATCGACCGCTCGCCCGAGTCCACGGTCCTCTATGCCCGGCTCATCGCTTCGGCGGCACGGCGGGAAAAGCTGCGCCCGATGGACCGCGCCGCGATGGCCCGCGTCATCGAGGAATCGGCGCGGCGGAGCGGCGACGCGGCCAAGCTCACCGCCCAGATCCAGAGCCCCATCGACCTGCTGCACGAGGCTGACCACTTCGCCGAGAAGGCGGGCAAGACGGTGATCGGCGGCGGCGAGATCGAGGCAGCGATCACGGCGCGGCGTGGTCGCACCGACCGCATCTTTCGCCGCTTTCAGGAGGAGATCGGGCGCGACACGCTGCGCATCGAGACCGCCGGCGAGCGCATCGGTCAGGTCAATGGACTATCCGTCATCTCGCTCGGCGGCGCCAGCTTCGGCCATCCCAGCCGGATCACCGCGCAAATCCGGATGGGCAAGGGGGAAGTCATCGATATCGAGCGCGAGGTCGCGCTGGGGGGGCCGATCCATTCGAAAGGCGTTCTTATCCTGTCCGGCTTCCTCGGCGGCCGCTTCGGTCGCAACGGGCCGCTGTCGCTCACCGCCAGCCTGGTTTTCGAGCAATCCTATGGCGGAGTCGAGGGCGACAGCGCCTCGGCGGCAGAGCTCTTCGCGCTGCTCTCGGCGCTGGCGGATGCGCCGATTCGACAGTCTTTCGCGGTGACTGGTTCCGTCGACCAGCATGGGCAGATCCAGGCGATCGGCGGCGTCAACGAGAAGATCGAGGGCTTCTTCGACGTTTGCCAGCGGCGCGGCCTCACCGGCGAGCAGGGCGTCCTCATCCCGGTCTCGAACGTTCAGCACCTGATGCTGCGGCACGACGTTGTCGAGGCCGCGGCGGCAGGGCGGTTCTCCGTCGTTCCCGTCGAGACGATCGACCAAGGGATCGGGCTGCTGACGGGACTGCCCGCCGGCGTTCTCCAGGCGGCGGGCGGATATCCCGAGGGGACGCTCAACCGCCGGATCTCGGCGCGTCTCGCTGCCTTCGCACAGCGGGCCGTGGCGGTTGCGTTGCCGCGAGCGGCCAGGCCGCGCCGCCGCTCAGCAGGTGACGATGATGACTGAGCCCGAGATCAAGCGCATCGTCATCGCCTGCGATGCGCAGGGTGAGATCGAGCAGGCGCTGCGCGAGGCGGCGGCGCTGGCGGTGCGCTGGCAGATTCCGCTGCACGGCGTCTTTCTCAAGGACGATAACCTGCTGCGTCTCGCTGGCCTGCCCTTCGCGCGCACGCTCAGCCTCTCCTCGCCGGAATACTCCGAGACGCTCGGCAGCGAAGATCTGGAGGCGCTGCTGTCGGCGCTTGCCGCGCGTATGCGGCGTGCCCTGGCAACGGCGGCGGCGGCAGCGGGGCTGAACTGGTCCTTCGCCGAACTGCGCGACGTGCCGGGCGCGGCCTCGGCTGCCGTCGAGGAGGGCGACATGCTGGTGATCGAGGCGGGCGGCCGCCCGCTCTCGGGCTCCTGGCGGCTGCGATCGCCGTGGGAGGATGTGGCTGCCGCGCTCGGCCGCAGGGTGCTGTTGCGGCGTACTGCCCCGGCGGAGCGACAGCGCCGCGCCGTTATCGTGTTGGCGGCCGGCGCGAATCACGCGGGAGTCCTGGGCGCCGCGCGCGCCGTCGTTGGGCCCCGGGACGAAGTCGTCATCCTCTATTTTGGCGACGACGAGCCCGCGCCCGAGCTGGCGCACCAACTCGCGGCGAAGGACTTCGCCATGGCCAGGCTCCTGACCGTGAAGGACTGGCCGGATGTTCGGCGCCACATCCAGCGCTTGAATCCGGATCTGGTCGCGATCGGCACCGCCGGGCTCGAAGCGGCCGAGTTGCGCGCCCTCATCGCCGAGACCAGCTGCGATCTGCTGCTGCTGGGCTAACGCCACGGCATCCCGGCGCGCGGCTCACCCGCGCCACGCCGGAGCGCTCGCGTCGTCCCGCGGAGCAGGATGGTGAGGGGGCAACGGTCTCGCGCGCTGTCGCAAGTGCCTCTCGGCGCGTCCTAATCGGCGGTTTTCTCCCGGCTCTCCGCCTCTTCTTCCTCCTCCTCGTCTTCGTCCTGGGCTTCCTCTGCCGTCTCGTCCTGGTCCGCGACCTCCTCCTCTTCTTCCTCATCTTCATCCGTTTCGTCCTCGCTCTCTTCCTCGGCATAACCGAGGCGCTCCAGCGCCTGCTCGATGTCGTCGGTGAGCAGGAGCGTGCTGAGCAGGATGTCGAGCCTGTCGTCCTCGGGAACGGCGTGGGCCTGCTCGATCATCGGCTGCCATACCTCGCTGCCGCCATCGCTTCTGGCCAGGAGGCTGAGTGCCAGCAGCTCGCGGAGTTCTTGCGGGCTCAAGCCTTCCAGCGCCGCGATCAGCGCCTGATAGGCGGGATCCTCGGCGAGGATATCATCGAGCGCGTCGATATCCATGATGGCGGCGTCCTCGGTTTCGTCCTCGACGACCGGAAGCACCGGAACCTCGACATCGGCGGCCTTGTCGAGCAACTCCATCACGCGATCGAGCGGGATCGTCAGCATGGGTACCTCCTGGCAATGATGCGGTTCGATGTCCTGGATGCTCTGCCGCCACGCCGCGGGCGTGCGGCCTGGAGGCATCGCAGCCTCCGTCAAGGTGATCAGCGATTGCCGGCGGGGCCGCCTTGATGTGGATCAACGACCGGCCGGCGCCACGCTGTGAAGATTACCCGGTTCTGGGAGCTTCCGCATGCGCTCAAAGCGCGAGGTGCGAAAAAAGATCCACTGCCGCGCCCGGCTGCCGGTTCGCGGCTTGCCGCGCGAAGGCGGCTAGCTCTCGCTCGAGGCCGGATCATGCCCGCGCACAACACGGAAATCGCCGACGCGCTCGATCAGGTTGCCGACCTGCTCGAACTGGAACGGGCCAATCCCTTCCGCGTCCGCGCCTATCGCAACGCCGCCCGCGCCATCCGTGGGCTCGGCAGCGACGTCGCGAGCCTGTTGCTGCGTGGCGAGGACCTGCCGGCGATCCGCGGCATCGGCAAGGATCTTGCCGGCAAGATCAAGGAGCTGGCTTCGACCGAGCATCTGCCGCTCCTCGACGAGCTGCGGACCCATGTGCCGCCGGTGGCGCTGGAGCTGCTGCGGCTGCCCAATCTCGGACCGAAGCGGGTGAAAATGCTGTGCGACAAGCTCGATATCCACAGCGTCGAGCAGCTTCACCGCGCCTTGCTCGACAGCCGCGTCCGGGAGCTGCCGGGCTTCAGCACCGGCATCGAGAAGAAGCTGTTGCAGGCGATCGAGGAGCGGCCGAAGGGGCCGGCGCGCTTCAAGATCGCCGCCGTCGAAGGCCTGGTGGCGCCGCTGCTCGACCATCTTCGCAAGGCGCCGGGTGTCGACAAGGTCAGCGTCGCCGGAAGCTACCGCCGCTGCCAGGAGACGGTAGGCGACATCGACATCGTCGCCACCGCCGAGAAGGGGCCACCGGTTACCCGGTGGTTCACCCGGTACGAGGAGGTGGCGCGCATCGCGGCGGCGGGCGATACCCGGGCCACCGTCGTGCTGCGCTCCGGCCTCCAGGTCGATCTGCGCATCGTGCCGGCGAAGAGCTATGGCGCGGCGCTGCATTATTTTACCGGCAGCAAGGCCCACAACATCGCCATCCGCCGGATGGGCCAGGAGCGCGGCCTCAAGATCAACGAGTACGGCGTCTTTCGAGGGCGCCGCCGCATCGCGGGCGAGACCGAGGCCGAGATCTACCGCGCCGTCGATCTGCCCTTCATTCCGCCGGAACTGCGCGAGAATCGCGGCGAAATCGAGGCGGCGGCCGCGGATCGCCTGCCGAAGCTGGTGGAGCTCGCCGATCTCCGCGGCGATCTCCATGCCCACAGCACGGCCACCGACGGGCATAACAGCATCGAGGAGATGGCCGCGGCGGCGAGCGCTGCCGGCCTCGCCTACATCGCCATCACCGAGCATTCGCGCCATCTCGCCATGGCGCATGGTCTCGACCCCGCGCGCCTGCGCCGGCAGGCGGCCGAGATCGAGCGGTTCAACGGCGGTCGGCGGGACATTACGGTGCTGCGCGGCATCGAGGTGGATATTCTCGAGGACGGTGCGCTCGACCTGCCGGATTCGGCACTGGGCGAGTTGGATCTGGTGGTGGCGGCGGTGCACACGCGTTTCAACCTGTCGCGCGACAAGCAGACCGAGCGCATCCTGCGCGCCATGGAACACCCGCATTTCACCGTCCTGGCGCACCCGACCGGCCGGCTGATCGGCGAGCGCGAGCCTTATGACGTCGACATGCCGCGCCTCATCGAAGCGGCGCGCGAGCGCGGCTGCTTTCTTGAGCTCAACGCCCATCCCGACCGCCTCGACCTTTCCGAGGTGCATTGCCGAATGGCGAAGGAGGCCGGCGTTCTCCTCAGTATTGCCAGCGATGCCCATCGCACTGGCGACTTCGCCTATCTCCGCTTCGGCGTCGGCCAAGCCCGTCGCGGCTGGCTCGCGCCGCAGGACGTGCTGAACGCGCGCTCGCTGCGGGAGCTCCGGCCCTTGCTGCGGCGGACGATGGCCTAGCCCTTGGCGACACCGCCCGCCATGCCGCAACCCGAGAGCCTGCTTCTCACCGACCTCTATCAGCTGGCGATGATGCAGGCCTATGCCGAGCACGGGCTGACGCGCCTCGCGGTCTTCGAGTTCTTCGTGCGCAAGCTGCCGGCGCAGCGCGGCTTTCTCATGGCCGCGGGCCTGGAACAGGCTCTCGACTTCCTCGAGGGCGCGCGCTTCAGCGAGGCGGACCGGGACGCGCTGCGCCGGATGGGGCAGTTTCCGGATACTTTCATCGACAGCCTCGCGGATTTCGGCTTCAGCGGCGATGTCGACGCCATGGCGGAAGGCACGGTGTTCTTCGCCGACGAGCCGATACTCCGGGTGGCCGCACCATTGCCCGAGGCTCAGCTGATGGAGACCCGCCTCGTCAACCTGCTGCATTTCGCAACCGTCATCGCCTCGAAGGCGGCGCGCCTGGTGCTGGCGGCGCCAGAAAAGCAACTCGTCGATTTCGGCCTGCGGCGGGCGCATGGCGCCGAGGCGGGACTGCTGGCGGCGCGCGCCAGCTATGTCGCGGGCTTTGCCGGTACGGCGACGCTCGCGGCCGCGCTGCGCTTCGGCATCCCCGCCTACGGCACCATGGCCCATTCCTTCATCCAGGCGCATGACGACGAGGCGATCGCCTTCGAGCATTTCGCGCGCAGCCGGCCGCAGGGCCTGGTGCTGCTGATCGACACCTACGACACCGAGCGGGCGGCGGTGACGGTGGCGCAGCTCGCACCGCGGCTTGCCGCGGCGGGAATCCGCATCGGCGGCGTGCGCATCGACAGCGGCGACCTCGGGACGCATGCGCGGCGCGTCCGCGCCATCCTCGACGCGCACGGGCTTCGTGATATCGTCATCTTCGCCAGCGGCGGCGTCGATGAGGAGGTACTGGCGCGGCTGACGCGCGACAGCGTTCCCATCGACGGCTACGGCATCGGCACCAGCCTCGCCACCTCCTCCGACGCGCCGGCGCTCGATTGCGCCTACAAGCTGCAGGAATATGACGGCATCGCGCGACGCAAGCGCTCCGAGGGCAAGGCGACGTGGCCCGGCCGCAAGCAGGTATGGCGGCGCTACGCCGCCGATGGCAGCTTCGCCGGCGATACCATCGGGCTCGAAACCGAGGCGCCCACGGGCGATCCGCTGTTGGCGCCGGTGCTGCGCCGGGGTCGGCGCGTACGGCCGCCCCCGCCGCTGGACGCCATCCGCGCCCATGCGACCGATCAACTCGCATGCTTGCCGGTGCCACTTCGGCGGGCCGAGCCGGCCGCCTACCCGGTCGAAGTCAGCTGCGGTCTGCGCGCGCTGGCGGAGGAATGCGACCGGCGCACGGGCGGCAGCTCGAGGCCGGCGCCCCCTGGTTGACGCAGGTCAATGCCGCAGCTTCCGCCGGGTTTAGCCTTGCCGAAGCTGCGTCGCCGAGAAATTCGCCGCAGAGCGCGCGGTACGGCGGGTCAAGGGGGTGAGAGCGGTGGCCGAGGAGATCGAGGTTCGTCTCGCTTCGGACAAGAAGCTCGGCGATGACGAGATTGCCGCGCGTGCCGCGCGCCTCCTGCGGTGGGATGCATCGGTTCCCGATGACCGGATCACGGTCAAGGTCGAGCAAGGCATCGTCACCTTGGGCCGTCAGGTCGATTGGCAGTTCCAGCGGGCTGAGGCTGAGCACGACGTGCGCAAGCCGACCGGCGTGCGCGGCGTCGTCAATGTCGTCACTGTCGCGCCGAAGCCGCGCGCTGCCGATATCCGCGACCGGGTCCCCGCCGCGCTCGAGCGCAATGAAGCGGCCGAGCGCATCGCCATGACCATTACCGGCGGCAAGGTGACGGTGAGCGGAAAAGTTGCTGTTTCGGCCGATCGCGATGTGGCCGAGCGCGCCGCCTGGTCGGTGCCGGGGGTGATCGAGGTCGTGGACCGCATCGAGCTTGTCGGGGCCTTGAGCTGCGCGGGCGGTTGATGCATTCATGTGGCGCCGGCCGGCGCGGGCGGGGGGTGGCGTGCTGTTCTCTCATCGGATCAGGCTCTTCAGGCTGTTCGGTATCGACGTCAGGCTGGACGCGTCCTGGCTGTTGCTGGCGGCGCTCGTCGTCTGGACGCTGGCTGATGGCGTCTTCCCGGAGCTGGCGCCCGGCCTTGGACGGCAGACCTACTGGGGGATGGCGGCGGCCGGCGCCGCCGGGCTCTTCGCCTCGATCGTATTTCACGAGATGGCACACGCGTTGGTGGCGCGCCGCTTCGGCATTGCGATCCGCGGCATCACCCTGTTCATCTTCGGCGGCGTGGCGGAGATGGACGGCGAACCCAAGAGCGCCCGCGGCGAACTGCTGATGGCGTTGGCCGGCCCTCTCGCCAGCACTGTCCTGGCGGGGGTCATGCTGGCACTGACGGCGGCGATCGGCGGGACCGAGCGGGGCGCCGCGGACGGCGTCACCTGGTACCTTGCGATCATCAACGGGGCGCTCGCGCTGTTCAACCTTATTCCGGCCTTTCCGCTGGACGGCGGCCGCGTGCTGCGCGCGGCGCTCTGGGCTTGGCAGGGCGACATCCTCAAGGCCACGCGCATCGCCGCGGGCGCCGGCAATCTCTTCGGGCTGGCGCTGATCGTGTTCGGCGTCGTCGACATCCTTTCGGGGAATTTCGTCGGCGGCATGTGGCGCTTCCTCATCGGCATGTTCGTGCGCGGTGCGGCCGAAACGAGCTATCGGCAGACGGTGGCCGAGCGGAGCTTCAGCGGCGTCTCGGTGGCGCAGGTGATGACCCCCGATCCGATTGCCCTGGCCGCCGAAGCCTCGGTGGCGGAATTCGTCGACCACGTCTACCGCTATCATCATCGCGTCTTCCCGGTGATCCGGAACGGCGCGTTGGTCGGCCAGGTGGGAACGCAGCAGGCGGCGGCGATCGACCGCTCGCTCTGGCCAAGCGTGCCGGTGGCGGAGATTGCCGTCCCTTGCCGGGACGAGGAGGTGGTCGATCCGGCTCTCGACGCGATGGCGGCGCTGACGCGGATGCAGCGCAGCGGCATCACCCGCCTCTTCGTCGTCGGGAAGGGGCGGCTGATCGGCGTCCTCGGACTGCGCGATCTGCTGGAGCTGCTGTCGACCAACCTCGATCTCGACGGCGCCGGCATCCGCCGGTCGTCCAGTGCCGATGCGACGGCCGGCCGAGGGCGGCCCGCCCGCTGGCGCTGGTCGGCGGGCTCCCGGCCGGGCACGCGATGAGATCTGCCTTCGTCGCGTCGCTAGCGCTCCTGCTGCTTGTCGCTGTCGGTGCCGACGCCAGGCTGCGGCTCGACCTCGACCTGGGCCATGCGATCGCGCGTGCCTGGTGCGCGAGTTGTCACGCCGTGGAGCCGGGACAGCGGGTCGGCCCGTTTTCAGGGATTCCGAGCTTCACCGAGATCGCGGCTCGGCCCTCGACGACGGCAGCGTCGCTGCGCGCGTCTCTCGCGACCTCGCATCGCGACATGCCGGACGTCAAGCTCAAGCCCGAGGAGATCGACGAGGTGGTCGACTACATCCTCCGCCTCAAGGGCAAGCAGTGAGCGCGCGCCAAGGTGCTGGCGTGCATGCCGCGCGTGGCCGGCTTCAGCTCGTCGCGAGCGGCACCACCCAGCGCTGGCGGATCGCCGGCGCCGCTTCTTGGTGCATCGAGACCGCGAGTGCGAGCTTGTGGCTTGCGGTCGGCTGGCGCTGCTCGAAGTACCAGCGTTCGGATCGATCGGGGCAGGTCGCGGCGAACCGGATGCGCGGCCTGTCGCCGTCGAGCTCGAACCAGAACCCATCGAGCGGCAGCGACAGCCCCATGCCGCGCGCCTTGATGTAGGATTCCTTGAGCGTCCAATACGAGAAGAACCGCGCGTGCCGGCCCTCGGGGGGGATCGCCGCGAGATCGGCGATCTCGGCGGCCGCGAAGACCATGGGCGCAAGCTCCAGCGGGTCGACGGTGCGCTTGGTATTCTCGACATCGATGCCGACCTCGCCCTGGCGCGTCACCGCACAGGCGACCAGCCCGTCGGTATGGGAGAGGTTGAAGCGGAGATCGCGGCACGCGGCCGGCGAGGCTACGAAGGGACAGCCATAGGCGTTGGTCTCGAACCGCCAGTCCGTTTCCGCCACCTCGGCATAGCGCGACAGGGTGGTGCGCAAGAGTGCCCGGCCGATGAGGTACTGGTCGCGCGCACCGTCGACGCGGAAGCGTTGCCAGCGTGCCTGCTCGCCGGCGTCGAGGAGCTGCGCATAGCGCGGTCGCAGCGCCGCGCCCACCGCTGCCGTCGCCGTCAGCCAGAGCTCCACCCTGCCGCTGGCGAGGGGCAAGGCGACGGCGGGCATGTTCATCCCGGCCTCGGCGCCGCCATTATTCGGCGGCACGCTCCGCGGCGGGCGTCTTGAAGCGGTCGCGCAGCGTGTCCCATTCCTCGGCACCGACGCGGCGGAACTTCTCCTTGAGGCTCACCTTCATCTCGGGGTGGCGGCGCCGCGTCTTGACCTCGGCCAGCGCCATGTCGAAGGCGTCCATCGCGGTCTGGAACAGGATGCCCGGGAGGATCGCCAACTTGAATCCCAGCCGCTCGGCATCGGCCAGATCCAGCACCGGCGTCTTGCCGCCGGAGACGACGTTGAGCAGGCAGGGGCCGCGGACCAGCTTCGGCACCGCCTCGACCTCCTCGCGTGTCTGCGGCGCCTCGAGGAACGCCATATCGGCGCCGGCGGCCAGCGCCGCGTTCATCCGCCGCACCGCCTCGTCGAATCCCACCACCGCGCGCGCATCGGTGCGCGCGATCAGCAGGAAGTCGGGATCGGCTTTGGCGGCGGCGGCAGCGCGGATTTTGGCAAGGTAATCGTCGAGCGGGATCACCGTCTTGTTGTCGAGGTGGCCGCATTTCTTGGGAAAGCCCTGGTCCTCGATATGGAGGCCGGCGACGCCGCGCCTCTCGTATTCGCGCACCGTGCGGGTGACGTTGAGCTCGTTTCCGTAGCCGGTGTCGGCGTCGGCAATCACCGGCACCCGCACCGCCGCGGCGAGCCGGCCGGCATTCTCGGCCATCTCGCTCATGGTGACGAGGCCGTAATCGGGATATCCGAGCGTGGCCGCCGTGCCGGCGCCGGTCATGTAGACGGCGGCGAAGTCCGCCTGCTCGATGACGCGCGCGCCGATGCAGTCATAGGCGCCGGGTGCGATCAGCAGCCCGTCGCGTTGCAGCAGTGCGCGCAGCCGCTGGGCGGCGGAGGCAGTGTTCGAAGCCATGGGTCGTCTCCTGCTCGTGAAAGGCCGGGCGCCTAGGCGCGCAGCGTGAACATCGGCACCGGCGGCCCGCCGTCGCTGGGCTTGAATACCAGCGAGACTTTGCCGCCGATGCGGATCCGGTCGAGGTCGCAATCAACGATGTTGGTCATCATGGTCACGCCTTCCTCGAGCGTCACATAGGCGATCGCGTAGGGGACCGGCGCGCGCCGCATCACGCTGTAGGAATAGATCGTGCCGCGGCCCGAGGCCGGCTCCCATTCCGTCCGGTCGCTGAAGCAGAACGGGCAGATCGTCCGCGGATAGTAGTGCCATTCGCCGCAGGCCAGGCATTTCTTGATCAGCAGCCGGCCTTCGGCGGCGGCATCCCAGAACGGCTTGGTTTCGGGGTTGACCGGCGGCGCGGCGATCACCCGTTCCTGCTGTGGCATCGGCGCTACTCCCTCTCCAGGATGAGGGTGGCGCTGCCGTGACGCGTGCCGAGCGAGCCGCCGGTGCCATGCGCGAGCGCCAGGTCGCAATTCTTGACCTGGACGCGCGGATGCGCCTCGCCGCGCAGCTGGCGCACCGCCTCGATCACCTTGGTCATACTGCCGCGGTTGCCGGGATGATTGTTGCAGAGTCCGCCGCCATCGGTGTTGAACGGCAGCCTGCCGCTACCCGAGATCAGCGCGCCGTCGGCCACGAAGCGCCCGCCTTGGCCCTTCTCGCAGAACCCCATATCCTCGAGCGTCATGAGCACGGTGATGGTGAAGCTGTCGTAGATCGAAACGTATTTGATGTCGCCGGGCACAACCCCGGCCTCGGCGAAGGCCCGCGGCCCCGACCAGACTGCGCCGGAATAGGTCAGGTCGATCCGGCCGCCCACCTGGTTCTTGGACGCCTCGCCCGCGCCGAGCAGCTTGACCTTCGGCCGCTTCAGGCTCTTCGCTACCTCGGGCGCCACGACGATGAGCGCACCGCCGCCGTCGGTGATGACGCAGCAGTCGAGCCGATGCAGCGGGTCGGCGATCATCGGCGAGTTGACCACGTCCTCGACGGTGACGACCTCGCGCAGCAGAGCGTGCGGATTGTGCTGCGCGTGGTGCGATGCCGCAACCTTGATCCAGGCAAGCTGTTCGCTGGTGGTGCCGTATTGATGCATGTGGCGCATCGCGCACATGGCGTACATGTTGGCGACGACCGGCGCGTAGGGCGCTTCGAAGCCGACATCGGGGGCGGCGGCGCTGTAGGTACGCGGCGCGGTGCCGGTGGCCATGCCCTCTGCGCGCGGGCGGCCGGCAAGCGTGATCAGCGCCACCGAGCATTTGCCCGCGGCGATCGCCTGCGCCGCGTGGGCGACATGGATCGCGTAGGAGGAGCCGCCGGTCTCGGTCGAATCCATGTGGCGGACCCTGAGGCCCATATAGTCGATCATCGACAGCGGCCCGAGGCCGGGCGCGTCGCCGGCGCAGAAATAGCCGTCGATATCGGCCTTGCCGAGGCCGGCATCCTCGAGCGCGCCCTTGGCGACCTCGGCGTGGAGCTGCGCCAGCGACTTGTCCGGCGCGTGGCGGGTCGGGTGCTCGTAGGCGCCGGCGATATAGGCTTTGCCCTTGATCGTCATGGCCGCGGCGCCGCGCCCTCGATCGCGGCATCGACGAAGCGCCGGGCGTCGAACTCTTCGGCGACGCGGTTGTCCTCCTCGAGCATGGCGGCGCTGTCGCGATCGGCGAATTTCATCGCGCCGAGATCCTCGAAGGCGTTGCGCACGCGCGGTCCCCACAGTCCGATATCCCGCACCGTCGGCACGATGCGGCTGAACAGGCGCGAGCGGAACTTGTGCGTGGCGAGCGCCGCTTCGTGCACGGCACGGCATTCCTTGACGTCGAGCCCGACCGATGCCCAGACGTCGGAGGGGTCCATGCGGTCGCGCATGAGATAGCAGGCTTCCACCAGGAACTCCTCGCGCCGGTCGCGCTCCGCCTCGGTCAGCGCCGGGTAATAGTCGCGCAGTGCCAGCCGTCCGAAGGCGACGTGCCGCGCCTCGTCCTGCATGACATAGGCATTGACCTGCGCCGCCAGCGGATTCTGTGCCTTGTCGCGGATGCTCTGGAAGGAGGCCAGCGCCAAACCCTCGATCACCACCTGCATGCCGAGATAGGTGAAATCCCACTCCTTGCGCTCGATCACGTCCTGCAGCAGCGCCTGCAGCGGGCCGTTCACCGGGAATACCATGTCGAACTTCTCATGCAGCAGCCGCGCATAGGCCTCGACATGCCGCGCTTCGTCGATCACCTGCGTGGCGGCATAGAATTTCGCGTCGATCTTCTCCACCTGCTGCACGATCTTGGCCGCGCAGATGAGCGCGCCTTGCTCGCCGTGGAGGAATTGCGAGATCTGCCAGGCCTGCGAGTGACGGCGGAACTGCGCCACTTGCTTCGGCGAGAGCCTGTTCCAGAGATCGGAGCCGTTGAGCGAGATGGTCTCGTCCGGCAGTTGCATCGGGTTGTCGGGATCGAGGTCGCGCGACCAGTCGATGCGCTCCTGCGCGTTCCACTGCTGGCGCTTGCCCTTGTCGTAGAGCGCCAGCAGCTCGGCGCGGCCGTCGTCGTATTCCCAGCGAAAGGCCGTCTGCTGCGACGCACGCAGGCTCCAGGCCATCTCTCGCGGGGGCTCGCGGTAACGCGATTGGGTCGTCATGGGCCCTCCCGGCCTTCATGCTAGCTCACTCCGGCCGCATCGCGAAGCGGGCCGTCCGGCGCCGGCAGGGGGGCGTCGGCGACCGCTAGCGCTGCTGCACGACCGCCAGCAGCAGGTCGTTCGCCTCGCGCCGCTTATCGAGCGTATCGATATCGCCGAGACGCCCATCGACGCCGCTCTGCACCAGCAACAGGTCGTGTCCGTCCTGCCGGAAGGCGAACTCCGCCCGGCTGTAGCCCGGTCGCACCACTTCGATCTTGATGTCGGCGGGCGCACCCGTCTCCCCGCGTGCGACCTTGAGCGCGGTGTTCTCGGGGTTGCCGAACACCAGCGCCGCCCATTGGCGCAGCGTTAGCCAGCGCACCGGCCGCCCGGCGTCGATGTTCTGAAGGATGATCGTCGCGTCGAGCGCCGCGGGCGGAAAGTCGAGGCGGGCGACCTCGGCGCCGTGCTGGTCGAGAGCGCCCTGCGCCATGCCGAGCACTTCCTGCCGCGCCTGCTCGGCATAGGCCTCGTGCTTGCGGGCAATCGCCGCCACCGCCCGGGCATAAGCCGGGTCGTCGTCGGCCAGCGGCTGCTTGACCTGCGCCCTCAGACGCTTCTGCTCGAGTTCGAAGAAGATCGCCGACACGGTCGCCTCGGCGTCGTCGACCGCGCCGCGGCTGCGCGGCGTTGGCGGCAAGTCGTCGATCCGGGCCGCGAGCTGCTCCAGCTTGGGCTGCGCCTGCTTCTTTGCCGCTTGGAAATCCGCAAAGGCGCGGCGCACGCGGTTGCGGGCCGCGGTCAGGGACGACATGTGCTTCATGTCCTCCTCCAGCACCGCCTTCGCTTCCGGCGTGTCGGCCTTCGCCAGGCAGGCCTGCAGGCCCTTGGCAACGAGGTCGATATCGGCGTCGGTCAGCGCGTAGAGCGGCAGCCCCAGCACCTCCGCCGCAACCGCCTCGTCAAGTCCGACCCAGCGCGCGCCGAAATCGAGGAACAGTGCGCAGGTCGGGACGTGCACGGGTGCCTCGGCGCGCGCGGCGGGAGCGAGACCGGTGCCGAGAAGCGCCGGACAGGTCAGCCAGAGAACGCGCAGTGTGTGCCATGCCATGCGTCGACCGCCTCGCCGCCCGGTCGGGCTCACCAGCCGAGCGCGAGCCGAACTTCGCGGGCGAAGGCCTCGCCGTCGCGCGCAGCGGCGCTCTCGGCGTCGATGTGGATCGGCATGCGTCCGACGAGGCTCGCCTCGGCATAGACGACCCGGTTGGCGAGCTCTGCCGCGAACAGCGCGTAGCCGGATTGCGCCAGCTCCTCGCGTACATGCCGGGCGACGGCGCTGCCTACCGTTACCTGGGTCAGCAGCAGGCGATAGGACATCGGTCGCGCGCGGCGTTCCTCGGTGGCGTTCACCTCTTCGATCAGCCGGACCGTATCGATCGCCGCCGCGATGTCGAGCGGCGAGGCCTTGATCGGCACCACCGCCATATCCGCCACCGATAGCGCCTCGATCATCGTGCGGTTGCGAAAACCCGCAGTGTCGATGACGACGAGGTCGACGTCGCGCGCCAACTCTCGCGCGCGCTGCGCCACCGCTTCGGACGTGTCGGCGATGATCGGCAAATCCAGCGGCGGATCGCCAAGACCCTGCCAGTGCAGCAGGCTTGCCTGGGGGTCGGCGTCGATCATGGCGGCGCGCACCCCGCCGAGCTGGCAGTGTGCGGCGAGGCAGGCGGCAGCCGTGCTCTTGCCGCTGCCGCCCTTCAGCGTGGCCATGACGACGATCGCTCCGGTCCCGTTCCGCACGCTATCCTCCGCGCCGCGGCGTGGCGCCGCTCACCGGCCGCGCCTGCCGGCGGCTTTCGTCCGATCGAGCGCCTGGCGGTACTTTTTGGGTTCGAAATCGAGGAAGGTGCCCCCGTCCTCGAAATGCCGGATGAAGATCTTGCCGATCGTCTCGGTGGCGAGGGTCGACGTGCCGATCGAGGTCGCAACTCCTATCAAGGTGCCGATGCCGGGCACAAACCGCGCTGCCGCGCCGACGACGCTGGTGGTGATGGTGAAAGGCGTCCAGCCGCCCATCAGGGAGGAGAGCAGCGAGCCCACGCGCACGCGCTCGAAGGGGACGCCGTAGAGTCGCGCCAGGCGCGAGATCATGCGCAGCTGAACGCCGGAGACCATCGCCGCGTCGGCCAGCGGGAGCGGCGCCGCCGCGGCGGCGATCGTCCACCGGCGGTAATGCGACAGGATCTCGTGCGCCGCCTTGAGGCGCCGCTCCTCCTCGCTGCTCGGTCCCTCGACGACCGCCAGAGAGCGGCCCGCTACGGCGGCTTCCGGCGCGGGCGTCGCTTCCGGCGGAGGTTGCGGCGGGTCGCGGGTTTGCGGCGTCGCCGCGGTCGCGGTGCGCTTGATGTCGTCGAGCGTCGGGTTGCGCAGGCGGGGGAGCGTTTTGGTCATGGCAGCATGCTCGGTGATGTGGCTGCGGCGGCGCCGGTCAACTTGATCTCGGCTTCGTGCTGCCGCCGGCGATCTTGGCGCAGGTGCCGACCGGCACGTAGATCCACGAATTCGGGTCCTTGCTGAGCGTCGCCTGGCCGGCGCAGCTGTGCACGCGTGCGCCGCAGTCGTTCCCGCCGGCTACGTTCACGCCGTAGCATTTTTCCGCCCGATAGATCGGATCGGGGGCGGGGCCGGCCGTCCCGGAGGTGGACGCGGCAACGGTCGCCGCGACCGCCGAAGCGACGAGCAGAGAAGGCTTCATGGATTCTCCTTTTTCAAGGGAACCCCGCAACGATACACCAGCCGGCCGCCGCTGGGTAGACCGAGACGGGCTTATTTCGCCGCGGGCAGGGCCTTCGTCGCCGATTTGTGCTCCGTCGTCGGCGTGTTGGCCGTCGGCGGCAGCGCCATCCCCGATGTCGGCTTGTCGCCGCTGCCGCCGAGATCGCCCGGTAGCGGCAGGGCGGGCGCGACATTCGCCGACTCGGCGCCTTTGGCGGAGGGGGTGGATTCCGGCGTGTTGGTGAGGGGCGTCAGCGAGGGTTTGCTCTCGGCGCTTGACGGCGGCTGGCCCGCGGGCGGCGTCAGCGTCGTATCGAGGTTGCCGAGCAGGATCGGCAATCCGGTCTTGCTGTTGCCGATGACGATGACCTTGGAGTTGGATGATTGCGCGAGCTGCAGCGTGGCGTCGATTCCCTTCCACATGAGGTACCGGTCGGTGATGCCGTCCTTGACGATGTCCTGGAACTGGCGGATGCCCTCCGCCTCGATTCGCTTGCGCTCGCTCTCCTTCTTCTCGCGCTCGATGCGATAGTCGTATTCGAGCATCATTTGCAGCTGCTGATTCTTCTCGATCATGGATTTCTGCAGCGACTCCGGCAGCTCTACGTCGCGCAGGAATATCTCGTCGAGTTCGACGAACTCGACGCGCTGCAGCAGCGTGTCGGCCTCGGGGTCCATCTCGAACTCGCGGCGCATGCCGTCGCGGATGCGCTGCTGGATCTCCAGGCGCTTGGTCGAATAGACCTCCTCGGGCGTGTGGCGCGACACCTCCTCGCGGACGCGAGCGCCCAGGCTCGGCAGGATGAGTTTCTGTACGTAATCGGGGCCGATGTACTTGTGCAGCAGCGGCACGTTGCGCCGCGTCACGCGGAAGCGGAACGCCACGTCGGCGACAAGGTTGAGGCCGTCGGAGGTATGGGCGTCGAAGGTGGAGGACTGATTCTGAAAGCGCACGTCGTAGATGTACATCGTGTTCCATGGCCAGACGACGTGGAAGCCTTCGTCGTAGGCCTGCTCGACGTCGGTGCCGCCTTGGAAGCGCCTGAACAGCGCGCCTTCGTGGCCGGCGGGGATGGTGATGAACATGCGCGGCGACAGCACGGCGAGGATCAGCAGGACGAGCAGACCGCCGAGGCCGAGCGACAGCAGATGATCGTCGATCCAGTCGACAATGCGGGCGTAGGCCGCGCCGACCGGCGAGAACAAGCGGCTGAAAACGGTGGTCACCGAACGCTCCTACTCTGATGCGCAGCAGGGTGAAGCTTATACTACGGTCTGTCCGCCGCTTTGGATACGGCCGGCGGTTCGCCCCAAGGTCCGCATTCCGGGCGCCTGCCGGAGGCATCTGACCGGACCCGCGCGGCGCTGGTGCGGTTGCCGCGCCAGGGCGCATGTGATAGTTTATCAATGAAATGAACTCACAAACGGGGAAGTCTATGGACGATCGTATGGCCGAGGCTATGAGCATCGTGCGGCGGTCTTCCGCCTGGTCCGCGGGCGCCGGCCTCATTCCGATCCCCCTCGTCGACATCGGCGCCATTGCCGCGGTCCAGGTCAAGATGATCCGCGACCTGGCCAAGGTCTACGGGGTCGAGTTCCCCGATGTCCGCGTCAGGGCGGTGTCCGGCGGCATCGCCGGCAGCATTCTGCCGTACCTGCTGTCGGTCGGCTCGTCGGGCTACCTCTTCTCGATGGCCAAGGTGATCCCGATCGTCGGCCCGGTGATCGCGATCGCCGCGATGCCGGGCTTCGCCTCGGCGGCGACCTATGCGGTCGGCAAGGTCTTCGCCCAGCACTTCGCCGGCGGCGGCAGTCTGCTCGATTTCGACACCGAGGCCAAGAAGGAAGAGATCGCCAAGGAGTTCAACGAGGCGCGGGAAGAGGCGAAGAAGTCCTCGTCCAAGCAGGCTGTCGCCTGACGCATCGACGGTACCGAGGCAGGTAGCGGCAGTCGGCCATGGAGCCGATCTTCATCATCATCATCTACCTGCTGGCCTGCATTCTCGTGGGCTTGGTCGGCTCGCGCCGCTCGATGGGCTTCTTCGCCGCCTTCTTCTTCTCGCTGCTGTTCAGTCCCATCGTCGTCATTCTGATCCTGCAGCTGACGCGGCCGACCGAGCGCCAGAGACGCAGTCGCCAGCGGCCGTCCTCGCCGGCGTCATAGTCATGCGGTCCGCGACCGGCAACCGTCGGGCCCTCCCACCGTGCTGATCGTCACGACCCTCCGCAGGGAGAATTCGATCCCGCCATCGCGCATGGCGTTCATGATGTGCCTTGCCGGCGGCACCAACGCGCTGATCCTGAGTACGATCAACGCCGCCGCCCAGCATGCAGGTCAGGGCGGCCCGGATCTGCATCTGCTGATCATGTTCTGCCTGTGCCTGGCCGTCTATATCATCACCCAGCGCTACGTCATGTCGGTGGCGATGTGCGAGATCGAGCGCATCGTCAACGATCTCCGCATCAGGCTCATCGAGAAGGTGCGACATTCCGAGCTCGCGCGGATCGAGCGGCTGGTGCCGTCGGACGTGCTTACCACCATCGCCAAGGAGCCGGTCGCCATCTCCAACCTGGCGCCGGGTTTCGTCGCGGCGGGGCAGGCGAGCCTGTTGCTGCTGTTCGTGACGGGCTATGTGGCGTATCTGTCGCTGACCGCGTTGGTGCTGACGGCGATGGCGGCGTTCTTTGCGGTATCGATCTTCCTGCGCCGGTCGGAGCGGTTGCGCCAGCGGTTGCGGCAGACGGCGGCGCAGGACGCCGAGGTGTTCGATGGCCTCGACGATCTGCTCAGCGGCTTCAAGGA
This sequence comes from Rhodospirillales bacterium, assembly GCA_027315365.1. GTDB lineage: Bacteria > Pseudomonadota > Alphaproteobacteria > ATCC43930 > CGMCC-115725 > DAHUYF01. The sequence goes on along the minus strand of DAHUYF010000123.1, from coordinate 2,123 downwards.
AGTGAAGATGAGCCGGGCGCGCGGTGCGGCGCTGGCACAGACCATCGAGCATCTCTCGGCGGAAGCCACCGGCCTGAAGCAGGAGACGGCGCGCGGCTCCGCCGGGGAGTTCGTCTTCGCGCAATCGACCTTCTATCTGCTGCTGGCGACCGTGGTGTTCGCCGTGCCTGCCTTCAGTACCGTCGCCTCGTCGGACCTGGTGAAGATCACCACGGCGATCCTGTTCCTCATCGGTCCGATCTCGATGATCGTCCAGGCGATCCCGTCGCTCGCCACGGCCAACGCTTCGATGGAGCGCCTGCTGGGACTGGATGCGCAGCTCAGCAGCGCGGCGCCGACGTCGATGCCGGCCGAGGCGGAGGATGCCCGGCCGCCGGCGGTTCAGCCGGAACTGCGGCTGGAGGGCGCCACCTTCACCTATTCGAACGCCGGCAGCGAAGCGTTCACCGTCGGTCCGATCGATTTCGTCGCGCGCCCCGGCGAGATCGTCTTCATCACCGGCGGCAACGGCTCGGGCAAGACCACGCTGATGAAGCTGATGGTCGGCCTCTATCGGCCCGACAGCGGCCGCGTCCTGCTCGGGGGGACGCCGTTCTCGACGGCGACGGAAGCCTGGATCCGTGACCAGATCTCGATCATCTTCTCCGACTTCCATCTGTTCCGCCGCCTCTACGGGCTGGGCGAGCAGGACCCCGACCGGATTGCCGAGCTGCTGCGCTACATGCAGCTCGACCAGAAGACGACAATTCGCGGCGACAGCTTCACCACCATCAATCTCTCGACCGGCCAGCGCAAACGCCTGGCGATGATCGTCACGCTGCTCGAGGACAAGCCCGTCGTCATCTTCGACGAATGGGCGGCCGATCAGGATCCTTCCTTCCGGCGCAAGTTCTACGAGGAGATCCTGCCGGGCCTCAAAGCCCGGGGAAAGGTCGTCATCTGCGTCACCCATGACGACCGCTATTTCGACGTCGCCGACCACCGCTTCAAAATGGAATTCGGCCGGATGGTGGCCTGAGCCGCCGCCCGGCCGCGCCTATCGCTTCGAGGGACGTCCGGACCGCGGGAAGCCGCGCGGCGCCGTCAGAAGCGGCCGCAGGGCTCGGACGATGTCGCCGACATGGGGCTCCTGTGGCACGCGGTTGTGCGTGCATTGCAGCGGCACCACCCGGATGTCACCCTCGACCTTGGCGGACCAGTCGAAATAGCGGTCATTGTCGCCGGGGGTCTCCATCGCCCTGAAGAGGAGGAGAGAGCCGCGGTACCGGCCGGCACGGTAGCGCGAGCCTTGCTCGACGTTGAGCTTGAACAGCTCGATGAGCTCCGCCGCCTGCGCGGTCGAGAAATCCGCCGGCCAGACGCCGCTGTGCCGCGCGGCGTCGACGAAACTGCCGAGATCGGTGATCGTCCGTGTGACTCCGGGAATGATCTTCTCGAGGCCGAGGACGTCGATCAGCGCGTCGATGATGCCGGCATCGGTGATCTCGGCGCCCTCGCTCTCCGGCTGCTGCAGCGGGGTATCAAGCAGCGCCAGGAGCGCGACCTCCTCGCCCGCGGCCTGGAGCTGACAGGCCATCTCATAGGCGACGAGGCCGCCGAACGACCAGCCCAGCAGGTGGTAGGGGCCGTCCGGCTGGATCGCACGGATCTCGTCCAGATAGTCGCGCGCCATCTGTTCGATCGATTGGGCGGCGATCGCGCCGGGATCCGGGCCGGTCGCCTGCAAGCCATAAACCGCCTGGTGGCGCCCGAGCGCGGCGGCGAGCGGCAGATAGCAGAAGACGGCGCCGCCGGCGGGATGGACGCAGAAGAGCGCCGGCCGCCTGTCGCCCTGTTGCAGCGGCACCAGATGGGAGAACCGCCGGCGGTCGGCCGGCTGCGCGACATGCCGCGCCAGCTCCGTCAGGGTGGGATGCTCGAACAGGCCACGCAGCGACAGCGTGATGCCCGGAAGCTCGCGGCAGCGGTGGACGAATTGCATTGCCAGCAGCGAATGGCCGCCGAGATCGAAGAAGTTGTCGTGGCGGCCGACGCGCTCGAGGCCGAGCAGCTCGGCCCACAGCGCCGCCAGCAGCTCCTCCACCGCCCCCTGCGGCGCCTGGTAGCCCTCCGCCTCGCGCCAC